>NZ_JBFUIJ010000029.1:0-82767 GCF_056401935.1 Mucilaginibacter sp. P4_D1
GTTCATAAATTCAATTCTTTTGAAAACACTTAAAATAGCGATCCAGAAATCTGGTCGTCTCAACGAAAAATCTGTCGAATTATTAAAAAATTGCGGCTTAAACTTCGAAAACTACAAAAGTTCCTTAATCTCGCCAGTTTCCAACTTCCCTTTAGAGATCCTTTTTCTGCGCGATGATGATATCCCCGAATATGTTCAGGATGGCATTGCCGATTTGGGTATTGTAGGCGAAAACGTAATAGAGGAAACCGAAGTTGAAGTAAGCTACCTGCAGCGCCTTGGTTTTGGTAAATGCTCGCTTAAAATAGCGGTGCCAAACAATAATGATATCGCCACGCTTGAAGATTTGAACGGCAAAGCTATCRCTACCACCTACCCTGTTATATTGGGCAAGTTTTTAAAGGAAAAAGGTATTACTTCTGATATCCGTACCATTTCTGGTTCGGTTGAAATCTCTCCCGGCCTGGGCCTGTCTGATGCTATTTGCGACCTGGTATCAACCGGTGGTACATTAAAAAGCAATGGTTTAAAAGCATTTGCCGATGTAATGTCGTCAGAGGCTATCCTGATTAGCAGTAAAGCTACTGAAAGCAATGACCTTGTTCAGGAATTGATACAACGCATCCAATCGGTTTTACGCGCCAAAGAGACTAAGTACGTGGTACTTAACGTTCATAAAGATAACCTTGATACAGTGATCGCTTTATTGCCGGGGGTTAAAAGCCCGTCGGTAGTGCCATTGGCCGAAGCTGATTGGGTAGCTGTACACACCGTAATACCCGAACGTGATTTTTGGGACAGGATAAGCCAGCTAAAACAAGCCGGCGCGCAAGGCATTGTAGTAATGCCGATTGAGAAGATAATATTGTAGGCTAAGCCCCCTAACCCCCTAAAGGGGGAACAAGACGGGGCTATGTAAACAAAACTATAACTTTCAAAAAAACTCCCCCTTTAGGGGGTTGGGGGGCCATATGAAACTATTTAAGTATTCAGAACTTACTGCAAAAGATATCCAGAAACTGGTTCAGCGTAATGTTGACCCAGCGAATGAGATCCGTGCCGTTGTGGAGGAAGTGATTGCCAACGTGCAACAGCATGGCGACAGCGCTTTGATTGATTATGCCCAAAAGTTTGATAAGGTATCGCTAACTAAGCTTTATTTGGATAAGGCCGAGCTGGAAGAGTTGGCTGAAGCTATTACACCAGAGCAAAAAAATGCCCTGGAAACCGCTTACAGCAACATCTATAAATTTCACCAAACACAGCTAAAAACCGAGGACAAGGTAGAAACCATGCCCGGCGTTACCTGCTGGCGCGAGTTAAGGCCGATTGAAAAAGTTGGTTTATATATCCCCGGCGGATCGGCTGTGTTGCCAAGCACATTTTTAATGCTGGGCATCCCGGCGCGCATTGCAGGCTGCCATGAAATTGTTGTTTGCTCGCCTCCGCAAAAAAGCGGCAAGGTAAATGCATTTATAGCATATGTGGCGCTATTGTTAGGTATCGATAAAATTTATTTGGCGGGTGGTTCACAGGCCATAGCAGCAATGGCTTACGGTACAGAAAGCATCGTCAAGGTTGATAAAATATTTGGTCCAGGCAACCAGTTTGTAACCAAGGCTAAAACACTTATCCAGTCAACAACCACTACGGCTATTGATATGCCGGCAGGGCCGTCAGAAGTTTTGGTTATTGCAGATGATACCGCTGTGCCGGCTTATATAGCTGCCGACTTATTGGCGCAGGCCGAGCACGGTATCGACAGTCAATCGGTGTTGGTTTGCACATCGGCTGCAATTGCAGAGGCTACATTGGCAGAAATAGAAAAGCAATTACCCGTATTACCAAGGGCCGAAATTGCCGGTTTAGCGTTGGATAACTCCTACATCGTAGTGACATCCAGCCTGGCCGAAGCCATGGATTTCAGTAACCGGTATGCGCCTGAACACTTAATTTTGGCAACCCACAGCTGGGAGCAGATAACCGGAAGTATCATTAATGCGGGCTCGGTTTTCCTGGGAAATTTAACGCCAGAGAGCGCCGGCGATTATGCATCAGGCACCAACCATACTTTGCCAACCAGCAGTTATGCAAGGGCTTACTCTGGCGTATCGGTGGATTCTTTTGTAAAAAAAATTACTTTCCAGCATATCACCCGTGAGGGTATCCAAAACATTGGCCACACGGTTGAAATTTTGGCCGAGATGGAAGGCTTGCATGCGCATAGAAATGCGGTGAGTATTAGAAAAAGCCCCCAAACCCCCTGAAGGGGGATTACGTCCTAAAGCCTTTAGGTACGCAAATTAAGATTTATTAAAATGAGTGAAGAAATAAAACAACAATACTATAGCGGCCCCGATGGAAACTCCCCCTTTAGGGGGCTGGGGGGCCTACTCAGAGAAAACATCAAAAAGCTTGTGCCCTATTCATCGGCACGTGATGAGTATCAGGGCGAGGCCAGTGTTTTTTTAGATGCTAATGAAAATGCCTACGGTTCGCCGTTAGCAAAGCAATTTAACCGCTACCCCGATCCTATGCAATACGCCATAAAAATGCGTTTAAGCGAGATCAAGGGCGTACCAGCCCGCAACATATTTATAGGCAACGGCAGCGATGAAGCTATCGATATCCTGTTCCGCAGCTTTTGTAACCCCGGCGTTGATAACGTGATCCTGGTACCGCCTACGTACGGCATGTACGAGGTATCGGCCAACATCAATGATGTGGAGGCCCGCAAGGTTTTACTAACCGAAGATTACCAGCTGAATTTGGAAGGCATTGCCGAAGCGATTGATGAACATACCAAGCTGATATTTATCTGTTCGCCAAATAACCCGACAGGCAATTCCATTAACCGCGCGGATGTTGAAACATTACTGGCAAACTTTAATGGAATCGTAGTGGTTGATGAAGCCTACATCAATTTCAGCAGGCAAAAAACCTTTATACAGGAACTTACCGAGTATGCCAATTTGGTGGTGATGCAAACCTTATCCAAAGCCTGGGGACTTGCCGGCTTGCGCGTAGGGATGGCCTTTGCCAGTGAAGAGATTATCGAGGTGATGAATAAAGTTAAACCACCTTACAATGTTAACGAATCATCGCAGCAGTTAGCTTTAGAAGCCCTGGCAAACGTTGACCAGGTAAATGGCTGGATAAAAGAGACCCTTTTACAACGCGACAGGCTGGTACTTGCTTTGAAGGACTTTGATTTTGTGGTAGATATTTACCCATCAGATGCCAACTTTATTTTGGTAAAAACAACTGATGCCAACGGCATTTATAAATTTTTAGTGGGTAAAGGCATCATTGTACGCAACCGCTCAAAAATTGAATTGTGCGAGGGCAGCTTACGCATCACTGTGGGCACTCCCGAAGAGAATTCGATTTTATTAGAGACCTTAAAAAGCTTTGATAAGCAATAGAACATAACCACTAATTCAAAAATCAATAATTATATTGATGAGCAAGCTACAAAAAATACTCTTTGTTGATCGTGATGGCACCATGATTAACGAAACGCCGGATGAGCAGATAGATTCGTTCGAAAAACTAACCTTTTACCCCGGTGCGTTAACTTATTTACCCAAAATAGCCAAAGAACTTGATTTTGAACTTGTAATGGTTACCAACCAGGATGGTTTAGGTACCGCTGTTTACCCCGAAGATACCTTTTGGCCGGTGCATAACTTTATCCTCAAAACGTTTGAAAGCGAGGGCGTAAAATTTGCCAACCAAATCATCGACCGCACCTTTGCAGCCGACAAAGCCCCTACCCGTAAACCGGGAACTGCGCTACTTACGCAATACTTCGACACGGAAAAATACGACCTTAAAAATTCTTTAACCATCGGTGACCGGAAGAACGATGTACTGCTTGCTAAAAACCTGGGCGCTAAAGCAATCTGGTTAAATAACCAAACTAACTTAGGCGGTGGCGAATTTACCGAAGAGGACCATATTGGCGACACTATCGCATTAGAAACTACCGATTGGCAAAAGGTGTATGAATTTTTAAAACTGGGAGAACGTGTTATTGAACACCGTCGCAGTACCAAAGAAACAGATATCTACATCAAAATAAACCTGGATGGCACCGGCGAATCCAAAGTATCAACCGGGCTGCATTTTTTTGACCACATGCTTGATCAGATTGCCCGTCACGGCAGCATCGACCTGGAAGTGGTTGCCAAAGGCGATCTTCATATTGACGAACACCACACTGTTGAAGATACCGGCATCGCTTTAGGCGAGATTTTTGCCACAGCTTTGGGCAACAAAATGGGTATTGAACGCTATGGCTTTTGCCTGCCTATGGATGATTGCCTGGCACAGGCAGCTATTGACTTTGGCGGCCGCAACTGGATAGTTTGGGACGCCGAATTTAAACGCGAAAAAGTTGGGGATGTGCCAACCGAAATGTTTTACCATTTCTTCAAATCATTCAGCGACGCTGCAAAATGCAATTTGAACATAAAAGCCGAAGGGCAGAACGAACATCATAAAATAGAAGCTATATTTAAAGCCTTTGCGAAAGCAATAAAAATGGCTGTTAAACGTGATGTAAATAAGATGGTTTTACCAAGCACTAAAGGGCTACTTTAGGCGAAGCCCCCTAACCCCCTGAAGGGGGAACAAGAGTTGACAAACATGGATGAGATAGAACAAAATATGGATTCGGTAAATACTAACCCGCCGGACAGCTCCCCCTTCAGGGGGAGGGGGGGGCTCGGCATCATCCGATACGGCGCCGGAAATATTTTCTCACTTACTGCAGCACTCGACAGATTGGGGATTGCTTATGGTATGGTGAATACTGTGGATGATCTTGAACTGTATGACAGGTATATCATCCCTGGTGTTGGGCATGCCGGTGCGGCAATGAAAAAACTGGAATCGACAGGTTTAGTGTCAGCTATTAAGGCCCTAAAAAAGCCCACTTTGGGAATTTGTGTGGGGATGCAGTTACTCACCTCCTACTCCGAAGAAGGCGATTCGACCCTGCTTGGCCTGTTCCCTATTAAAACTTTACGGTTTAAGGATAGCAATTTATACAAGGTGCCCCATACCGGTTGGAACCAGGTTTATCCCGAAAAGGAAAACCCGTTATTTGAAAATATACCGTCAGGATCACATTTTTACTTTGTACATTCATACTTTATTGAGTTCGATAAAGCTTACACGTTACTATCGGCCAATTATAACAACGAATTTTCGGCATCAATTTGGCGGGATAATTTTTATGGCGTACAATTTCACCCCGAAAAATCGGGTGCGTACGGCGAAACACTTTTAACAAACTTTTCAAAAATATAAAAGACATGTACATAATTCCCGCTATCGATATTCTGAATAAAAAAGTAGTTAGGCTACGTGAGGGTGATTACCAACAGGTAACAGAATATGATGTAACGCTTGAAGAAATGATTGAGCGGTACCAAAGCAACGGCACCAATTTCATCCATATTATTGACCTTAACGGGGCTAAAAACGATTTCAGCAACCAGCAATACCTGTTTGATGTAATCCGCAAAACCGATATGAAGGTGCAATACGGCGGCGGTATCCGCAGCATCGATAAAGTGAAAGAGCTAATTGACTCGGGTGTTCACCGTGTTATTGTAGGCACACAGGCTTTAACCAACCCCGAATTTTTACCCCAATTAGGTAAAGAGATTTGCGGCCGCGACAAGTGCTCCGACCAGGTGGTTATTGCAATAGACGTGTTGGACGAAGTAATCAAATACTCCGGCTGGATGGAAAGCTCGCCAATTAAATTAATGGACTACGTTGATAAATGCCTTGCTTTAGGCTTTTTCCGTTTTTTATGTACCGATATCAACAAAGATGGCAAACTGGGCGGCGCGGGTATTGAGCTTTACGAAAAGCTGCTTGACCATTCGCCTTTCATTAAACTGATAGCATCCGGTGGTGTAAGCTCGATGGATGACGTAGAGAAACTGAGTCGTTTAAAGGTAGAATCAGTTGTTGTAGGTAAAGCGATCTATGAAAACCGGGTTACTATCGAAGATGTGAAAAACTGGAATTTAGAGGCCCTCATATCGATATAGAAGCGAAGCCCCCTAACCCCCTGAAGGGGGAACCATAGTTGTTTAAAATGAAGAAAAAGATGTTCTTGGGCGCTGGTGCTCCTATCTTTAGGAATGCAGAAGAACTTCGTTATCGGATGATTGATGCTGAAGAGTTGCTATGGGGTTATTTAAAAAACAATCAATTAGGATTTAAATTCAGAAGGCAACATCCTTTAGGCATCTACATTGCTGATTTTTATTGCCACAAAAATAAGTTAGTAATAGAATTGGATGGCAGCATTCATTTGCTTCCGGATGTAGCTCACAACGATATTGAACGGCAGCGTAATTTAGAACTTGACGGCCTAAGGGTAATACGCTTTACAAATGATCAAATTTTCAATAATCTTAATAAAGTATTGGAACAAATAACCACGCAAATCAAAGGCTCCCCCTTCAGGGGACGGGGGGGGCTCGCCAAGCGAATTATCCCCTGTTTAGACGTTAAAGACGGTCGCACCGTAAAAGGTGTAAACTTTGTTGACCTGCGCGACGCGGGCGACCCGGTTGAGCTGGCCTGGAACTACTCGAGGCAGGGCGCCGACGAACTGGTATTCCTGGACATTACCGCAACAGTTGAGCGCCGTAAAACGATGGTAGAGCTGGTGAAGGCTGTGGCCAGGCAAATAAATATCCCATTCACCATCGGCGGCGGTATTAACGAAATTGCCGATGCTGATGCGCTTTTAAACGCCGGTGCAGATAAGATCTCGATCAACTCGGCAGCGGTACGTAACCCGGCTTTAATTGATGAGTTGGCCAAAGCATTTGGCGTTCAGTTTGTGGTAATTGCAGTAGATACCCGCAGCATTGGCGACAAAAACGTTGTACACCTGAATGGCGGCAGATTGCCTACTGAACGGGAAACATTGGAATGGATAATGGAGGCCGAAAGTCGTGGTGCCGGCGAAATTTTGCTTACATCAATGGATCATGATGGTACAAAAGCCGGGTTTGATAACAAGTTATTAAAAATTGTTAACGATGCGGTACACATCCCAGTAATAGCCTCGGGCGGAGCAGGCTCGGTACAACATTTTGTTGATGTATTTGAAAAAACAAATATTGATGCGGCATTAGCAGCTTCGGTATTTCACTACGGCGAGATATTAATTCCGGATTTAAAAGCGGTATTGAAGAGTAATAATATAGAGGTGAGGATATAGGGGATCGGGTTGCGAGGTTCGAGGCTCGGGTGTTGTCAGTTTTAAAACAAACGTTTTACCCGAACCACGAACCTGGCAACTGGCAACATGTAACACCTCGCCCACCCGCGTTAGGGATTGCAGCGGATACCGGCCCGTGATTAAGGCTTGTGCAGTATGAGCGTAAAGCCCGGGCCAAAGGTAACGCCCTGATTAGCATGGTATAGATGCATGGTGTAGAACACACCCCTGCCACCACGCAATCCGGCCCGCCCCCTCTCGAGAGGGGAATTTTAAAAAGAACACGAACCTGGCAACCCGCAACAGGAACCAGAACAACAGATATGAATATAGATTTTAACAAAACAGACGGTTTAGTACCGGTTATTATACAGGACGAGCAAACTTTAGAGGTGCTGATGCTGGGTTATATGAACCAGGAGGCTTATGATAAAACCATACAGGAAAATATAGTTACATTTTTCTCCCGCTCAAAAAACCGCTTGTGGACCAAAGGCGAAACCAGCAGTAACTTTTTGCATGTAAAAAACATCAGCATTGATTGCGATAATGATACCCTGTTGATAAAAGTTAAAGCAGATGGCCCTACCTGCCATACCGGCTCGCGCAGTTGTTTTAACACCGGCTATAACCAAAACTTTATTTTGGAGCTGGAAAATATTATTGCCGATAGATACGAAAATCCGGTAGAAGGATCATACGTAAACAAGCTGCGGAATAAGGGACTTAACAAAATAGCTCAAAAGGTTGGCGAAGAAGGCGTTGAAACCGTTATAGCCGCTTTGGCAGAAACAGAAACCGACTTGATTAATGAATCGTCCGACCTGGTTTTTCACCTGTTGGTTTTACTTCGGGAAAAGGGATTAACGTTGGAAACGATAGCTAAAAACCTGGAAAACAGGCATAAATAGTCATTAGTCATTGGTCATTGGTCATTGGTCATTGGTCATTGGTCATTAATGGAGAACTTAACGTGAAGCATGTTGTTTTTTATATTTTGTTGTTTTGTTTCCTTTTTATTGGCAATGCCAATGCGCAACAAGATGGGCTTAGGGCTAAGATTGCCGACATTGCGAAGGATGCAAAGGGTACTGTTGGGGTTTCGGTATTAAACCTTGAAACGGGTGATACATTAACTTATAACGGCTACCTGCATCAGCCGATGCAGAGTGTGATGAAATTCCCGATTGCCATTACCGTTTTGCACGAGATTGACGAAGGGAAATTCACATTAGATCAGCAGGTTCGCCTGGATAAAAGCGATTTATTTAAAACGTATAGCCCCTTGCAGGATAAATATCCCGACGCAAACGTGAATGTTTCGATAAGGGAGTTGCTAAGCTACATGGTATCGTTAAGTGACAATGTAGCCTGCGACAAGTTATTAAAAGTTTTAGGAGGAACGGATGTAGTAGATGCCTATATACACCATATCGGGATCAAAAACTTCTCGATAAAAGCATCCGAATATCAAATGGCGCAGGCCTGGGATGTACAGTTTACCGATTGGGTAATGGCTTCTGAGCTTACGCATTTATTGAGCGTAGCTTTTAAACCCAATTTCCTTTCCGCGGCCAGCCACGCCTATTTATGGAAAATTATGCAGGAAACCTCAACCGGCCCCAACCAGATTAAAGGTTTATTGCCTGTTGGTACAATAGTTTACCATAAAACCGGCCGATCTGGCACCAACGAAAAAGGAATTTCGGCAGCTACCAACGACACCGGTATTATAACGCTGCCTAACGGCAACCACCTGGCTATTGCCATTTTGGTTACCAATTCGCCCGTTGATTTGAAAGCCCGCGAATTGGTTATTGCCCGCATTGCAAAGGCAGCCTATGACGAAGCCATAAAATAGATTGCTTTTGCCGGGTCAATTCCCCTTAAAGCATCATCCTAAAATCCTATTTTTGTTAAAAGTCACGTATCAACTATTCACCGATCTTGATACTTGATACTTACTACTTGATACTAAATTTGCTACTTGCTACTTAAAAATGATTGCAGAAAAAATAGCCGAACTTACCGGGCATGGCAACCCTATTTTTACTTTGGAGTTATCACAAAAACCGGGGATACTATTTACCGGCGGCAATGATAAAGGATTGGTGGAGTGGAACCTGAAAACAAATGCCTTTATTAAAGTAATGTTCCCGGTTAATGCATCTATTTATGCCATTCATTGCCCGGCGGGTTATCCATTAATGTTTGCAGGCTTGCGTAGTGGCCAGGTGCTGGTTTTTGATTTTATCCAGCAAAAGGTCATCAAATCGCTCAATCATCACCTTAAACCGGTGTTTGATATCAAGTCTGTCAGTGGTAAAAAAGAGCTACTGATAGCCTCTGAGGATGGTACAGTATCTGTTTGGAGCCTTGATACATTGGATATAGTGCACGGCATTAAAGTATCGGCCGATACGGTTCGTTGTATAGCAGTTTCACCGGATGAAAAGCAGGTTGCTTTTGGATGCAGGGATAATGTGATTAAAATTTACGATTTAGAGGATTACACCCTAGTGAAGGCGCTGCACGGGCATACCATGTCTGTTTTTGCATTAGCCTACAGCATTGATGGTGCTTACATTGTATCGGGCGGGCGCGATGCGCAGGTAAAAATCTGGGATACAACATCGTATCAGTTGGTTAAAAACATCCCGGCACATTTGTTTGCGGTTAACCATATCCTCTTCCACCCTACCCAGCCTTATTTTGCTACGGCCAGCATGGATAAAAGCATCAAAATATGGGGGGCCGATGATTTTAAACTGTACAAGATCATCTCCCGCGAAAAAGSATACCCAAGCCACCCCCTGTCAATAAATAAACTGGCGTGGAACGGCGATCAGCTATTATCTGTTAGCGATGATAAAAATATTTTTATTTGGGATATAAAGTTCCAGGATTAGCCCTACTTATAAAAACCTTCTGATGCTATGCAATTTATGGGTATGGCGTTTCATCTCGGCGGAATAAATACCATCGTTATCAATAAGGTCGATTTTTACTTTGCCGGATGCATGGATAATGTACTCGTTATTTAGCAGGATACCCACGTGGGTAATACGCCCTTCGGGATTATTAAAAAATGCCAGATCACCAAGGCGGCATGCTTGCAGGTTGGCAACTTCTTTACCTTCTTCGGCCTGCTGGCTTGCATCACGCATGAGTTTTATTTTGTTCAGGGCAAATACTACTTGTGTAAAGCCCGAGCAATCGATACCAAAATGGGTACGGCCGCCCCATAAATAGGGTGCATTTAAAAACGACTTTGCTGTAGTCGCCAAATCTTCCTTTTCGCCTATTTCGCCAATGATCTCAAATTTATCATTTCCTATTTTACAGGTTGTCCCCTTTAAACCGGCAAGTGAGCTGCCGGCTGGTAAATAAATTACCGAGTTATCAATGATTTTCCAGGCCTGTGTTACCGGTCTGTAAGTTAAAACCGGGGGATTGCTTTGCTGGGTTTTATAGGCTATATGACCAAGCATGGCAAATTGCAGCCTGCCTATCCAGCCTGTATAGTTATCAGTTGTTGTAACAATTTTAACCCAGCGTTCGGCCCACTCCTTAATTTCAAATGTTTCGCCAAATAACACCTGCGATACCTGTTCGCTCCTGTCGTCGGGCAAAGCGCGAAGTGGAATTACTGCAAGGTTACAAATACCATATTCCATAGATCAGTTTAAGTTGCAAAAATTAATGTAACTAAGATTGCAATAAGCAATAAAATAATTACAATGTTTAATTGGTTTTAAAGATATATTTTAGCCTGGGGAGGGGGATAACGCTAAAATCTACAAGGCTAATTTATTAAATTATTAAACGCCAAATAATTTTATTTAAAAAACAAGCAAAAAAAAGGGATCAGCAAGCTAATCCCTTTTCAAAATATTTTTTGTTGAAATTATTCATTCATATGCAGCCAATCTTTTTTGGCTAACAATTCTTCCTGTGTTTCGCGGATATCTTCATCATCCACACAGCAATCAACCGGGCAAACGGCAGCACATTGCGGCTCATCATGAAAACCAACACACTCGGTACACTTATCGGGTACTATATAATATATCTCGTCGGATAAGGCAGCCTGAGTTTCCTCGGCATTTAAAGTATTGCCATCTCCAAAATCAATAATTCCTTTAAGGCCGGTACCATCGCTAAAACGCCATGCCGCACCTGCATCATAAATTGCATTATTGGGGCATTCCGGCTCGCAGGCTCCGCAGTTTATGCATTCATCGGTGATTTTAATCGCCATATTTCTAAATATATAATAATCTCAATTAACTTTGCCCGTAATTTACAAGCGCACAAATATAACAAAAAAAGGCTTTAGGGGTTTAAATCCTCACCATATATATGTCAAAATTTAACATAAAAAATTCCATAAATTCATTTTCAGCCTTAGGAAAGCAACTAATTGCACCCGATGCACAGTTAATGGCCATTATTGAAGACGAGCGCTACCATAACGCCTGGTTTACACCCGACAGTGTATTACAGGCAGTAACCGCCATTGGCAAAATGCTAAACGAGGATGATTTGCAAACCTGGCTCTCAAAATATAACCTTGATAACCACGCCCCGGGCAAAAAAGTAGGCCTTATTTTGGCAGGTAATATCCCGCTGGTTGGTTTTCATGATGTGTTGTGCGTGCTGGCATCCGGCAATCACGCGTTAATCAAAGCATCGTCACAAGACGCACGGCTAATAAAAACTGTTTTGGAGCGCTTAGTGGCCATTGACGACAGCTTTGCCAACCAATTTAGTTTTATAGAGCGCTTAGCGGATTTTGATGCCGTTATAGCTACCGGAAGCAACAATAGCTCGCGCTATTTTGATTACTACTTTGGCAAAGTGCCAAACATCATCCGTAAAAACAGGAATAGTATTGCCCTGATAACCGGCGATGAAACTGCTGAGCAACTGTTTAACCTTGGCCATGACATTTTTGATTATTATGGCCTTGGTTGCCGCAATGTGAGCAAGCTGCTGGTACCAAAGGATTATAATTTCAATTTCTTTTTTGAATCGATTGAAGATCATAAGGCTATTATCCATCACCATAAGTACAACAATAATTATGACTACAACAAATCCATCTACCTGGTAAACAGCGATAAGCACCTTGATAACGGGTTTTTGATGGTAAAGGAAGATGACCGGCTGGCATCGCCACTTGCGGTACTGTATTTTAGTTATTGCGATGATCTTGCCCAGGCGCAGGAATTATTGCAAAAACAAAGCGATAATATTCAGTGTATTGTTACCAATGCTCCCATCAATGTAGCCAGCCAGGTAGTAAGCTTCGGCCAAAGCCAGCACCCCGCATTATGGGATTATGCCGATGGGATTGATACAATGGAATTTTTGTCAAATCTTTAAAATAACAATACCTTTGGTTTTTGAGGCGAAAGCCGAAAGGTAAAAGGCAAAAGGTTGTACCGGGTGCTTTTACCTTTCTCCTTTTACCTTTAACCTTTCACCTTAAAAAATGTATATTATAAAAGTTAAAGGCGTTGCCAAAATACCCGATTACGTACAGCTGCGGGATGATAAATTTACGTTGCTGGCTTATTTCAGGGTAGATAGGCCCGATAAATCGTTGGATAAGGTGGGGCTGGCGGATAAGTCGGAATATATTATGAATATTATTAAGGATTTACCTTTCGGGCAGATCCTGAAATTAGAGCTATAAAAAAAGATGATTGGGAACTCTATTATAAAGCTAAATGGTGTTGATATTTTT
The DNA here is from genome assembly GCF_056401935.1 of Mucilaginibacter sp. P4_D1. Taxonomy (NCBI): domain Bacteria; kingdom Pseudomonadati; phylum Bacteroidota; class Sphingobacteriia; order Sphingobacteriales; family Sphingobacteriaceae; genus Mucilaginibacter; species Mucilaginibacter sp. P4_D1. The sequence goes on from NZ_JBFUIJ010000029.1 coordinate 13,011, forward strand.
CAGCAAACACACCTGGTACTGTCAAACGTAAACCTGCATGTTGATAAGGGTGATTTTGTATGGCTGATAGGCTCTACGGGATCGGGCAAAAGCAGCCTGCTTAAGGTTATTTATGGCGACCTGGGTATAAAAGCCGGTACAGGCCATGCCTGCGGGTACGAGTTAAGCAAGTTATCTGGCCGTGATGTGCCTTATTTACGCCGTAAGCTGGGAATAGTTTTCCAGGATTTTCAATTACTGACAGATCGCTCGATAGAGCAAAACCTGCTTTTTGTAATGCGCGCCACGGGCTGGAAAGACAAAAAGCTGATAGCCGAACGTACCCTTGACGTACTGGAAAAAGTTGGCCTCCGTTCTAAACTTAAAAAAATGCCGCATGAGCTATCCGGCGGCGAGCAGCAACGCGTGGTAATTGCCCGCGCCCTGCTTAACAACCCTGAAATTATATTGGCCGACGAACCAACCGGTAACCTTGACCCGGAAACATCTGAAGAGATTGTACTGTTGCTAAAACAGATCAGCCAGTCGGGCACCGCAGTGTTAATTGCCACCCATGATTACCATATCATCCGTACTTTCCCATCCCGCATTATTAAGTGCGAGAATGGTAAGGTTTTGGAGGATGCGGTGATATGATCAGAATTTGCAGAATTTAAGAATTAACAGAATGTCAGTTGGCCACGTTGTTAATTCTTAAATTTCATTTTAATCCAATCACCCAAAATTCTGTACATTCTCAAATCCTGTAAATTCTAATTTCGGATAAATTCTGCCCATTCTAAAATTCTGTAAATTCTGATTCAGACACTGTCAGACCTGCACATACCGTGTCATACCTGCCTGAATTGGTTTTACTCCACTGACACCTTGTCGGCTTTACGGCTATGGCAGGATACTTGATTGGCACTATCAGCTATGAAATTTAACGACATGTTGAAGAAAAAGAAGAAAGAAAATATGGATACCCCCGAAAATATAAATGAGCCTACGCAGGAAAATTTAACACAAGAGCAACAACTGAAAGACCAGCAGGCCGAAACTGTTGAGGCCGTTGAAACTGAAGAAATAGCCGGCCCTACTGCCGAAGAGAAGTTAAAAGCCGAACTGGCGCAGGCAAATGATAAATATTTACGTTTGTATGCCGAATTTGACAACTTCCGCAGGCGCACCCAAAAGGAACGCGCTGAAGCCCGTGAAACTGAAGGCAAAGACTTGATTATTGCTCTTTTGCCGGTTTTGGACGATTTTGAGCGTGCGCAACGTGCCATTGAGAAAGCAGTTGAAGTAGCCCCTGTTAAAGAAGGCGTTACGCTAATACAGAACAAATTAAAAAACATCCTTGCACAAAAAGGATTAGCAGAAATGGGGTCAATTGGGTCGCCTTTTGACGCCRATATTCACGAAGCTATTACAAATATACCCGCCCCTACCGATGACCTTAAAGGCAAGGTTATTGACGAAATGGAAAAAGGCTATACCCTAAAAAACAGGGTAATACGTTTTGCCAAAGTAATTGTAGGAGCGTAAATGCATTTCGGATTTGGGATGTTGGATTTCGGATTTATTTATTCGTGTCGAACACTCCACTGAAATCAAATCATAATTAAAAAACATTAAATCCGAAATCGAAAATTCGAAATCCGAAATAAAAAAATCATGGCTAAAAGAGATTATTACGATATACTGGGTGTTTCAAAAGGATCAGATGCTGATGAGATAAAGAAGGCATATCGTAAAATGGCTATTAAATACCACCCCGATAAAAACCAGGGTGACAAAGAGGCGGAAGAAAAATTCAAGGAAGCGGCTGAAGCTTATGAAGTTTTAAGCAGCCCCGAAAAACGCCAACGGTATGACCAGTTTGGTCATGCCGCCAATGCTTCATCGCCCAATGGCGGCGGTTATGGCGGTGGAGGCATGGATATGAACGACATATTTAGCCAGTTTGGTGATATTTTTGGCGGCGGCAGTCCGTTTGAAGGTTTCTTTGGCGGCGGTGGTCGTCAGGGTGGCGGTGCCGGCGGCAGGCGTGTGGCCCGTGGTAGCAACCTGCGTATCAAAGTACGTTTAACGCTTGAAGAAATTGCCAATGGCGCCGAAAAGAAAATAAAAGTTAACAAACAAATAGTCTGCAAAACCTGCGATGGCAGTGGCGCAAAAGATAAAGCATCGTTCCAAACCTGTAAAACATGTGGTGGCTCGGGCGCGGTGCGCAGGGTAACCAATACCATTTTGGGCCAGATGCAAACAACCAGCACCTGCCCTACCTGTAACGGCGAAGGGTCAACCATACTGTCAAAATGTAATGTTTGTCATGGTGATGGCGTAGTGCGTGGCGAGGAATTGATCACCATCAATGTACCTGCCGGTGTAAGCGAAGGCATGCAGCTAAGCATGAGCGGCAAAGGTAACGCAGCCCCACGCGGCGGTGTACCCGGCGATTTGATCATCTTGATCGAGGAGATTCCGCATGAAACTTTAAAACGCGATGGCAACAACGTGATATACGATTTGCATGTAAACTTTGTTGATGCAACATTGGGCACCACTGTTGAAGTACCTACCATTGACGGTAAAGCCAAGATAAAAATTGACCCGGGAACCCAGGGCGGCAAAATACTACGCCTGAAAGGCAAAGGCGTACCCGAAGTAAACTCCTACCACCGTGGCGACCAACTGGTGCACATCAACATCTGGACACCCAAAATTGTAAGCCGTGAAGAGCGCGAGATATTGGAAAAATTACAATCATCTCCTAACTTTAAACCCAATCCGGGCAAAAATGAGAAAAGCTTTTTTGAGCGGATGAAGGAATATTTTGAGTAGTTTTTTGAGGTGAAAGGATAAAGGCGAAAGGTGAGAGGTTTTTGCCGCTAGATATAAAGCCCGGAGTTTTTACTTCGGGCTTTATAATTTTGCTTTAATTTTTCCCTTTATATTGTTGACAAATTCCTTGATTATTTTACTGAGGTCTTCTTTGGTTAGATTTTCGTGATATAACTTAATCGTTACCTCTTCATCATTAAAAATTTTTATATTGTAGGAATATTCATTAAACGAAAATCTCAGGCTAGTTACAACATCAAAATCATTATCTGGGTTTTTGAACTTTCCATATCCGAACTTCACCTCAATTTCGCTTAACAATTTGTTTTTATTTTTGACTTGGCTGGCATATTCTTCAAAATCATTCTTAAGTTCGAAGTAAAAAGACGCCCCCTCAACAGTATCACTTTTTATATCAACGTAGCTAGAGAAAAAAAACTCTTCAAAATGCATTGACTTTTTATTGAGCTTGTACAACAAGGATATTAATTCCGCCTCAATAAATCTATTTATAACCTCTAAGGACTTCCTTTCCTTCGACCTAACTTCATTACGAAGTTCCATTTTAAATAAAGCTATTTCCTTATCTATATCCTCGTCCTCATCGATATCATCGCCATTTATAGCTTTTAAATAAATATTAAGCGAACTCTTTAACAATTCAGCTATATATGCTACAAAAGGAAAAAACTCACCCGCGTCTCCTTGACTTAATAATGCATAATAATTCTGTTTATCATCTTTTTTTACAACGACGGGAGGAAAACCATTTTGCATTAAAACCAAATTCATTAAAATTCTTGCCAACCTGCCATTGCCATCATCAAACGGGTGTATTGCAACGAATTTATAATGAAGAAGTGCGGCTGTAATAACTGGATGGATTGTAGTATCCTGGATCATAGCATAATACCAATCCATCAATTCACACATCTTCGCCGGAATTTCTTGAAACGGTGTGTAGTAATGAATCTCTCCAGTAATCGTTTCTACATGATTATCAGAAGATTTATATTTCCCTATTTGTATTGTCTTCGTAGTTGGCAAGCCATCGCTCGTTTGTGCCTTTACATCATAAGATTCTATTAAGATTACCTCATGTAACCCTCGAATATCCGTTTCAGTTAATGGTCTTCCATCTTTTATGATTCGATCCAAATATCCTATCGCCTCATTATGCCCTTTTAAATCTAAATGATCTTTCAACGGCTTCCCCTTGGCAGTTATGCCATGCATTAGTAAAGCTGTAGTCTCCCCATAACTCAACTTATTCCCTTCAATAGCATTCGAGTTATAATTCCAATCCAAACGAAGTTTTTGCATAACCCTCCCTTCAATTTCCGGAGATAATGGGCGTATCTCGTCAATCTGCTTTTTCAGCGCGTCAACTTCTTGCAGTATGGGGGCCTTGCTAAATTCGGTTTCGAGTTTCAGGTTCATTTTTTAAAGATAGAAATTACAATTTATACAAATCTAATTTACGTAGAAAGGTTTTATTAAGTACATTGGATTCGGCTTTACAATCATCGCTATCACAAAAAATGAAAACATTGATAACCAAACCTGCCTGGGCAATAGTTCTATTGATAATTATAAACATCAGCACTGCTACCGCCCAACAACGTGCCCGCGATCTTGGTATCAAATTCAACGGCACTACCGGCAGGTACAATGCTATTACCGATGTTAAAGGTGTTTTGGTGGGCTACAAGACATTAATAAGCGGCGACGGGCCATTGGTTACCGGCAAAGGCCCGGTGCGTACAGGGGTTACCGTTATTATGCCAAACGGAAAATCTATCGATCCGCTGCCTGCCGGATGGTTTAGCCTTAACGGCGATGGTGAAATGACAGGCACAACGGTAATTGATGAATATGGCCTAAACTACGGCCCCATCGGTATTACAAATACCAATAGCGTTGGTGTGGTAAGGGATGCTATTGGCGAGTGGAATGTAAAAAACTTCAGCAAAGGCTCATTGGTTGATTTCTCCTTTGGCTTGCCTGTGGCTGCCGAAACTTTCGATGGTGTATTAAATGATATTAACGGTTTTCATGTAAAAAAAGAAGATGTATTTGAAGCCTTGAATACCGCCCATGGCGGCAAAGTAGAAGAAGGCAACGTTGGCGGTGGCACGGGCATGTCGTTATTTCAGTTTAAGGGCGGTAGCGGTACATCGTCGAGGGTGATTAGTATAGATACAGCTACCTATACCGTTGGGGCATTTGTTCAAGGCAATTTTGGAAGGCGCACAGACCTGATTATATCCGGCGTACCTGTTGGTAAAGAATGGAAAGGCGACTTGCCTGTTATTAATTCCAAGCCCAAGGATGGCTCCATCATCATCATCATAGGTACCGATGCCCCTTTATTACCAGCCCAGCTAAAGCTTGTAGCCAAGCGCGCCTCGTTAGGTGTTGCCCGTTGCGGCGGCGTGGGGCGCAACAGCTCGGGCGATATTTTCCTGGCGTTTAGTACCGTGCCTCCAAAAGATAACACCAAAGGCACCCTACAAACCTGGACTGTATTACCCAAAGAGCAAATGGACAAAGTTTACCAGGCAACCGTCGAAAGTGTGGAAGAAGCTATTATAAATGCTATGATAGCCGCGAAAGACATGAAAGGAATAAACGGTAATACGGTTTTCGCTATACCGCATGACAAGCTGATGCAGATGATAAATAGTTACAGCCATAAAATGCAGTAACAGGTTTATTATAAAGTTTATTTGCTAATTTAAGGCAACCTTACAACAATGAAACCAACAATTGGCAAAAGCATTTTTTATATAGCAATAGCACTTGCCTATTTAGCTTGGCTACCGCTCATTAATCTGGTGAAGATCATGAAATGGTCTATCAATTTCTATCTCGATGGTACGCTTTCAATCTTATTTTCTGTAGTACATTGCCTGGTATTTTTTTACCTGCTATGCATTTTAAGATCACAGCAGGAAAAGCGTTCGATAGTCATTTCCTTTGCGATTTTTATTTGTTTTAGTGCAATTACTATCCCGTTTTCTTTTACAGGCTTCGGTAACCAGGGTATTTCTATAGCAATCGGTACTTTAGCTTTAATAATACTACTTAATATGCTTATTCAATCTTTCAGGGTAACTGACGAAACCGCAGGAACTGGCTTTAAACTATTGGGGATCACACTTGCCTTTAAAGTTATAGCACAAATGGGGCTGCCTTTTATCTGGGGCTACTTAGCCGATGCCTTTTCCTTCAAGTTCGCCTACCTCGGTTACATTCCACCGGTTTTGGAAGCAGTGGTACTATTAAGCATCATTTATATTTTTTACCAATTGCTTAACGAACAAAAGGAGCAACACTACAGGCAGATACATGCCAGCTTGAGTGAAACTTACACATCCGAACAATTAAATGCAGAAAAATGATGGTAACAGTAAAAAACACTTACTATATGATGGCTGTAAACCTGCTTTACACCATTTCGGTTATTTCATCTATTGCATTAAGATTTAACGATATACCGGTAGGCAAACTACACCTTGTTTCTAATGAAATAGTATACATAATCCCGTTAATCTACCTGGTTTTAGTTTTAAAATACTTAAAGGAAGATACCTCCATCATCACAACGTGCAAAATCTTTATCGGTGTTGATGTTTTTATTTCGTTGTATTTTGTGGTTGTTAAAATCACCGCAAAAAATATATCCTTGTATTATCTTCTTTTTTTATTATCCATTATTGTTGTGATTATTTTTATTATCCAATCAGCCAGGATACAAAACAAGTGGCTTGCGTACCCCATGATCGCTTATGGCCTTGCGTTTCTTTTTATCACTTTGTTACAATTGGTGGCAAGCATTATTTACTCGTCGATGATGTTCAAATATGTTAGCCTTACCGAGGTATTTATTCCGGGCATAACATTCTATATCCTGTTTAAGGTAGCAAAGTACCTGGCTATCGACAACGGCGTAAACGAGCGAGTTATATGAAAGTGAGCGTTAAAACAACCAGGTATATCATCGCCATTAATGCCGTTTACTTTATTGCAATCATTGGGGCACTCTTATTTGCACTAAACCAACAGCGGCCACCATTTTACTTCACGCTTATTAGAGAGTTGCTTTTTGATACGCAGCTTATATACCTGGTTTATGTGTTAAAACATTTTCATGAAAAAAAAGCGTACATCGCAACGTTGATAGTTTTCATCGTATTTAACTTTATAATAACCCTTTTGTCAGACATTGCCACCCCAAACACCAATGGAGCCATGTTATTATTTTTCCTATCAATTTTTATGATGATCATGAGCATCGTCTTAATTATTCAATTTTTCGGATTGCGCAACGACGAGCTTAKATTGCCTTTCGGTTTGTTCCCACTTGCTTATTTAACTTACCTTTTGTTTTATATTTCGGCCGGGGTTATGATGGCGCTTATTGGTCGGATATTTATACAAATAGGCATGTTTAGCCTGTTGTTTATACCCGCTTCGTTGTGTTATACATTGATAGGGATAACTAAATATTTAAAAGCCCAGGACGAACTTAACCGCTCAATCTCTGAATTTCGAACACTATAATGAATACTATTCTCAAACATTCACCAGGTTATTACCCATCCGGCAGCATGGCAAATAAATGTATCGTTGCCGCTATTATTCTGTTTATCCAATTTGCGTTAGACAATACTTACGCCCAGGCCCAAACCATCCGCAACACCTACAAAACCGAAGCTAATGTTCCTAAATTAAACATCCAGCGGTCGATGATCTACTCGCCCGATAAGGAATGGCTGTATAACCACCACCCTTCTTTCACCCATTTTAAAGATAAATTCATAGCGATATGGAGTAACGGCCTCATCGACGAGGATTCGCCCGGCCAGCGGGTGGTTTATGCTACATCGAAGGATTTTGTACATTGGTCGGCTCCCATCCCCCTGGCATCACCCGGAAAATTCAATGATACACTAACCGTGTTAACCGCCGCCGGGTTATACCAATACAAAGGCACGCTGGTTGCCTATTATGGCGAGTACACCAAACACCGTCAAAATACCCGCCTATGGGGCAAAACCAGTAGGGATGGCATCCACTGGAGCAACCCTATTGACATGCATGTGCCGCTGATCCCTAACCACGGCCCAGAGGCTACCAAAAGTGGCAGGCTCATCATCAGCGGTAATTTTTTGTTTCCATACACGGACGATCGTCGCGGTATCTCCGGCTGGAAACTCAGCAGCTTTTACCCCGATTCATTATACACCCAGGATAACTCCGCTGCCTTTTATGCACCGGCGGCCAGGCTTGGTTTACCACCGCTTTGCGAAGGTTCATTTTTTCAGACGGATGATAATGTGCTCCACATGCTGCTACGCGTTACCGGCAAAGGCTGGATAGGTAAATTATGGCTTACCGAAAGTAAAGATGATGGCACTTCATGGTCGCGCCCGGTTGAAGCGCGTTTTTCTGATAACGACAGCAAATTCCACTTCGGCCGCCTGCCCTATAAGCGTTTTTATTACGTGGGCATTCCCGATACCCTGCACCACTACGACCGGAACCCACTGGTGTTGTCGTTATCAAAAGATGGCGAATCGTTCGATAAAAACTACATCATAGCAAACGAGCTTTACCACCTTAAAAAAGAGGGGCTATGGAAAGGCGGCCAGTACGGCTATCCGCATACCATTATCTACAATGGCTATATGTATGTGATTATATCGCGGCAAAAAGAGACTATCGAGGTGCTCCGGTTCGATTTAAAGCAGTTGGAAGCACACTGATTCTGCACACTAATTTTTGCACACTTATTTCACGGATTTAGGCTAATTGCCACGAATGCATGGCGTATACAATTTTTACAAATAGAAGTTTGAATTAGACCTGGATAAAGAATTATATTGAATTTCTTTAATCTTGATTCGTGAAATTCGAAAAAATCCGTGAACATTCGTGTGTATCAATTCCTGAAATTCGCTTTAATTTGTGACTGTTCGTGTTTAATAAAATTCGTGCAATTCGATAAAATTCGTGACAATTTGTGTGTATAAATTCGTGGCAATTCTTGTGTCTTGTAACATTTTAAAATTGCCCGTATCTAAACCATAAATTAACAAAATAAACCTTAATCAAAATATGTTAAGCATCCGCAATATTGTTAAGCAATACGCCGGTCACCAGGCGTTAGACGATGTAAGCCTGGAGGTAGAAAGCGGCCAGGTTTTTGGTCTGCTGGGACCAAACGGCGCAGGCAAAACTTCCCTGATCCGCATCATTAACCAGATCACGGCGCCAGACTCCGGTGAGGTTTTCTTTAATGGCGAAAAGCTCAATCAATCGCATATCGACCGCATTGGCTACCTGCCAGAAGAACGTGGCTTGTACAAAAAAATGGAGATTGGCGAGCAAATGATTTACCTGGCCCGCTTAAAAGGCCTTAGCCGCGCCGAAGCCCAAAAACGTTTAAAGTTTTGGTTTGATAAACTGGGGATGGAAACCTGGTGGAAGAAAAAGATTGAAGAACTATCAAAGGGTATGCAGCAAAAGGCCCAGTTTGTGGCAACGGTACTACACGAGCCTGACCTGATCATCCTTGACGAGCCCTTTAGCGGTTTCGACCCTGTAAATGCCGAAGTGATTAAAGACGAAATACTGGAGCTTAACCGCAATGGCGCGACTATCCTCTTCTCCACCCACCGCATGGAATCGGTAGAGGAGCTTTGCGATGCTATTGCACTTATCCATCAGTCACATAAAATATTGGATGGTACCGTTAAAAATATCCGTAACTCCTACCGTAACGAAACCTATATGGTTGAGTATGCAGGCCCGTGTTTAAGTTTTAACGGCGCCCAGCCGTTCGACATCATTGGCGATACCATAACCGATGATGATAACCACACCATCCGCATAAAGCTAAATGCAGGTTATACGTCAAACGATGTATTGCAATACCTTATACCGCAAGTTCGTATCAATATGCTGCAGGAAGTAATACCGGGCATGCATGAAATATTTATCGAAAAAGTAAACGCAAACAACAAAAGCCATGAATAAAGTATTACTGATTATACAGCGCGAATACCTTACCAGGGTGCGGAAAAAGTCGTTCATCGTCATGATTTTTGTGGTGCCGTTGCTAATCCTTGCAATGGGGGCTATTATCGCTTTGGTAGCCAAAGACAGCAACAACCTGTCTTCGCTACAAATAGTTACGGTGGTTGATGACAGCAAAATTTTTGTTGATAAATTCCGTGACGTATCCAACATCAAATTTGTGGTAAATCATAAAGATTTGAATGCTGATAAAGCAGAATCAAAAAAGGACGAAAATATATCTACGCTATATATCCCTGCGGATTATGCTAAAAAAGGAAGCGTGCAGATTTTCTCTAAAAAGAAATCGCCCATGCAGCTTACCGATGAGATTGAAAAGCAAATGGGCAATATTGCTTTCGATTACAACATGATTCAGCACCATATTGATACGGCGGTTATCCACTCCATAAAAAGGGCTGACATTAGTGTAAAGACGATAGAAATTACCGAAACCGGAGATAAAAGCAGCGACCTTGGTGCAAACATAGCTGTTGGCATTGCCTGCGCTATATTCATATACATTTCACTGTTTATTTACGGCGGCCAGGTTATGCGCGGCGTAATTGAAGAAAAAACAAGCCGCATCATCGAGGTGATTATATCATCGGTAAAACCCTTTCAATTGATGCTGGGCAAAATTATAGGTGTGGGGCTGGTTGGTCTGACACAATTTGCCGCCTGGATCATTTTATCTGTTGTATCGTCGAAAATAGCTGGACATGCCTTTAATTCACCTCAAAGCCCCATGGCAGGTATAATTGCGACCCTGGCAACTATTAAGGTGGGATATATTTTATTTTGCTTCCTGTTTTATTTCCTGTCGGGATACCTTTTATATGCCGCCTTATTTGCCGCAGTAGGTTCCGCTGTTGACAGCGAAACCGAAACACAGCAGTTCATGTTCCCGATAACACTACCATTATTGTTTACCTACATGCTATCGGTTACAGTATTATTTCGGGCGCCTGATAGTACCCTGGCCGTTTGGTTATCCATAATTCCGTTTACCGCGCCGGTTGCCATGATGGTACGCCTGCCGTTTGATCCAGCGCCATGGCAGGTTGCATTATCCATGTTTATGATGGTGGTGGGTTTTTTGTTTACAACCTACGTAGCCTCACGCATTTACCGGGTTGGAATTTTGATGTATGGCAAAAAAGCCAGCTTTAAAGAATTGAGTAAATGGTTTTTTTATAAGGAATAATAGTTTTGAGTGGTGAGTTATGAGTAGTGAGTTTTAATTATCGAATATTAAACTCATTACTCACCACTTAAAACTCAAAATAACCTAAACAATTTGAGGGATTATCTATTTTAGCAACATGAGTAAACGCGTTGCCGTGATGGATTTGGGGACCAATACATTTCATTTGTTAATTGCCGATGGCAGTGTAGATAATTACCAGGAGATTGTACACTACCATGAAGCTGTAAAGCTTGGCGAAGGTGGTATTAACAAGGGCTATATTTTGCTTGAAGCCTACCAGCGGGGTTTAAATACCATACAGCAATTTGCCGATGAAATAAAGACAAGCGGCGCAACCGACGCTCGTGCCATAGCAACATCCGCCCTGCGCAGCGCATCAAACGGAAAAGATTTCATCAGCGAGGTTAAAGCCCAAACCGGCATAGCTATCGAAATTATCAATGGCGAACAGGAAGCGGGTTTTATTTACCAGGGCGTAAAGATCAGCGGATGCTTATCTGCACAAAACTCGCTCATTATGGATATCGGCGGCGGTAGTGTAGAATTTATTTTAGGGAATACAGATGGCATCATTTGGAAGCAAAGCTTTGAAATTGGCGCCGCCCGGCTGATGGATTTGTTTCATCGAACAGATCCTATCCCTCCCGCATCCATAGAAGCCTTAAACCAATACCTTGACCAAAAACTGGCCGATTTGTTCGCAGCCGTAAAAAACATCCAAATTGACACACTCATTGGCTCGTCGGGCGCATTTGAAACTTTTACCGAAGTAATAGAAGTTGAAAAAGGCCATAATTTCGACTTAAAAACCACCAAGAATTACAATTTCGACGAAGATGAACTATTAATGCTCATTGGTAAATTTGTAGCATCCAGCCATAAAGAGCGGGCCGCTAATAAGGGCATTATCCCGGTTAGGGTTGATATGATAGTTGCCGCATCACTCATCACCCGTTTTATTATGCATAAACTGGGCATCAGCAAGGTAAGTATGTGCAGTAATTCGCTGAAGGAAGGTGTTTTAGCAGAGATGCTGGGGGAATAAGAATCAAGAGCAAGACGTAGCGCACCCTATCGGGGCTTTGGTTGTGCAATAACGGTTAAAGTTTTTCTATTTCTTCAATGGACAGTTTAGTTGTTTTTGCTATAAAGTCATTTGCTAAACCTTCTTTCTTGAGTTCACGCGCAATATCCAAGGCTTTTTTATGTTCTCCTTCTGCTTTCGCTGTAGAAACAGCATAGTCCAATACATTCTTATTATCCCATTTATATTTTAAGCTGCTATCGTACATCGTTTTTTCCTCCTTTGTAAGGTTAATATATGCTGCAATACTGAACAATTTTTCAAATATGGGTTTACGTAAGTATACCGGTATTTTATCCATTTGGCTCATGTTCTTTAATACATACAGCCATTTATCCAAATCCGTATTTAAGTCAATACCCTCTTTCACAAATTTAGCTAATTCTATATAAGTATAACCCAGTTTATCGTAAAATATTTCGCCGGTATCCCTGTTGCAAAGGCAAATATCGTGCAGGTATTTATCTTCGTGGCTATTATCTAACGTAAAATCTTCAAGCAGCGCAATAAAATATACCTCGGCAATGTTGTAAGCCCAGACATTCCGTTTGCCTTTGGGCGCCTGGTCGCTTATCAGTCTGCTAGTGTAAAACAAGGCCCTTTCTTTAAAGTACCCCTGTTTTGCCCGCTGTATCTCAATTAAAAAGTGTTCGCCTTTATCACCGGTGCAAAGCAGATCGAATATAGCCGCACCCTCGTCCCTTAGGTCGCCATGGTGTTCATTTTTGTTGTAGACGAGGTCGACAATATGTTTGCGCCCCCTGAATACTTCATTTAAAAAAGCGATCAGCAAGTCCTTATTGGGCTCGCTGCCGAAAATCTTTTTGAAAGCGAAATCAACTAAAGGATCAATATATCTGCCGGGAACCGGCGGTTTGTTATCTGACATAAAAATTTTGTATTGATCAAGTTGCAAAAACGGCAAGGCAGGTTGAAAAACCGATCAGCAAAACTACTAATGCACTTAATAAAAATTCTTTACGGTAAACAAAAATGGCTGCTATTAAGCATATTATAATTTGGACGGCTATAAAAAACGCTTCGCCAATAATAATAAGCTCTTCTTTGTTAACGCCGAAATATATCGTGTAAGCCGCAAGCACCGCAAGGTTGATGCCGATGACGATTATTTTTGGCCGCTGTTCTGGCTTCTGCTTTTCTTTTACTGATTCCATTATTGTTACAATTTATTTCATTCCTGCAAAAGTAACACAGGTTGAAAAACCTATTATCAAAACTAACAAGCCGCTTAATAGCCATAGCCAGCTTCGTTTGTCAATGGCTAAACCCAAACAAAGCAGCACATGAAAAAACAAGATAAAAGCATCCAATGCAAACCCTCCGGATAACGACAGACAAACCAAAGAGTACAGCGCAAGTACTAACAAGTTGTAACCAACAATTCTCATCCCATCGCCTGGCTTATTTTGTTTGGGAGCGTACTTCGTCAAAAAGTCATCTGGCTTCGGTGTGGGGTCGTTTGGATTTTCTTCTTCTATCATGCTATTATTTCATTTCGTAGTTGTTGTAGATACCACAGTGCATTAATTAACGCAGGTTACTTTACTTTCGTTATAATACCTTTTTATCGCATACCTTCTATTCCCACACAGGTAGAAAACCCGATAATCAAAACAAGGAAACCACTTAGTAACCACATGCCGCTTCTTTTTACTATAGCCATAATAATGCAAACAAAAACCTGTAAACCAATGATAAGAGCTTCTAATGACAGACTTTCTATACTGTTTCCCATTTTGCATAGCACGGTATAAATTATCAGGATCACCAGGTTGATACCTAAAATTCCAATGCCAGGGAAAGGGTTGTCTTTGTTTCCGCCTGCGGTATCGTTTTTCGGCTGTACTTTGTCTTCCTGACTGTTACCTTCCATCATACTATTATTTCATTTCGTAACTGTTCTAAATATTCCCGTTTATCATCCCGATAAAAAATATTCATGGTTTCAAAGGGAATGATCTGCATATCCTTGTTTACGATGTGCACGCATGATTTTTTGATGGCGCGTACGTCAAAATTATGGGCATCGATGAATTGCATAATAATTACCCTAAACAGGTTATCGTAACTCAGGCTTGGCGCGTCAATTTCGGGCAGGCAGCATAATATCGAATGCAGGTGCTCTTTAGCTTTTTCAACCGAATTACCGGTGCTAAACATATTGAGCAAATGCCCTTTCAGTTGTTCGTCCTGCTCGTATACAATAGTATTTTTGGAATTATCAAGCAAATCATCCGGGTTTATCATCCGGGTGAGCGGGAACACCTGGTCGCCCAGTTTTAAGGCGTAGGCCATTACCAGCGCGTCGGGGTTGCAAGGTACCGGGATCAGGTCGTTTTTATTGAAGATATTGGTTTGCTCCAGTATGGCAGTGCGCACCTCAGTTAGCGTGTAACGATCTGTTTGCTCATTAAAATTCTCCAACCTGCCGGCCTGCTGTGTTGGTTGGAAGGTTACCCCACGGATGCAGGGCTGTTTCAGGGCATATTCAATAATCTGGCCTATCTCGTCGGTATTCAATCCTTTTTGCAGGGTTACAACCAAAGTAGTTGACAGGTTGTATTTATTCAGGTGCTCTATAGCCTTTGAGCGTACCTCGCGCAAATCTTCGCCGCGTAATTGTTCCAAAGCTTCTTTTTTAAAAGAATCAAATTGCAGGTAAATCTCAAAATCGGGCATATAGGTAGCCAGGCGCTTTACAAAGTTTTCGTCCTTGGCTATGCGGATGCCGTTGGTATTCAGCATCAGGTGTTTAATGGGCTTTGTTTTGGCTATGTCCAATATCTCAAAAAACTGTGGGTGCACTGTTGGCTCTCCGCCGCTTATCTGTACCACATCGGGTTTGCCTTCGTTTTCTACAATCACGTCCAGCATCTGCTCAATCTCCTGCAAAGTACGATGACGGCCATAGCTTGGCGACGACATGGCGTAGCAGGTGGGGCAGCTTAAATTGCACCTATCTGTAACCTCAACTACGGTGAGACAGGAGTGCTGTTCATGATCCTGGCACAGGCCGCAATCATAAGGGCAGCCATAATGCGTTTTGGCGTTGAATTTGAGCGGCATTTCGCTGCGCTTGGCATAATTGCGGCAGTTTTTATAATACTCAATATCGGTGGCTATCAGTACTTTTTCGAAACCATGCTGGCGGCAGTTTTTAAGCATGAACACCTTGTCGTCCTCAAACACAATTTTGGCATCGACCCGGCGTAGGCAGGTGGAGCAAATGCTCAGGGTAAAATCATAGTATATATATGGGCGTTCAGGCATCGGTTTTTATCAGTTTAGATGGGTGTATAAATACTTTATAATAATACAAAATACCCGCCAAACAAACTAACTGAATTACCGAAAGCCCAAAACTAAAAAAGTAATCGGGCTTAATAAACTCATCCAAAAACCTGATCAGCAGGTAACTTACTATAAAAACTTTAAATTTTGAGCCATCTGTGAACTGATGCCGCCCTTCAATCAGCTTTAAAATGAGCCAAAGCAAAATCCAAAACACAATCTCGTAAAGGTTTGTGGGATGCCTGCGGATACCGTCGCCAAAGTTAATAGCCCAGGGCAGGTTTGAGGCTACGCCGTAAGTACCATCTTCCAATCCCGCCAGGAAACAACCTGTACGGCCGATAATCATGGCCAGCATCAGCGGGTAAACCATTAAATCGCCGGACGACGCGGTTACACCTATTTTCTTCTTGGTAAGCTCTACCCCTATCAATCCGCCAAGCATTCCGCCTACGATGGTTTTGTTACCCATAAAATAAATAAGGTTGAACTTTGGCAGCAGCGCAGGGTTCTCCAAAACGCCAACTACATGCGAGCCTACAAAAGCACCAAATGCCGCGCCGATAAAAATAATAAGCCGGTTTTCGTTATTAATTTGGTCGTTGGTATTCCGGCGCAGCCAGGCATAGTGGCGGTAGCCTAAAAAATAAGCCAGCGTTTCGCACACAAAATGTACGGGGATGGATGATTTGCCTATGGGGATGTTTACGGGGAAGTGCAAAAGGATGATATTTAGTAAAGCCCTAAAATATCCTTTTTATTTTACGCCATAGGCGATGGGTAAAAGAATATCTTACAGAGATACCTCCGGCTACAACATCAACCTGGTTAGCAAACGCAGGGTCAGCTTCCATTGCAACATTATAAAAATTATTGGGTGATCCCCCTATTTTAAATCCTTGCGTTTTATATCCAATAAACGAAACAATAAGGCTATCTGCCGATGAGGGGACTATCAATTTAAAATCACCGTTGATACCTGTTGATGTGCCAAGGGTTTTATCGTTTAATTGAATATTGGCGCCCGGAATAGGCAAGGTATCATCTTTTGCAGTCACATGCCCTTTTAAAACAATCMAGCCTGTAGTATCAACAACAACTTTCGGCTTATTTTTGCAGACTGTTGTAGAAAGTTGTTCTATAGGTGTTTTATATTTTGCTTCTGCCCTTACAAAGGGGATTAAACCCATAAAGGAAGCCGCTGCCAGTGTTTTCCTCCACAAACTGCTGTAGTTTGTACCACGCCCGATTTCGCGATTGATCTGTTGTAATTGAGTTTTGTTAAACCGGCCGCAAACATTGCCATTGCTGCCGAGAAAAGCAATAACATCGGCATTGCTCATTACTGTAAAATCGGCCACTGTTTTACGGCAATTCATACAATAACGACCGTCAGCAACTTCCATCATTTGATCCCATTGCTCATGGCAGGGTTTATGAATACTGATACTTTTTACCAACGACATGTGTAAAGGATGAATTTAAACTGGATTTTTTGTTGTGATAATTGACTTAAAGATAAAAACAATAACACTTTTCATGAATAAGGTTAACATTAATTAAATATCTTCCGTATCGGCCTTTTAATGCATTTGTAATAAATCCGTTTGATAAGGGGCGTTCTGGTTACCACTACCTCGCCCAGCCAGGCATATTGCTCGGCAGTAAGTTTTACCTGGTAATTTTCATCCGCACAAATGTCAACCAGCAGCGTTTTGTATCCTATCAATGAAACCTGTACGTGTTTTGTGTCTGCCGGTATGGTTAGCCTGAATTTACCGGCTGTATCGGTTGTAGTACCTGTTACCCCCGATGGTATTTTGACGCTGACACCCGGCATAAACAAGTTTTGGTCGTCATATATGCGCCCGGTAATTACCCTGGTTTCAGCAGCATTGGTTATCGCTACCTTGCCCAACATAAAACTGTCTGCGTTGCCCGTTGGCTTAGGAACTTGCACTGTTATAGCCGGTTTATTTTGTGCTACAGCTTTAAATGATAAGGCAAAACTTGCTATGCCCATTATCACAGCCAGCCTTTTCCATCCGCTTGCAGCCGTTGCCGGGGTATAAGCACTAAACTGATAATTGAGGTTAGTTAACTGTTGCTCATTAAACCTGCCGCAAACATTGTTTGTATTGCTTAGGTAAGCAATAACCTGGCTATTGGTCATGGTTGTAAAATCGGTAACAGTTTTACAACATTGGGCGCAGTGCCTGCCACTTTCGGCAGGCATCATTTGCTGCCACGATTGGTGACAGGGTTTAGGTATGTTGATGTTTTGGATAGTATTCATAATGGTTAAATTTTAATATTCGCGAAGCATATCATATATCGAAATCCAGACACGCACAATTGCAGGTTTCTTGAAGCCAACAACCGTTACGCCACCAACCCTACCCGAAAGGCCGCTAGCGACATATGCCAGTTGCAAATCGCCATCTTTTACTGCCGTTGCCACCGGATTGATATTTATATCAGCAGGAGTTAAATGTTTAGGTTGCATAAGTAACGTATCCCGGTGCTTTAGCCGTACGGCGGCTTGCTCTGTTTTGTGTTTCTTTTGCGCATTTGCCCCGGCAAAGGGTATTGCCATCAAAACAGCCGCCGCAAGGCCCATCCTTTTAAAAAAGATAAATGGCGTCGGCTTTTCTTGAAGTTGTTGATTTATCCGGACCAATTGGCCATCCTCAAACCGCCCGCATAAGTTGCTTTGCCTGCCCAGGTAGCCAATTATTTGGGCATCCGTCATCGCCGAAAAATCAATAACCATTTTACAACAACTTTGGCAGTGCCGGCCACCTTCAACCGGCATCATCTGTTGCCATAACTCATGACACGGTTTGGTGATATTAATGCTTTTGGTGCGCGTCATTTCAATCTTTTTGCTACAGGATGCAGTTAATTAAACTTTTCCATAAACGCTTTGTACTTTTTTTGAAATTTCTTGCATCTTTTTTATTGTCAAATAAAATTCCCGGCCAGCATTTGTATATTGCTGCCTTTAACTGACCCTCATGAAAATTAAATTTTTAGGCTTCGGCCTATTCGCACTTTTAGCTGTCAATTCCCAGGCACAAAAAACAAAAGTTAGCCCCGGCGATACCACATCCAACTACAATCCGGCCGCCTTATTTTCGCCGCAGTTTTATACCGATAAGGGCAACGAATTCCACTCGGCCAATGGCGAACCCGGTCCTAAATACTGGCAAAACCGGGCCAATTATACTATAAACGTAGCTTTAGATACCGCAAGCAAAACCATCAGCGGCACGGTAAGTATACTCTACATAAACAACAGTCCCGATGCTTTACAGTACTTGTGGTTGCAATTAGATCAAAATACCTATAAAAAGGAGGCGCGCTCTAACTTTTTCACCGGTCGTGTGCCGGGGCCAGATCAACATACCACGGGTTATACCATCGAGTCGGTGGCATTAGATTATGGCGATTTACTTGAGAAGGTGCCTTACGTAATCACCGATACCCGCATGCAGGTGCGTTTGCCGCATGCTTTGGGTAAAGGCTCTATAAAGTTGCGGATTAACTACCATTATACCATCCCGGGCGACTTTGGTAACCGTACCGATTATGTAAACACCAAAAACGGAACGATTTACGAGATAGCCCAATGGTTTCCGCGCATGTGCGTATATGATGATAGCCGTGGCTGGGATACCCTGCCATTTTTGGGCGCTGGCGAGTTTTATTTAGATTATGGCGATTTTGATTACCAGGTTACCGTACCATGGGATATGATAGTAGCCGGTTCGGGCGAGTTGGTAAACCCAAAAGAAGTTTTAACGGCCAAACAAATTGCCCGCCTTGATGCCGCCCGCGCAAGCGATAAAACGGTAATGATACGCACCCTTGCCGAGGTTACTGATCCTGCAAGTCGCCCTGTTAACAAAGGCACACTTACGTGGCATTACAAGATGATAAACACCCGCGATGTGGCCTTCGGCGCATCAAAAGCTTACGTTTGGGATGCGGCAAGGGTTAATTTGCCGGGCGGCAAAAAATCGTTGGCCATGTCGGTTTACCCGGCCGAGAGTGTTGGCCCCAATGCCTGGGACCGTGCTACCGAATACCTTAAAAAATCGATAGAGTATTTTTCTGAAAAATGGTTTGTGTACCCCTACCCCGTTGCCATTAACGAAGCCGGTATTGCCGGCGGCATGGAGTATCCGGGTATTGTGTTTGACGGCATTACCGATAAAGGCAACGAGTTATACTGGGTAACCGCGCACGAAATAGGCCATAACTGGTTCCCGATGATCGTAGGATCAGACGAGCGCCGTTTTGGCTGGATGGACGAGGGCTTTAACACCTTTATAGATATCTACGCATCGGAGGAATTTAACAAAGGTGAATACGCCCCTAAGCGCGATGGAGAATATGCGCCCGGCGGCGGCAATCCCGCCGATGAGATCATCCCGATTTTGAACGACCCTGCATCGCCGCCTATCATGACGGCTGCAGATGCTACACCCGAAAAATATCGCCACCCACTGGTTTACTTTAAACCCGCATTTGGCCTGGTTTTGCTGCGCGAACAGATACTGGGTAAGGATCGGTTTGACTATGCCTTCCGCAACTACATCAGTAAATGGGCATTTAAGCACCCACAGCCCGACGACTTTTTCCGCTCGATGGAAAGCGGCGCCGGCGAAGATCTTTCCTGGTTTTGGAAAGGCTGGTTTTATAACAACTGGGTAAGCGACATAGCCATTACAGCAGCCCAAAACGTAGGCAGTAATGCTACCAAAGGCGTAAAAATAACCGTTGTGAGTAAAGAGCAGTTGCCGATGCCTTTCACTGTAGAATTAAAATATAAAGACGGCAGCAAAAAACGCCACTATTTGCCTGTTGAAACCTGGATGCAGCGCAAAGTAGTAACGGTAATCCTCCCCGACGACAAAGATGTTGAAAGCGTTTCCATCGACCCGGATAATGCTTTACCTGATTTGAACAGGGGGAATAATAGTGTAAAAGTGAGCCCCCCAGCCCCCTGAAGGGGGAGCAACTTAAAATTCGCCCTTTAGGGATTACTGTGTGTACACATCTTTTTTAATAAAAGAAAATGTCATTTCGAACGAACCAGGGAGGGATTGGGGCGTTGGCGTGAGGAGAAATCCTGTACGATTTGCTTCGCAACCAGCCTGCCGGAATGCAGGGCGTATAAGATTTCTCCTCCCCCCTGCGCGCAAGCCACTTCTGGTTCGTTCGAAATGACAACTTTTTTGTTTAATGATACGATTTCTAAAAAGATGTGTACACATAGTAGCCTCCGGAGGCTATCATAAATTTGTCAATCTTACCTCAACGTTAAACAATTAATAAGGTAAAGCTTATCTTTGCTATATGAACACAGCCGATCTGTTGCAACGCGCTTTGCGGTTTGATTTTTTAACCCGGGAAGAAGGGGTTTATCTATATAATAATGCGCCTACTGCCGATTTAATGTACACGGCCAACGAATTGCGTAAAAAGCAGGTTCCGCATGGTAAGGTTACCTGGCAAATTGATCGTAATGTTAATACTACCAACGTATGCATAGCCAATTGCAAGTTTTGTAACTTTTTTCGCAGGCCCGGCCACGAGGATAGCTACATTACTGATATTGAAACCTACAAAAAGAAGATAGAAGAAACTTTCCGCTACGGCGGCGATCAGTTGCTGCTACAGGGTGGTCACCACCCCGACTTAGGGCTTAAATTTTATACCGATCTGTTCAGCGAACTGAAACAGCTATATCCAAAGTTAAAACTGCACTCTTTAGGCCCGCCGGAAATAGCGCACGTAGCTAAACTGGAGAATATGAGCCACATAGATGTACTCAGGGTGATGAAAGAGTCTGGGTTAGATTCACTACCCGGTGCAGGCGCCGAGATACTGAACGACCGTGTACGCCGCCTGATATCAAAAGGTAAATGCGGCGGCAAGGAGTGGCTGGATGTAATGCGTGCAGCCCATCAGCTTAACCTGCCTACATCTGCAACCATGATGTTTGGCCATATTGAAACCATCGAAGAACGCTTTGAGCACCTGGTTTGGATCCGCGAGGTACAATCCGAAAAGCCGGATGGTCATTATGGGTTTGTAGCCTTTATACCCTGGCCTTTCCAGGACGATGGCACGCTATTACGTAAAGTTCGTGGTATCACCAATAATGTAACCGGCGATGAATACATCCGCATGATTGCCTTAAGCCGCATTATGCTGCCTAATGTTAAAAACATACAGGCCTCATGGCTTACCGTTGGTAAACAAGTGGCCCAATTGTGCTTACATGCAGGTGCTAATGATTTTGGATCGATCATGATAGAAGAAAACGTGGTATCCGCCGCAGGCGCACCACATAGGTTTACAGCCAAAGGCATCCAGGATTCAATCAAAGAAGCTGGTTTTGAACCCCAACTGCGCACCCAAAAATACGACTGGCGCGACATACCAGTTGAAATTGAGGAACAAGTTATTGATTATTAAGTTTTGAGTGATGAGTTTTGAGTTTTAAGTATATCTGTTTATTACTCACAACTCATAACTTGCAACTCACAACTCATGGAAAAACATATAGAGGCACTCATCTTCGCATCTGAACAAGGTATACGGTTGGAAGAGATCATGTATTGCCTTCAGGCTGCTTTTGAACGCGATTTTACAGCCGATGAAGTGAACGAGAGTCTAAAAGCCATCGAACTAAAATATAGCGACGATAACCTGGCTATCGAATTGGTAAAAGTTGGTAACGGCTACCAGTTTTTCACCAAAAAACAATACCACCCTGTCATCAATTTATTGCAATTACAACGATCTAAAAAAAGATTGAGCCAGGCCGCATTGGAAACCCTTGCCATTATTGCGTATAAACAGCCGGTAACCAAAACCGATGTAGAACAAATCCGTGGTGTAAACTGCGATTATTCGATCCAAAAACTGCTCGAAAAAGAGCTGATAGCTATAACCGGGAAGTCGGAAGCGCTCGGAAAACCCATATTATATGGCACCAGCGGCCTTTTCATGGATTATTTTGGAATCAACAGCATACAGGAATTACCTCAGATTAAGGATTTTACAAGCACATCCGTAGCCATTGGCGAACAAACAGAATAATTTTTATTTCATGTTTTTAATAAAAATGATTTTGATTATTTTTACTATTGAAACGGGAAATAAAAGCTTTAAAAAAATTCCTGCTTTTTGACCGATTTAAAGTATTATTGACAAAGTTTTACAAATAAAATCCATTACAATGGGAGCGCCAAAAAAACCAACCACTAAGAAGATCGACAATTCTGATGACGACCTTGATGACGATGACGATCTGAGTCTCGACCCTAAAAAGAAAAAAGTTGAGGACGATGATGATGATTTTGATGGGCCTTTAGACGACGATCTGGGCAGAGGTTATGATTCATTCGATGATGACGATGACGACGATTTTTAATCGTTGACGATACATAGCTCTATTTGTAAAGCATTCAGCACATGCCCTGAATGCTTTTTTTATATTTAGCCCTCCTATGATTATAACCGAAGTAAAAGATAAAGCATCAAAAAAAGCATTTTTAAACCTTGCACGTACGTTGTACAAGGACGACAAAAACTGGGTTTGCCCACTGGATAATGATATTGAAGCGGTATTTGATCCGGCAAAAAACAACTTCCACCAGGATGGCAAGTGCACCCGCTGGATTCTGGCCGATGATAACGGCAAGATAATCGGCCGTGTTGCTGCCTTCATCAATAATAAAAAAGCCTACCATTATGAGCAGCCAACCGGTGGCATGGGCTTTTTTGAATGCATCAACGATAAAAAGGCTGCTTTCCTGTTATTTGATACCGCAAAAAAGTGGTTACAGGATAATGGCATGCAAGCCATGGACGGGCCTATCAATTTTGGCGAGAATGATAATTTTTGGGGACTGCTGGTAGAGGGTTTCACTCACCCCTCCTACGGCATGAACTATAATTTTCCATACTACCGGGCATTTTTTGAAGATTATGGTTTTAAAACACTGTACGAGCAAATCACCAATCACCTGGATGTAAACAAGCCTTTTTCTGAGCGGTTTACAAAAATTGCCAATTGGGTTATCAAAAAGCCGGGGTACGATTTCAGGCACTTCGAGATAAAGAAAATGGAGAAGTTTGCTGCCGACTTTATCGAGATTTATAACGATGCCTGGCAGGATTTTGAAAACTTTGTTCCAATTACCCAGGCTACCATTGCCGAAAGCTTTAAAAAAATGAAGCCGCTGATGGACGAGAAACTCATCTGGTTTGCCTACATCGATGATGAACCGGCTGCATTTGTTATCATTTTGCCAGATGCTAACCAAATGCTTAAACCTGTAAACGGCAAACTCGACCTAATTGGTAAGCTTAAATTTTTATATTACCGTCGGAAAGGCGTATCGCGTATGCGGGCGATAGTAATGGGTACCAAGCAAAAATACCAGAAACACGGCCTGGAATCGGCGATATTTATTAAGCTTAAAGAATACGTTTTGCCTTTAAAACAATACGACGAACTGGAATTGTCCTGGGTTGGAGATTTTAATGAGAAAATGATTGCCATTCATGCGGCCGTGGGGGCTACATTTGGCAAAAAACATTTAACAATGCGTTGTACATTTTAACCAAACCCGGTTGCAGCCGGGTTTAAATTTATGCGGTAGCTTTTGAGTGCCTAAGCTCTTCAAACAGCTCAAT
This sequence comes from Mucilaginibacter sp. P4_D1, assembly GCF_056401935.1. Lineage (NCBI taxonomy): Bacteria > Pseudomonadati > Bacteroidota > Sphingobacteriia > Sphingobacteriales > Sphingobacteriaceae > Mucilaginibacter > Mucilaginibacter sp. P4_D1. The sequence goes on from NZ_JBFUIJ010000029.1 coordinate 37,244, forward strand.
CACCTTTTTCTGCAGATCGATAACTTCGGTTTCACGATCCATTAAACGTTTGTTAACTGTTTCTAATTCGTTAACAAATTTTTGATCCTGATCGGAATCATTAAACGTAAGTAGCTGAACTACCGACATTTCGAACAAAGTTGCTATTTGTTCAAGCCTCGATAAATTAATGTCAGTAATTCCTGTCTCGATCTTCGAGAAAGCGGGAATGGAAATATCTAACCGTTTTGCAACATCCTCCTGGCTCCACCCTTTTTGATGACGTAATAGTCTGATTTTTTTTCCAAGTGTTTTCATGTGAATTCAATAATTGTAAAGGTTTCGCAAAAGTTAATTACCTTGCAATAATATTTATTATCACGCTAATTATCAACTAATTTGCACAATATTTTATTTAAAAACGCAAACAGACAAAATAAATCGCAATYACCTGCGTTACAGGTCGCTAAGCAAGTTTCATTCATCCTTTTTTTAACATCAATGCCTAGCTGATAATCAATGTTCAAACTTGTAAAATACGCTGCTTGTGTCAGCTTAGTTAACATGAAATTTAGTTAGGCTGCACGTTGACAATAACCCGCTCCGGATCAAGGGGCGATACAGTTCTTTCGCATTTCCATTTGGTGCCGGCTATAGTACCTTCCAGCGTATTCCCGTTTTCTATCACATCTCCGTAGTCGTAAATATAATAAGCGTAATTCCATAACAACCCGGCAACTTCGCTAGCCTCAAAATCCACAAACCTCACCTGAAAATCAGGTAAACCAAGTGAATGAAGCCCAATGGTATCCATCAGTAATTCACCTTCCGTCGAATCGCTTATGTTATAAAGCCTTACGTTACATATGCTGTATAAAACCTCTTTTTCTGCACTATCCCATTTAAGTATCAAATCGGTAGGCTTAATTATTTTTTGGCCATGAAAAGAGTAAATAGCATCGGGTTTAGTGGCCCTGGTTACAGCCACCAAAAAGTTCATAAACCAATTTACCCTTTGCTTATATTCAAGGGTTCGCGAAAACATATCGGTAACCAATACTTCGTATTTACATTCATTGGCCACCTCATTAGCCTCCTGCCAATTCCAGTTTTGCTGAAAAGCAGTTTCGGGCAAGCTTACATTTTCGTTTTGGGCTATAATACATTGTGCATCTATAATTGCGTCTGCCAACTCAATCTTAACACCAGGGAAAGAAAACAAAAAAGAGTTCTCATTCTCCGAGCCCTCGATGTTTGTGAAATACGCTTTCGCTTCGGTTAATATTTTATTAAAATTAAGCTCCGGCTTATCAATAAAAAGCAATTTAAACATCAACAATTCAGGCGGATTCTCTAAACGCTGCAATCCAGCTGCCGGCTCATTCGCCGGTGGAGCAGGTTTCTTTTTAAAAATGTTAAATAGGCCCATAAAAAATTAAAGTGGTTCGGTTTACCTGTCCTAACGGCAATTCAGGTGGCACAATATAAGCAAAGCTTCCCGTAAATGATTTTAGTGTCCGAGGTAAACGGCGAATTATCACAAAACTGTAATTAAAAAAATAACAGTTAAACATAGTTTGGTTTTTAAATTAACAAACTACCTTTGTACTGTAATAATTAAAATTACAGATGAACGGACAATTTCAGATAGCAGTACATATCCTTACCCTGCTTAATGCGCAGCCGGGCGAGCTTTTGTCGTCTGATTATATTGCCGGCAGCATCAATATCAATCCTGTGTTGGTACGTAAAGAAATTAGCAACCTGCGCAAATACGGTTTAATAGCCAGTAAAGAAGGTAAATCCGGTGGCTATAGTTTGGCCCTGCCGCCCGATAAAATTTCCTTCAGCGATGTGTACAGAGCCGTAAAAGTTGCACCAGCCCTGGGCCAGGCAAAAAATAAGCCTAACCCGGCATGCTCAATAGGGAAGCAAATAAGCCAACACCTGGATGATTTGGCCGAAGAGGTTGATACCACCATTTTTAACAAACTAAAAACAATGACACTGGCTGATTTCAGCAGCAAATTCGAGTAAAAAAATTTACACAAAACTGTAACAAATTAAATTACAATATAAAAAACAACAATTATGAAATTAGCACTGATAGGCGCAACCGGCTTTGTAGGCAAAGCAGTATTAGCCGAGGCTTTGACACGCGGATACGATGTAACTGCCATAGCCCGCAATCCTCAAACTATTGAAGTTAACAGCGATAAGCTTACAACCGTTGCTGTTGATATTTTTGACACCGATAAGCTTGCAGCTGCACTTGAGGGCCACGACGCCGTAGTGAGCTCGTTTAACGCAGGCTGGGCCAATCCAAATCTGTATAACGATTTCCTGAAAGGATCAGAACTTATTCAACAGGCTGTAAAACAATCGGGCGTAAAACGTTTATTGGTTATTGGCGGTGCGGGCAGCTTATACGCTGCTCCAGGTTTACAGTTGGTTGATACCCCTCAATTCCCGGCCGAGTGGAAAGCAGGTGCCACCGCAGCCCGCGATTACCTAAACATCCTTAAAAAAGAAGAAGACCTTGACTGGACATTTTTAAGCCCCGCCATCAACCTGCACCCGGGCGAGCGCACCGGAAAATTCCGCTTAGGTACCGATGAACCCGTATTTGATGAAGCCGGCCATGCAGATATCAGTGTAGAAGACATGGCCGTTGCTATACTTGACGAACTGGAAAACAACCAGTTTGTAAAAAGAAGGTTTACGTTGGGGTATTAGGTAAAATTTGTCTGAACCAGAATTCATCGAATTATGGAATTTTTAGAATTCTTTAATTCGACAAATTCCGGTTCAGACACTCCTACTTCACAAACTTGGCAGCCACCCAATCCTTATCCTTTTTGTGGGTAATGTACTTCAGGCCGTATTTACGTGCCTCGTCGGTAATGATATCAAGGTCGGGCGATTCGTAGAAGCCGCTGAAATAGATCTCACCTTCAGGTTTTAATACTTCGGCATAGCGCTCCATCTGGTCTAACAAGATGTTGCGGTTAATGTTGGCCAATATGGTATCGTATTGTTCGTTTGGAATCGCCTCTTTTGAGCCGCACAGCGGGGTAATATTTGCAATATTGTTTAAAGCAGAGTTTTCGATGGTGCTCTCGTAGCATACAGGGTCGTAGTCAATAGCAGTTACCTTTGCGGCGCCTAATTTGGAGGCCATAATAGCCAGGATACCAGTACCGCAGCCCATATCCAATACGTTTTTACCTGCATACTCATTTTCCAGCATCAGCGCCAGCATCATTGATGTGGTTTGATGGTGGCCTGTACCAAAAGCCATCTTGGGGTCTATCACTATTTCATACGGAAACTCCGGCTTGGCAGGATGAAAAGTTGCCCTTACATAAATTTTGTCGTTAATTTCTATCGGCTCAAAATTACTTTCCCAAACCTCGTTCCAGTTTTTTTGCGGGATAAGTGTTATCTCGTAGCTAAAAGTAAACAGATCACGATATGGCAATAGCTGTTCAATGAGTACAGCTTCATCAAAAGCATCCACCGGGATATAGGCTTTAAAACCAAGGTCCAGCTCCTCAAAAGTATCAAAACCAATTTCGCCCAGGGCATTTATCAGCAAATCCTGCTGGTAATCTTCGGTAGTTATGGTGGTAAAAAGTAATTCGTAGTAGTTCATAAGATAATATTTTCATCACAAGTCATTGCGAGGCACGAAGCAATCGCGAACTTTGCGAGGTGAATATGCATGGTTCGCGATTGCCGCGCTGCGCTCGCAATGACATAATTTTTCTTTGCTTCTACTCTTCGGCAGCAATTGTTTCATGTTTGGTCTCGCGCTTCAGCTTAACAGCCTTCCCTGTTACTAAAAACAATATAAAAAAATTAATAGCCCAGTAAGCCAGCTGTATCATTAACATGATGGTAGTAAGCCCAATAAGGTTATCGTAGCCCGATTGATCGTCCCATATAAAATAAGCAATCCCGCCGGCGGCAAGCGCACAAACAACAGCTACAATTATAAATGTAACTAATGCCCCAACAGCCGACCGCAACACAAAGCTTTCCCAAACAGGCACAATAACAATCCATTGGGTAAGTATGGCGCAAATAAAGTATAAAGGCCAGCAGTAATAAAAGCAGGCCATAAATGCATGTACGTTACCCTCGCCCATATCCCCTATCTGCATAGTACTGGCATAAGCGCTTGTAATAACAAACACCGAAAATGCCATAAATGCAATAAGTGGCGGGAGAAAAGTTCTCATGTTTTAGATTTGAGATATTAGATGTGAGATTTGAGATTAACCCCAAATCTCACTACCTAACGTTCGATAGCTATTTCTGTTTGAGATATGATCAAACAGCCGGACAAGTGCAGCCCGTCTCATATCTCACATCTCAAATCTAATTAAACGCTTTAATGATATCCACAAAATCGCGCGATTTTAGGGACGCGCCACCTATCAGGCCGCCATCAATATCGGGGCAGGCAAACAGTTCGGCAGCGTTTTTAGGGTTGCAACTCCCGCCGTATAAAATGGTGGTGCTATCGGCAACTTCCTGGCTGTATTTGGCAGCAATTTCTTTACGGATAAACTCATGAATTTCCTGAGCTTGCGCTGATGATGCGGTAACACCTGTACCTATAGCCCAAACCGGCTCATAAGCTAATACAAGTTTGCCAAACTCGGCAGCATCTAAATGAAACACGCCTTCAACCAATTGCGTTTTAATTACATTAAAGTGCTCATTACCTTCACGCTCCTGCAAAGTTTCACCGATGCAGAAGATAGGGCGCAAATCATGTTTTAAAACGGTATCGGTTTTTTTGGCCAAAAGCTCGTTGGTTTCGCCAAAATACTGACGACGCTCTGAGTGACCAAGAATAACGTAAGCCGCACCGATAGATTTGATCATTTTAGCCGAGATCTCGCCGGTATAAGCACCGCTTTCGGCCTGGTGGGCGTTTTGGGCACCAACAGAAACTTTATTGTAACCTTTTGCCAATTGCACCAGGCTGTTGATATGGATAAAAGGACTGCAAATAACCGCTTCCTGGGCACCGGTAACCTCGTCTTTAACCATGTTAATGATTTCGGTAAATACACCTAAACCTTCGTTATAGTCAAGGTTCATTTTCCAGTTTCCGGCAACAATTTTTTTTCTCATTGTGTTTATTGTTAGTTGATTTAGTTGATTATGTTGATTGAGTTGATTGGGTTGAATAAGTTGATTGAGTTGGACTGAGTTGGATTGCATTGCATTGAGTCGATTTAATTGGAAGATATTAAAACTTAATCAACCTAATCCAACTTAATCAACCCAATCAACTTACTCAACCACTCACTAAAACCTCCGATACTCCTCTGTTAATTCAAATACTTTGGCCAATATATTTTGTTCTACTTCGTCAAAATTGCGGTGGTCGCGGCGGTCAAATACTTTTTGGGCGGTGATAAACATTTTTTTGAGCGTGTAAACTTCAAAACCCTGCGCGCCTCCCCATGAAAAATCGGCCACAAAATTACGCGGGAAACCTGCGCCAAATACATTAGCGCTAACGCCTACTACAGTACCGGTATTAAACATGGTATTAATGGCGCATTTTGAATGATCGGCCATAATCAAGCCGCAAAACTGCAGGCCTGTTTTACGAAAGCGCATGGTATTATAATCCCAAAGCTTTACCTCGTCGTAATTATTTTTCAGGTTGGAGTTGTTGCTGTCGGCGCCGATGTTGCACCATTCGCCAAGTACCGAGTTACCTAAATATCCTTCGTGCCCTTTAGATGAATAGCCCCAGATTACGGCATTGTTTAATTCGCCGCCAACCCTTGAGTAAGGGCCAACTGTGGTTGCGCCATAAATTTTCGCGCCCATTTTAACCTGCGAGTGCTCGCAGATGGCAAAAGCGCCCCTAATGTGGGTACCTTCCCAAATCTCGGTATTAGCAGATAGATAAATGGGGCCGTTGGTAGTGTTAAATGTAGAGCATTCGGCAACAGCACCTTCTTCGGCAAAAAAATCGTTGCCAATAATTACGTTGGTAGCGCTTATAGTGGCACTGGTACGGCCTTTGGTAAGCAACTGATAATCTTTCCGCAGTTCGATATCATTTTTCCTGAAAATATCTTCAGGGTATTTTATCGATACAAAAAGAGAGGTGTAAGCTATAATTTTGTCGAAAACAGATTCGGGGTTAAAACTTTCTGCACCGGCCTGGTTTAATCGTACAGCCAGCAACTGGTCGTTATGTTTTAATGCCTCGCCTGTTTGCAAATTGCCTATAGCCTCCAGTAAACCTTCATCAGGGCAAACGGCGCCATTGATAAACAGGTTATCGGCCTCAACTTTTGCAGGGAATTTGGCCTGCAAATAATCAAGCGTATGGAATGAGGTGGTTGCATTTAAGTGCTTAGCCCATTTTTCGGCAATGGTCATAATACCAATGCGTAAATCGGCAACGGGCCGGGTATAGGTAAGCGGCAGTAAAGTTTGGTGTGCGTTATCGTCGAAAAGAATAAGAGCCATGGCGCAAAAATAAAAAAAGTCCCCCGATACGTCGGGAGACTTGTAAATATTTAATTAAACAAGCAATTATTTCTTGTTGTAACGTGTACGGAATTTATCGATACGACCAGCAGTATCAACCAGTTTCATTTTACCGGTATAGAAAGGATGCGATGTGTGCGAAATTTCTAATTTGATCAATGGATACTCGTTACCGTCTTCCCATTTAATGGATTCACGTGTATCGATGCAAGATTTAGTCATAAAGGCATATTCGTTCGACATGTCTTTAAACACAACTAATCTATAGTTTTTTGGATGCAGATCTTTTTTCATTATATATAAACTTATCTTCTGTAGTCTTTAAAAGAGGCGCAAATGTAATGAAATAATTCAAAATTCAAAAGGCAAAAGTAAAAAGAATTRCAGGCGGTATTTTGGTGCGGATTGCGAGGGTCGGATTGCGGCGTGCTTCAATCCACGTCATCTATCAAACATGTATCAAAAAATCCGCCGACCTGTTTCCCCCACCTCGACCCTCGCAACCCGCAACACGAACCTAAACGCTTCCTGTCCCCTTCGGGTCTCTCGATAGAGGACCTGAAGGGCCAATGCCAGTCGAAAATACGATGGCTGTATAAAACTCTGCTTATCGAATAAGATTGTGCTCCACATGCCTCAGGGTCCTTTTTCAAAGAGACCCTTAGGGGACGGAACTCAATTGGCAGTTTTAATTAAATAAAAATGCCATCCCATTCTTCACTAAAATAAATTTCCAAAAACTCTTTAAATGAGTTGGCAACTATCTTGAAGCTATCGCCACAAATAACATACACTTCATTTTTTTCAGATGCCCCATCATATAATCTGATAGCGTAAGTCCATAAGTGACAAAAATAATCGCTAAAAACGAAGCATTCCTGATGCGTTGGCAAAGTGTTTACAATATTCCTGTAATCCCCCCAATCACCAACTTCATCCTTTACTGATTTGAATTGATCAATACCATAAAAGAAAAACATATCAAGGTCATAAACATGAACATTAAACGTTCGAAAATAATCTTTAAGATCATCGGGAATGATCAATTTATGATTTGATTCAAACGAAGCAATATTGTTTTCTACATCGGTATCCATCTTAATTCTTGATTCTAATCTCTTGACTCTATTCCCTGGCATAGCTCAATCAACACCCCATTCGCACTCTTTGGGTGCACAAAACAAACCAACTTATTATCTGCCCCTTGCTTAGGCTCATCGTTCAGCAGCACAAAACCTTCACTTTTTAAGCGGTGCATTTCGGCAACTATATCATCTACCTCAAATGCAATATGGTGTATCCCCTCCCCTTTTTTGGCTATGAATTTAGCTATCGGGCTATCGTCATTCAGCGCCTGTAGCAGTTCTATTTTATTTGGGCCTGTTTGTAAAAAAGCGGTTAGCACGCCTTCGCTTTTTACGGTCTCGGTTTTATAAACCGAAGTATTTAAAAGCTTTTCATATATGTTGCCTGCTACACTAATATCGGTTACCGCAATGCCAATATGTTCCACTTTGTTCATGTCCAAATATTGTAAATTAATGGTCAGCTTTGATAAAATACACTTTATTTTGAATGATTTTAAATAAAAACTTACTTATCTTTGTACTGTTAATATAGCACAGCACATGAATATCCCCATTTATTTAGATAATAACGCAACAACACCGATGGACCCACGGGTTTTAGAGGCAATGTTACCTTATTTTACCACAAAATTTGGTAATGCCGCCAGCCGTAACCATCCGTTTGGCTGGGTAGCCGAAGAAGGTGTTGATTATGCACGCGAGCAAGTGGCCAAACTGATAGGCGCAAACGAAAAAGAAATCATCTTCACGTCGGGCGCAACCGAGTCAGATAACCTTGCCATTAAGGGTGTGTTTGAAATGTATAAAGACAAAGGTAACCACATTATAACTACCGTTACCGAACATAAAGCCGTACTCGACGCTTGTAAACACGTTGAAAAACTGGGTGGTAAGGTTACTTACCTGCCGGTTAAAGAAGATGGCCTTGTTGATCTTGCTGTATTAGAAGCAGCCATGACCAGCGAAACTATCCTGGTATCGGTAATGTATGGCAATAACGAGATTGGCGTTATCCAACCTATAAAAGAAATATCTGCAATTGCCCACAAATACGGCGCCCTGTTTATGACAGATGCTGTACAGGCAGTTGGTAAAATACCTGTTGATGTTAATGCTGATGGTATCGACCTTTTGGCACTATCGGCTCACAAAATATACGGTCCTAAAGGCGTTGGCGCATTATACGTTCGCCGTAAAGGACCGCGTGTTAAAGTTACCGCACAAATGGACGGTGGCGGCCACGAGCGCGGCATGCGTTCAGGTACCTTAAACGTACCGGGCATTGTTGGCCTGGGTAAAGCCTGCGAGCTTTGCGGCCTTGAAATGGAAAGCGAAGCCAAACGTTTATCTGCTTTACGCGATAAACTGGAAGCTGCTTTAACCGTACTGGAAGAAAGCTACGTAAACGGAAACGTTGAGCACCGCTTACCACACGTTGCCAATATATCATTCAAATACGTTGAAGGCGAAGGCTTAATGATGGCCATGAAAGATTTAGCTGTATCATCGGGCTCGGCCTGTACATCAGCTTCGTTAGAGCCATCGTACGTACTGAAAAGCTTAGGCTTATCAGACGACCTGGCACACTCATCAATCCGTTTTGGCCTGGGCCGCTTTACTACCGAAGAAGAAGTTGACTACGCTGTTGAAGTAACCAAAAACTCGGTTACCCACCTGCGCGAACTTTCGCCACTTTGGGAAATGTTTAAAGAAGGCATCGACCTTGACTCCATTGAGTGGGCGGAACACTAAATACGTTATACGTAGTACGTTTTACGTGGTACGTTTTTTAATTCGATAAATTATAACAATCAACGTAATACGTAAAACGTACTACGTATAACAAACAAAAAAATGGCATATTCAGATAAAGTAATCGATCACTACACTAACCCCCGCAATGTGGGCACTTTGGATAAAAGCAGCCACAAAGTAGGTACCGGCTTAGTTGGTGCACCTGAATGCGGCGACGTAATGCGCCTGCAAATTGAGGTGGATGATAACAATGTTATCACCGATGCAAAATTTAAAACCTTTGGTTGCGGTTCGGCAATTGCTTCTTCGTCTTTAGCTACCGAGTGGTTAAAAGGCAAAAGCATCGACGATGCCATGAAAATTGACAACATGGATATTGTTGAAGAACTGGCTTTACCACCGGTAAAAATTCACTGCTCAGTTTTGGCAGAGGATGCCATCAAAGCAGCAATAAACGATTTCCGCGTTAAAAACGGCTTAGCGCCGATTGAAAGCGAAAAAGTACACCATTAATTGAGTAGCAAGTATCAAGTAGTAAGTATCAAGATTTTTGATGCATACTTTTAAGCTACCTTGATACCTGCCAGCTGAATTAAATGATACTATCAGGTAGTAACATATTTATTTAACAATCAAATCTTACTACTTGATACTTACTACTAGATACTAAGAGAATGGTAACTGTAACTGATAAAGCAAAAAGTAAAATAGAACACCTGATGCAGGATGGCGGGCTTGATGCCTCGTATTTTCTGCGTGTTTCTGTACAGGGTGGCGGTTGCTCGGGTTTATCATACAATTTGGATTTTGATAACGAAGAAAAAAAAGGCGACCAGTTTTTTGAAGACCAGGGCGTACGTATGGCTTTGGATATGAAATCGTTCCTGTACCTTGCCGGTACCGAACTTGATTTTAGCGACGGCCTTAACGGCAAAGGCTTCAACTTCCATAACCCCAACGCCAGCCGTACCTGCGGCTGCGGCGAAAGTTTTTCTGTATAAAATTTATACTTTATATATAAAAGAGGCTCCAGATTGGGGCCTCTTTTTTGTTTTGAGGCTTTTTAAAAGTTGTTTAAAAATAGATGAACTACTGGCATTGTTATGTTAACTTAAGGGTAAGCTGAGTTGTAAAATATTATAGTGACGTGTTTTTAAGTTGCTGATTGTTAGTATTATTAATTATGTCATTGCGAGGAACGAAGCAATCGCGAACTTTGTATGGCGGACTTGCACAGTTCGCGATTGCCACGCTGCGCTCGCAATGACATAGTTGTTGTGATGCGCTAAAGCCAATACGTCATCCCCATTTTTTTCAGGATCATCCTGATGGTTACTCGCAATGTTATGAAGGGGAAAGTGGCGTATATCGCATGTCGGCGAGTCGACTCACCCCGACGAGGCTCCGCCCGTCTGCCCCTCTCTCCGACTGCGTCGCATAGAGGGGCGGAAAAGTTTTTTTTTATTTTCTCAACCCTCTTTGCGGCGCAGCCGGAGAGAGGGTCGGCCAGCGTAGCGTAGCCGGGGTGAGTCGTAGCCAGCGTTCAAAGCCAATGTTTCTCAACCCTCTTTGCGGCGCAGCCGGAGATAGGGTCGGCCAGCGCAGCGTAGCCGGGGTGAGTCGTAGCCGGCGTTCAAAGCCAATGTTTGTCTAAAACCGAACTGCTTCATTAAAGTATAAAAGTTAAGCGTTATAACAGGGATAATAACTAACTTGTACCAAACACCTATTAACCATATCCGCTATGTCGTTCCTGTTTAAATTACCGTTTCTATTGTTATTAAGCGCACTGTTTGCCTTCAAACAGACAGATTATAAAGCGGACATTGAAATTATTAAAGCTTCAAGAGCAGCATCAAATAATGCCATTGCCAAACACGATGTTGATGGAATATCCAAATACTGGCTACCCGATTTTGTGCAAACCATAGGCCGGGGAATTACCACTACCGGGAAAGATAGCATAGCCGCAGGCTGGAAACAGCTGTTTAAAATCAACAAAACCGTTGCTTATGTACGTACTCCTGTAACCATTACCGTAGGCGATAACGGCATCATGGCCTGGGAAACCGGCACCTGGACAGCAGCAAACTCCTACAGTAAAGGCGGCAATTACTCGGCCATGTGGCGTAAAATTGATGGCAACTGGAAATTACAGGCAGAGTTGTTTGTATCGTTAAGGAAACTTTAAAACAAAAGAGGCTGTATCTGCGAGGGCACCGAAAATACACCAATAAAGCCGTATGCATCCGGCAACAGTGATCTTCAATCTCAAATCTCATATCTCATATCTCACATCTCAAGTCTATAGTGGCGTACGCCCCGATAAAAATCGGGGCGCCAGGCTATCCACTCATACTGCACAGGCCTTATTCACGGGCCGGTATCCGTTTCTATCCTTTACGCGAACTGCGGGGTATGCAAAAACACCCGGATGAAATTGTACATACGGGAGTTGCATATTTATTACTTAGCATGGCGTTTACCTATCAGCGGGGCACACGCGACACGCGTGCGCCAGCGGGTGGGAAACTTTAAAATGGGCTGTATCTGGGAGAGCACTGAAAATACGAAAATAAAGCCGGATGAATTTAATGCCATCGGGATCTCAAATCTAATCATGGCGTGCGCCCGGGTGAAACCGGGGCGCCAGGCTATCCACTCATACTGCACAGGCATTAGCCACGGGCCGGTACCCGTTTCTATCCTTTACGCGAGCTGCGGGTACACAAAAACACCTGGGGGGGGGGAATTTGAAAATTCGAGTTTTGCATATTTATTACTTGGCGTGGCGTTTATCCATCAGCGGGGCACACGCGACACGCGTACGCCAGCAGATGGTTGCAAAAGGGAAAAAATAACATTCATTTTTTTCTGAAACTAATGATGACTTCGTATAAATTATTGAGACTCAAGTTTATGCCATCAATGGGCTCGTAGGTGCAGATTTCAAATTTCTGAATAGTGTATTTATTAACTTTATCACCCGACTGATTTTTTAATTTTTTCGGTTTCGATTTTTTTTGAAGCTCTTTAACAATTGCTATCCAATACGTGAAGTTTTCCGTCTTATAACTTACCGTCTTATAGTCGAAAATATGAGTAACTTGAATCCAATCCTCCGGCTTCTTTGGCGTGAGCATCAGATTTGATATAAAAATATCGTTGAATTTCTGATGAAAGCCCAACGCATTAATTTTAGAATTTAGATTTTTTTTATTGTCAATTTGCTTTATTAGGAATTTCAGATCAGTTAAATTGATCTTACCATTCTGTGCGGTTGCCTGGTTTCTTAATAAACCAAGAAAGCAGAAAATAGTAATTATAATTAGTTTAACCTGTTTTTCAGTCATTAAGTACCTATATTGTAGTCTGTCTTTCTCAAAACTCTCCGAAGCTGGCGCACGCCTGCCACGTGCGTCCAAATTATTTAGCACAATTATTATCGCTTACAAAGAGGCCAAGCACATTATGGTATTTTGTATAAAGCTACAATCATTCCCTTAACATTAATCATCCCTATTAATTATCAACGCACAAAGCCCGGATGAACTTAATACATCAGGGCTTAAAAGGTTGCTTAGCAGAGTGTTTTTACCTATCAGCGGGGCGCACGCGACACGCGTGCGCCAGCCCAGAGAAGCTTAATCAATAGTATTCTCTATCAATGATGGTTTAAATAAGAAAGCATGGCAGCCTCGCTGTCAGCAAAAAGAAAACTCTCTGCTGTGTCTACCGTCTTTTGGTTGTAAGTAGCTAACTGTTCCTGACTAATCTCCTCTTCTGAGATCCAGTTGCCGTTATGAGGTTCTCTGGTGATAACCAACGCCAACCTTGGTGATAATGGGTAATAGAGTTCAAACCCGGTGGTGAAGCCCTCGCTATCCTTTTCGTCATCAGCATAATTAAAAACCGGTTGGTCACAGGTAAGGTAGGTTTGTGAGTGATGGTTTGTTAAAAAAGTGAACCGCAGGTAGGGCGAAAAGGACAAATTATAAGCCATGTTGCCCGCTAAGACAAAGGCAATCATGTGAAAACATCCGCTTAGGTCATCTTGCCCAGCCGTTTTTAAGATTTCGGCCATTTGTAACTTCCGCTTTTTAGTTCGCACATACTGCATACAGATAAACATCATCGTCTTGAAAAGCCCTTCATGCCTTTCCAGGAAGCAGTAATCGCGGCTCTTCGCTGCGGCAAGCAGCTTGTGTCCATGATCCTCATAACGACCATGTATATGCTCAAGGTAATTCAATTCGAGTTTCCGTATGTCTTCCTCCAAAAACGAAAGCTCTTTTCCAAGGTTGAAATCCCTTAATYCTCTTTTGATTTTAAAAGGAGCGAGAAACATCCGCAGGTAATCTTCATTGAGCGTTTTTAATGAGGCATGGCTGTTCGTCGCTACAAAGCCCGTTAAAAAAGCCTCCTCGGCAAGTGTCAAATCTTCGAGTTGGTAAAAGTACCTTTCCTGAGCGACACCCATTAAGTTGGTATGGATAAGTTTATTCTCCTTATTCAAAAAGGCGAAGATCTTTTCGTTACTGGCCCAAGCTTTTAAATAATGGCGCCAAACGTAATGTTGCTTTTTGGTGAGATTACTCATTCCCTTTCGATCTGTAAATTAGCCATTCATTTAGAGAATACGTGCTCCAAAACTGGCGCACGCGTGCCGCGTGTGTCAAAATTGTTTAGTACAATTATTATCGCTTACAAAAAAGTCAAGCACAGTTATAGTATTTTGTATAAAGCTGCAATCATTCCTTAACATTAATCATCCCTATTAATTATCAACGCACAAAAAGCATGGATAAACTTAAAACATCAGGGCTTAAAAGGTTGCTTAGTAGAGCATTGACCTATCAGCGGGGCACACGCGACAGCGGGGCGGGGTGATAATTCAACATCATTCTGACCCGCTATTTTCATCGTCTGTCTTTACAATCCTAATATCCAAAAGCTCAGCAAGCTTCTCTATATAAGGGGCTTCTTCAGACAACATCACTTTTATTTCATTTGAAAAATCTTCTTTGTCTTCACTACCCAGATAGATATTTTTCATTTCCTGGTCATGACTCAATATCAAATTTACGGTGGTTTCTTGCAAAATAGATTTTTTAAATATTCTACGTAAGGTCCCTTGGTTTGCTGTTAAATCACCATCTTCAAAAAGCCAGTCTCCGAAAAACAAAAATGCCGAGACATCAATTTCTTTTTGCGAAACATAACTATCACGAATATTTTTCATGGCGGCTCGCAATGTATTTTTATTTATTTTTTCGGTTAGCTTATTCCAAAGAGTCCGGTCGGGTAAAGCAATATCGCCACTCGCAATACTTTCTAAAGCCCCTTTGATCGCTGAAGTTGCATTAGGAGGATATTGATCTTTCAAAACAATTAAACTTGTAAGAATCAATTGCGATTTTGGTTTTCTAAATTCGGCTATCCACTTTTCGTAAGACAACTCTTGATAATACTCCAAAGCAACCCTATTTAGATGTTTTGTTAGTGGACTGTCGTATGTTACGCAAAATTCAAAGAATTTTGTATTGGACAGTATATTGGCAATATTTTCTTTGTTGATTTCAGTGTATGGCCAGTTCTCTAAGTCGTCGCTCACCTGCTGAGGCTGAATATCCAATGCTTCAACAATCCGATCAATTTTCGTAAGAGTACTAACTAGTCCAAGTCGTCTATCTTTCGGATGCCTAGTCATAATCTCCAGAACAACTGCCTTAACGAGCGGCTTATTAAAAGAAATCACTTTCAATAACAAATCACCGTAATTGACGTACTTTTGAATAAATTTAGCGACACCGTCCACGGTTTCCGTACTGCTATCAGACAAGATTTCTTCAAAATCCGTAACGTATGTTGTATTGTAACTATCCCAGCGTGCAATGCGCATGCAAATGATATCATAGTAAAACTCATTCACGTCCCCGTCTTCTATAAACAGTGTATGAATAGCATCATCTGTTAATATTGGTTTTAAAACAATTTTAGAAATGTTTCTATAAGCGACTATATATGGTGGCAATGAATCAGAATCTGTGGCAAATTCTGTCATTTTAGTGGTAAGCATTTCCGTAAACTTAGCCATTTTATAGCTGTCAGGAATGCGCGACAAATAATCTGAATTACGCCATTCTTGAACACTATCAATACCTTCCAAATAGCTATTAAGCTCATTATTATCACAATATAATTTGTAGGTATTGTCATCTTTAATGATTTTTAACAAAGCAACAAAATCAGCAGCCGTTACTTTTTTATCCACTAAGTAATCTGATACTTTCAAGTTCATTCCACCATCCTTTACCGTTTTTTCAATTTCAAGTAAGCTATTATGATAGTCAGTACTTAAGAATTTTAGAGGATTCAACAACAGGGCAATAAGTTTTTTTAAGTAGCTTATCTGGTCAGTTACTTTGGTTAATAAAATTAATTGATAAGGGCTTACCTTTGCGTCGGTAACGTGCTCTATTTGAATACCAAGCCTATAATAAAGATCATCCCAAACTTTATTTGATACTTTATTTTCAAGGTCATTTAACGTCAAAGTTGCATTGGCGACATTATCAACTTCCATGATAGCTTTATCCAGTATGACTGTGAAGGCAGCGCTTTCGGCGATTAAAGCTGCTTTTACCTTGTCATTAGCATTTAATGAATTTTTCAGCTGATCTGTAAACACAACTTCCAGGGCGCGTTCAGGATCTATTTGGTATATGACTGCGGTCATAAATTTTGGCATATCCTCATCAAGCTTATATAGAAATTCGAGTCCTTTCAAGTATGACGGCTGAATGATCTCGCTTTCTGATTTGTTTATCAGTAAAACTTTATTGAGGACAAATAAAGCTACATATCTCAAAGGAATTTTGGGGTTTATCTGCTGGGCTGCCACGCATTCATTTACGAAAACAACCATATCACGCGGTGTCTTAAATTGTGCCAGATGGTCAAAGATTTGAATTACCTTTTCAAATTCTCCATCAATTTCATCAAAAGCTTGTATCCACTTATTTTTAAGAAACCTTTTCCAATCGGATAAAATTGGCGGTGACACCCGATAAACAACGTCAAACGTCTTATTTATAAAGTCGTCAGTATAACTGTGCTCTTCGTCATTCGTGTGTTTAAATGCATCTTCAATATTTTGGCGGTCAAATGGTATAATAACCTTAATCTTCTCATATTTTTCCTCGGCAAAAAAAGTATGGATAGAAGACCACAATTCGGTGATCTTGTTATCAGGCAACCTATCCATATTGTCAAAAACTATGATCAGGCGGTGTTCTCCCAAATCTGCCGCTATATCGTGCATCCAGTCTCGGAATTTTTTTACAGAGGGCTCGTCTTCAGCAATGGTTTCAAAAGTTGTATCAGATTGCTGACTCTTTTGATAAATATAAAACAGTTTTTGTATCGCGAGATTCAAACGGGTTTTTATATCCAATGATTTATCTGTTTTCACAACATAATAAAAAGCCAGCAGAACTAATAACAGGATCAGAGGTACAGAAACAATTAAAATTTTGACCCATTTACAGCTAGCCAATTCTGATAAAGCTTTAAATAATGGCGTTAAAAACAACAACAATCCAGAGAAAACAACCCCTATGCTTAGGCTTGGGATTGTCTTCTTTTGTGTTTCTTTAGACTTTGCTAGTAGTGATTTGAGCTTTTTCTCCCACTTGGTTGCATCACTGATAATACTTGTGCCATTTGTCTTTCCGGTTAAAAAAAACGTCAATTCTTCCAAAATTGATCTTCTTTGTAAGTCTTCTTGATGTCCCCATGCATCGTAAACAAAGAAATGAAACTTGCCTATCGAGATTTCATTTAATTTTCTTTTGGTAATCTCAATCAAATTGGATTTTCCAGTTCCCCAACCACCGTCAATTCCAATAATTTTACATTCCTCATTTGAGATGAGATTTTTGCAAATATATGTAGCTACACGTTCTTGAGATTTACCTTCAAAAAGATCCTCACCTATAGGAGAATTGCTTATAAATTGAGGAAAAGATTCTGACATGATAAAGGTTTAATAGAAATAATATCAAATATACTAAACCTATGGACAATATTTTCGATATAAACTTTGTCATGGCGTACTCCGCCCTTGTTGGTGTTCTGCACCGCACCCGCACTTTGTTGGAGTTGTCTCAATAGCCGTTAACCTTAATTTTTTTCGAAATCAATTCGTCCCCGCGGGGTCTCTCAACGAGGACCCTGCGGTGTACAAAGCCAGTCGGAATCCCCAAGCCGCGTTTATGCGAGATGATCGGGTACCTCAGGGTCCTCTACGAGAGACCCCAAGGAGACAGCTAAATAAAGTTCTTCCTCTATGAGGTGTCTCGTCGTAAAAAAGTTCCCTATATCACAAGTCAGCCACTCACATCCAAACGCACAAGACTTTCGCTAAAATTGGTAAATACAGAACGCCGAAATTTTTATCACCACCAACAAAAAACCGGTTTAGCAATTATTTACCAAAAAAGATTTAAAATTTCGGAAAAATCGGTTTAGCATACCCGCAGCTTGCGTTAAGGATTGACGTGGAAAGCCCGGAGCACGTGTTGGCTGTGCGGGCAATGGCCTGCGAGGACTTGTAACAGAAAGCCTGACCGCCGCTTCTACCAGCGGGGGGAACGCCTGGGAGGAGAGTCAAGAGATTAGAGTCAAGAATCAAGACGGGAGGAATCATGGTGGTCAAAAATAGCGTGAGATAGCGGGGCGGCAACATCTCTTCACACTTGTTGGTGTCCCGGCCCGCAGTTTATTGGGGTTGTCACCACAAGATGTTCGGAAGATTTTTAATTCCCTCCTTGGGGCTACTATGTGTACACATCTTTTGGATCTTATCGATTAATAAAACCAGTTGTCATTTCGAACGAACAGGCGGGGCCTTTGAGCGCTGGCGTGAGGAGAAATCTTGTACGCCCTGCATTCCAAGCGGCTAATCGTAATGCGAGGCGTTCAAGATTTTTCGCTACGCTCAAGAGATAGTTTCTCTTTCGCACCCCTGCTCTTTGCCTCCTCTTGCTCTTTCGAAATGACAATTTTCTTTCATTAAAAGATGTGGGTACACGTAGCTGTTTGGGGAGGGGTGCGGCAGGCCAAACGCATCTATATAGCTAATGGAATGGAGTGATATAAGTATCATACGACACCTTGTTTTTATTGGCTGATCCTGGTTAAATGATCCGGCTACCGAGGGGATTTGTATTGGCCAACAACAGGCACATATATTAGGATTCGCCTACATCGCGCGGTCAGTTTAGTGTTAACCATGATTAATTATAAAATATTGATTATTAGGTATTTATAAATATTTTTTGTGAAATGTGTTAAGTTATGTTAACCATGTTTCAGAAAGTACTAAGTCGTAAGTCTAAAGTTGATTTTTTTCTTTTTTGACTTGGTACTTAAGACTTTGGGCTAAAGACTATCCGTCATTTTATCGATGACAAGACGTTAGATGCATTTTCCCTGAGAGATACGGTCGGAAATGAGCGCAAAGGCAGGGAGGGGTTTATACGAGCGACAAGTTACAAAGCGACTTGAACGCCTGATTTAACCCCTACCTCCTCCTTCCCAGGGAAGGAATCACACACACCCTGCCTTTTTTATTTCTTCCAGAACCCATATGGGAAGAAATAAATCCGGGATGACCTGGGTGGGCTTTTAAAACATATCCCCAGCCTCAACACCTTCGGGTACAGCCTGCTCTACGCTCCAATGCTCGGCTATTTTACCAGCCTCAACCCTGAAGATCTGGTAAAACACAAACCCCTTCCCTCCTCTTTTAAATTGCGATTGAACCACAACAAAATTACCCTCGGCAATAACGCGGTGAATTTTCATTTCGCGGTTATGGCCGGTCAACAGGTATTCATCCAATGCTTTACCGCTACTGGCAACCGCGGGGTCATGTTCTGTATAATCAACCCTAAGCAATTCAGCGGGCCTTTTTTTATCCAGGATAGCCTGATAAAATGCATTTACAACCTGCTTGCTATTTTCGGCAGAGGCGGTAGTATCAATTTCGGCAGTTCCGTTGGATGCGGTGATGGTTTGCCCGGTTTGATCAGGCATCTCCTGGATGGCGTCCCAATGCCCGGCCAACATGCCGTTTTCGAGTTCGAACAGATCGATAACAACCATCCGTTTGCCCATGAATTGAATATCAAGGTGGGTAACCACCATATTACCCTCCTGTATGGCCCTTATAATGGGCGATTTGGCCCCTTCAGGCGACGGAGGCAAGGTTTTAAGGTAATTGATCATGCCGGTAATACCGGCCCTGCCCTGGGCGACTGTAGGGTTGTGCTGTCTGTAGTTCTCCAGCACAAATTCGGGGATAAGTTCGGCTTTGCGCTGGCCGACAATCAGCTTATAAAATGACAGTACTTTTTGTTTATTTGACAGGGTATCCATAGGTGTATTTGCTTTGGCCGCAACAAACGCGCATAAAATAATGCAGCATATGCCCGTTGCCGGTAAGTTTGTAATTTTCATTACGATTGATTAGAAATATAAAAATTGAAACGTGTTTAACTATTACACTGAGAAATCAGCGCTTCCGGGAACCTGTAATAACAGGCCGGGCATCAGGCTACCCTTTGTTGATATGTAGTTGAAGTGATTATGGAGTAAAGATAGTGTTTTGGACAAAGGACGAAGACTTTTGGAAAAAAGATTTTCAGACAAAGGAATCAAGGATAAAGCCAATTACAAATGACAGCGTAGCGAATGACTATGACTAAAAAACCTCGGGAACTTTGTAAAAGCGGTTATCAAAATTTACCAGGAATAACTCAGTTGTTGCGCGGGTAACGGCAGTGTAAAACCAGCGGAGAAAATCCATATTGATCATTTCGTCGGTTACGTAGCCCTGGTCAACAAAAACGGCGTCCCACTGGCCACCCTGGGCCTTATGGCAGGTGATGGCATAAGCAAACTTAATTTGCAGCGCATTGTAATATGGGTTTAGCTTCAGCTCGTTGTGCATAGCCCGCTTGTTGGTAAGGTGGGCGTAATCTTTCATTACCTCCTCGTAAAACTTTTTTTGGTTTTCCTGCGATAAAGCCGGCGAATCGGCATACAGGGTATCCAGCAATATTTTACAATCCAATACCGGGTCTTCGGCGTAGTCAATAAATTCTATCTGCACATCGGCAAAACGGAAACCGTACATTTCTTCCGTTCGGCGCACTTTACGAATCCGGGCAATATCGCCATTGGCAATAAAATCGGTGCTGTTTTCCTCGTTATCCTTGAGCCAGAAATAGTTGTTTTTTACAATCATAATCTGGTCGCCGCCGGTTAGCTCCTCTTCCCGGTACAAAATCCGGTTACGGATTTGCCCGTTGTACAGGTTAGCGTTTTTGTTCGACCGGCAGATGATGAGTGTTCTGTCGTAGCCGTATTTCCGGTAGGCGTATTCAAGTCCCTCGGGCAACCGTTCGCCCGTCATCCTGAAAACGTCTTTATAGCCTTTGGTCACGATTTTAGGGGCAACCGCTTCGTCTTTCCTGATCAGGTCACGAATTTCGGTCGCATTAAATAAAATCCCCGAGTCCTTTTGCTGGCGCAGTACATCGGTTAGCTCATATTTAAAAATAGTCAGGCCGAATTTATCCTGCATTATTTTTTCGCTCAGGGCCGGGCTGGTATCTGAGCCTACAGGCGGCAGCTGGGCGGTATCGCCTACCAGCATCAGCTTACAGTTTTTATCGTTGTACACATACCGCAGCAAATCGAACAGCAGCGACACCCGGCCACCTATGGATTCGTCGCTGATCATGGATGCCTCATCAACTATAAACAACGTATCGCTTGACAGGTTATCGGCGATGGCAAAACCATCATCAAGTGTTAAGGCAGCCTTTTTACGGTAGATGCGTTTGTGAATAGTAAACGCCTTTTTACCCGAGTAATTGGTGATCACTTTAGCTGCCCGGCCTGTAGGCGCCAGCAGCACCGAGCGATAATTATACTGCTTAAGCGCTTTTACCAATGCCCCTACTATGGTAGTTTTACCGGTACCAGCGTACCCGCGCAGTATAAAACATTCATCACCTTCGCGGCTTTGCAAAAAAGTGTGCAACCTGTCGAACAGTTCCAGTTGCTGGCCGTTGGGAGTATGCGGAAATGCTTTGCGGATATGATCAATCACTGTCACCCTGCAAAAATGCTGATAAGTAATTGAAAAACCTTTAGCCATATTAAAAAGCTACGCAGATTAGTTATAAATTTGGCCATGGAATTTGAGGAATACAAGCAGGAAGAACAGCGCGAAGAAGACTACGTAGATATATACTCGCGCAAAGCAATATTCTGGTTTTCGGTATTCAATTTTATATATGGCGGCGTACTGCTTTGCATTAATTTGTGGGTTGCCGGTTACCGGAAGGCCGTAGCCGAAGTACTGATATTTTTATTGTTTGTACAGTTTTCATACGTTATGGCAATCAGGTACTCGGGCATTAATATTAGCCCGGAGGTGATAAAAAAAGCGGCTTCAGGTGTACCGTTAACCGTTAATGAAATGATCCCGCTGCTCCAGGTTGCCGGTATTACGATAGCTTTCCATATAGCCGCCGCGTTTATATTGTCGCGGTATTTCTTCAGGAAGTATTTCCCGGATGATGATTACTATCCGAAACCGATATTCAGGCCGCTGATCATTTATATTATACTTGCGTTATGCACCAGGTTTATGATTTGATTTTATCTGGATGCAAGCAATTAACCGCCGCCATGTATATGGTATCTGCTAAAAAATATTACTTTTGTTTAAACCGGCATGAGCGAATATAATTACAACTACCATGATGATGACTTTAGCCTTGATAAGGCGCAAGGTTACACCCTATTGATACAAATTGATAAAACAACGTTTACCTACGCTGTTACCGATCAAAATAAGCTTATTGCTGTTGCCGACAATCACCCGCTTGATGAATTAAGTAACCCGGAAGAACTGCTCGACCTGTTATCGGCAAATTTTAAAAATGTAGTTATCGGCTTGCCTGCAACCGGTTTTTCGCTGCTGCCACAAACCGTTTTTAACCCGGAAAAGCTTGCCTACCTGGCCCGTTTCCTGGATGTAAAAGCTGACGAAAAAGTGTTATCGCAACCAATTGACAGCCGCAATGTTATCATCTATAAAACACCCGAAACTATATTAAACGCAGCCGACGAATTTGGTTTGCGCCACACCGTTTACACATCAAAGGGCTGGTTAAATGTTTTGGCCCGCAATCAGCCCGGCGACAGAGACCTGTACGTAAACATTAATGGTGATACGGTTGAAATTGCCAACTTCAATTTCAGCAAACTGCGGTTTTATAACACGTTTGAATTTGCCGGCGAAGATGAACTGGCCTATTTTGCATCCCTGGTAACCGACGAGTTAAACCTGCAACCCGCCTACACTTACGTTTATATAAGTGGAGACGTTGATGCAGGCGACAAAAACATTACCCGCCTGGCCGAATTTTTTGGAAAGGTTGAGGTGAATACTACTAAAATTCTGCAAACCCCGCTTGAAATTGAGGGGCATAAAATATTGTCACTTTCTGCCCTGTCATTATGCGTATCATCGGAGGCACTTTAAGAGGATTAAGGCTTAATCCACCCAAAAACCTTCCGGTGCGCCCCACTACCGACCTGGCCAAGGAAGCGCTTTTTAATATTCTTTTAAATCAGATAGAATTTGAAGGCATCAAGGTGCTTGATCTTTTTAGCGGCACCGGCAATATTTCATTAGAATTTGCATCAAGAGGCGCAACGGAAGTAATATCTGTAGACAGGAGCATCCATTGTGTTAACTATCTTAAAGACACATCGCGCCAGCATAAGCTTGACCAGGTGAAGGTGTATAAGGAGGATGTTTTCAAGTACCTGCAGATGGAAACTGAACAATACGACCTTGTTTTTGCCGATCCTCCGTATGACCTGAACAAGATTCCCGAGATACCGAAAATAGTTTTTGAACGGAACATACTATTACCAGGGGCTTTGCTGATTGTAGAGCATCAATCGATGCAAAATATTAGTCAGCACGCGTCATTTGTGGAGCAGCGAAAGTATGGACACTCATCGTTTTCGTTTTTTAGGAACGATACTGCCGAACAGGCTTAATCCACTTTCAGAATAACCAAAGTGGTTTCTGCAAAAAGCTGAAGCTTTTCGTCATCTGCATTGGTAATTATAGCGTCAACCTGGCTTATATCGGCAAATTTCAAATAAGTCTCGTTGTTTATTTTACCGGCATCGCATAAGATATAGGTAAAGGCACTTTGTTTGATATAAGCCGATGTTATTTCTGCTTCCAGTTCGCTGTTTGCAAATAGACCGTTTGGAGATATGCCGTCAACGCCTAAAAAGGCCTTACCGGCTCTGTATCGGCCAATATGCTCGTTTGCTGCTTTGCCGTGTACGGCCTGCCTTTTGCTGTCGAACTCTCCTCCTATTATATTCAGGGAGACCTGGCAGTTCTGCAATTCATAAATAACAGGCAATGAGTTTGTTATTACCTTTATTTTTTTATTTTTTATAAACTGGCATAACCTGAAAACGGTACTGCCGCAATCCATAAAAATAATATCCCCGTCGTGAATATGCCCGGCAGCTTTGCGGCAAATATTGTCTTTAGCATTTGAATTTTGTGCGGCCTTGTTTACAAAATCCTGCGGTTTTGCCAAAGGATCAACCTTCATGCCGCCGCCGTGGGTTCGGTAAAGTAAACCGTCGCTTGCAAGTTGGTTTAAATCGCGCCGGGCGGTTATCTCCGAGATAGCAAGGGTTGCTGCCAGTTCTTTGATATCTACCTCGCCGATACTGTTTAGTTGCTCGAGTATTTTTTGTTTTCTTTTTTGAAAGTTCATTTAAATAACGTTCATTTGTTCAAAAATAATCAAAATAGATCAAAAACAATCAAAATAATGGATAAAATCAGAATATTACAAACAGAGATCCTCTCCAAGAATTGGTATACACTCAATAATGTAACGTTTGAGGCTATTAAACAAGATGGATCGGTACATCAACTCACGCGCGAGGCTTATGACCGGGGGAATGGCGCAACTATATTGCTTTACAACACACATCTTAAAACTGTGATACTTACCCGCCAGTTCAGGATGCCTACCTATATTAATGGCAACCAGGACGGCATGCTTATAGAATGCTGCGCCGGGCTACTGGATGAAAACAACGCGGAAGATTGCATCAGGAAAGAAACCGAGGAAGAAACCGGCTATAAAATAACCAATATAAAAAAGGTATTTGAGGCATACATGTCGCCAGGATCGGTAACAGAAATATTATATTTTTTTGTAGCTGAATATACACCCGACATGAAAGTAAGCGACGGCGGCGGCCTGGATGAAGAAAACGAAAACATAGAAGTATTGGAACTGCCATTTATGCAGGCTTTAAACATGATTAGTACCGGCGAAATTAAGGACGCCAAAACAATAATGCTTTTACAGTACGCGCAAATAAACAACCTGGTATCATGACAGGTAAACCTTTAATCATTTTAATTGCAGGCCCCTGCCGATCTGGCACAAACGACGATCCCGAACCAATGGTTAATAATTTAAGAAAAATGGAAGAAGCCGCGCTACCCATTTTCAGGGCCGGGCACATTCCGGTAATAGGCGAATGGCTTGCCCTGCCCCTGTTAAAGCAAGCAGGATCAACACATCCGGGGGGATGAAGCTTATCAGGAAATCTCGTACCCCGTATCGCGGCGTATACTGGCCAAATGTGATGCCATTTTAAGGATAACCGGCGAATTAAAAGGGGCCGATGGCGATGTACAAATTGCCCTGGAGCAAGGCATTAAGGTTTATTATAGCCTGGAAGATATTATCGCGCTTTAAATTCAACCGCGTGCTTAAACTTTAAAAATCATTACTACTTTTGGTATAGTATTAACACCATGCTACTATGAAGATCGCTCTTTTCCCAGGTTCGTTTGATCCGGTTACCAAAGCACATGTAGATATCGTAAAACGCTCTGTTGGCCTGTTTGATAAGCTTTATATAGGCGTTGGCGCCAATAGCAGCAAACAAGGATTATTGAGTATTGAAACCCGGGAGCAAATGTTACGGGCTGTTTTTAAGCATGACGACCGGATACACATTGTAGCTTATGAAGGCCTTACCGTAAATTTTTGCAAAAGCATCGGTGCCACCTACATGATCAGGGGTATCCGTACGGTATCTGATTTTGAGTACGAAAAAGCAATAGCCCAGATGAACCATGCATTAATGCCCGACATTGAAAGCATATTTATTGTAAGTAAACCCGGCTACTCGTCTATCAGTTCAACCATCGTACGCGAAATTATGCGCCACCATGGCGATGTGGCCCAGTTTATCCCTTCAGAGGCATTAGCTTATTTGTAGCCAGCTTTTCTTTGTGTAATACGTCCAGTATAGATGGAAAGGTATTGTCGATAATAGGCTCGATGTGTTCTTTTTCAAACCAGCGCACATCAGTAATACCTTCTTCTTTTTGCGGTTTTAGTTTTTCTTTACCCTTGCAATCCATTTTAAACCAGTGCGTTTTTTTCAGCACTATTTCTCCGCGGTTTATATATACATGGTAGGTTTTACAAATTTTCTCGTTGAGCCTGCTTACTTTAATGCCACACTCCTCTTCTACCTCGCGTACGGCGGCTTCTTTAACTTTTTCGTCTTTTTCAATTTTACCTTTAGGCAAATCCCATTTATCGTTACGGTAAATAAATAAATAGTTACCCGCGGTATTCTTAACCAGGCCACCCGCAGCCTCAATAACTGTAATGCTTTTTTTAACAGATTTTAAAAATTCTTTAACATTATTACATTTGATGTAGAACAGCTTTTTGGGGTTGGCCAGTATCCAGGTGTAAATTATTTTAAGATCAAAGACCTCTGCATCAAGCTTTTCGTATTTTTCTACTCCATGAGGTTCTGATTCAGTCAGCAGGATAACCTTTTCGTTAATATAAATTCTGTATTTTTGAGCCATGTTTAATAATAATGAGATAGAACAGCAGGTTGCCGAGTTCCTGCTGCAAATTAAAGCAATTAAATTACAACCTAATAATCCTTTTACATGGGCATCAGGATGGAAATCGCCTATTTACTGCGATAATAGGGTAACACTGTCTCATCCGTCAATCCGCACCTATATCAGGCAGCAATTAACTGTTATTATCCAGGAAAAATTTGGCAGTGTTGGCTGCATAGCCGGCGTTGCTACAGCAGGCATTCCGCAAGGAGCGCTGGTAGCGCAGGAAATGGGCCTGCCTTTTATATATGTACGGGCCAAAGCAAAAGAACATGGTACAGGCAGCTTAATTGAGGGCGATGTGCAAACTACTACCGGCAAAAGGGTTGTTGTAATTGAAGACCTGATATCAACCGGAAAAAGCAGCCTTCAAGCTGTCGACGCGTTAAAAAGCGCCGGATTTGAAGTAGCGGGCCTTGCTGCCATTTTTAGCTACGGTTTTGATATAGCTACCGAAAATTTTAAAAATGCGGGTTGCCCCTTTGTAACGCTATCAAACTACAATGCGTTAATAAAATATGCCGAAGCAAACCAATACATCAGCGAAAAAGATGTGGCTTTATTAGCCCAGTGGCGCGAAAATCCATCTGCCTGGGGGCAAATTGCATCAAGCTAAAAAATAGTTTTGAGTTATGAGTATTGGGTTGTGAGTTTCATTTGCCCATTTAAAACTTATAACTCATCACTCAAAACTTAAAACTTCTTATGACTACATTTACCAGTTCCATCAGCATAAACAAACCGATAAACGAGGTTTACAACTATTTGGCAGATTTTAATAATCACCAAAAACTAATGCCTGATAGCATACAGGAATGGGTTTCTACCACCGATGAGGCAAGTTTTAGCATACCCAATATGGCCAAGCTATCATTAAAGGTAGATAACCGTATTGCAAACCAGGAAATTGTAATTAAACCGGCGGCAAAACCACCCTTTGCTTTAGAACTAAAATGGTCGTTATCCCCAAATAACGACCAAACAGATGTTGTTTTTACTATTAATGCAGAGTTAAGCATGATGCTGAAAATGCTTGCTTCCGGGCCCCTGCAAAAATTAGCCGACCATGAAACACAAAGTTTAAAAGGCCTGTTAGCCTAAATTTGCGCTGGCATTTTAAGGCTATTAGTATACCTTACGTTTTTGTATGTTGTTGACAGCTATTACTACGTTGATAATAATTAAGCTCACGATTAGTGCTCCCATGACTGTGAAAAAATTAAAAATTAATTAATATAAATAATATAGTCAAAGGTTGTTCCATTTATTTATAATTGGTAAATTATAGTGTATAACGTATAAATCAGGCGTTTAGTTTCAACCCTGCGAATATTTTGTGCAATAGTATCCACGTTTGACAAAAAGATTGGGCAAACAAATTCTTCCCCATATCCACAATCATTTACATAAACATAATATCAGCTTAATTTACCATAAACGAAGTTTTTAGCTTATTTTTGCGCCAAATTACAGGTGCAGCATGATCACGGTATCCAATCTATCTTTACGTTACGGTAAACGTACTTTATTTGAAGACGTTAATCTTAAATTCTCTCAAGGCAATTGCTACGGCATTATTGGTGCTAATGGCGCCGGTAAATCAACATTTTTAAAAATCCTTTCAGGAGATATTGACCCAACCAGTGGTTCGGTGAGCTTCACCCCTGGCGAACGCATGGCGGTATTAAGTCAAAACCACTATGCTTTTGACGAATTTACGGTACTTGAAACCGTAATGATGGGCCACAAGGAAATGTATGCTGTAATGAAGGAAAAAGACGCCATTTACCTGAAAGAAGATTTTACCGATGCCGATGGCGAACGCGCCGGGGAGCTGGAAAATCTTTTTGCCGAAATGGATGGCTGGAATGCCGAAAGTAATGCAGCTACCCTATTAAGCAACCTTGGCATAAAGGAGGAATTTCATTACAACCTGGTAAAAGACCTGGACAATACCCAAAAAGTACGTGTATTGTTGGCCCAGGCACTTTTTGGCAAACCCGATATTTTACTATTGGATGAGCCTACCAACGACCTGGACATCCATACCGTGAGCTGGCTGGAGGATTTTTTAGCTTCGTATGAGGCCATTGTTTTGGTGGTATCGCATGACAGGCACTTCCTGGATACCGTGTGTACGCACGTGGTGGATATCGACTTCGCTAAAATGACCATTTATACCGGTAACTATACCTTCTGGTACGAATCGAGCCAGCTTGCGCTGAAACAACGTTCTGATCAGAATAAAAAGACGGAAGAGCGGGTTAAGGAATTGCAGGAATTTATCCGCAGGTTTAGCGCCAACGCCTCAAAATCAAAACAAGCCACCAGCCGGAAGAAGGCTCTGGACAAGATTAATATTGATGAAATTCAACCATCAAACCGTAAATATCCGGGCATCATATTTAATAACCTTGGCCGCGAAGCAGGTGACCAGATATTACAGGTTGAGAACCTGAAGAAATCGCTTAACGGCGAGTTGCTATTCAACAATATTAGCTTCACTGTTAATAAGGGTGATAAAATTGCCATATTATCACAAAACAGCCTTGCTACAACAGCCCTTTATAATGTATTAACCGGCAGGGACGCCGATTTTAAAGGCACATTTAAATGGGGTGTTACCATAAACCCGGCAGATATCCCTATTGATAACGCCGAATACTTTAAAGGCAAAGATGATAACCTGATTGACTGGTTGCGCGAATATTCACCAGGCGAGAAGGACGATCAGTTTATCCGCGGTTTTTTAGGTCGGATGCTATTCTCGGGCGAAGAAGTATTAAAGAAAAGCAATGTACTATCAGGAGGCGAGAAAATGCGCTGCATGTTTAGCCGTATGATGCTGCAACAAGCCAACTTGCTGATGTTTGATGAACCAACCAACCACCTCGACCTGGAATCCATCACCGCGCTTAATAATGGCATGAAAGACTTCAGGGGCACCATCCTGTTCACCTCACGTGACCATGAACTGGTAGAAACCGTAGCCAACCGCATTATTGAATTAACACCTGGCGGCTATATTGATAAGCTGATGACTTACGATGAATACATCAATAGCCCGGTGGTACAAAAACAACGTGAAGATTTGTACGCGGCAGTTTAAAAGTCAGGAAGTTAGAAAATGACAAAATACTTTCAGACTTTCCGGCTTTCAGACTTTCGCGCTCAAATAAAAATTAGCATATTTGCAACCCGGCAAAAAACCGGAACGACTTGGTAGCTCAGCCGGTAGAGCAACTGACTCTTAATCAGTGGGTCGAGAGTTCGATCCTCTCCCAGGTCACTCTTCGGGACAGGCTGGAAAAATCCAGTTCTGTCCCGTTTTTTATTTCCGATAATTCACTGTTAATCAAATATATAAAATCGGCACTTCATTTACCCCGGGTGTTCGATACTGCCCTTTTTCTATTTCAATTTTTTATGGAAAAATTGCGCCATCCAGGTAAAAAATATACTTGAAAACGCCCCGTCGTATTCTGGCAGCCTTACATCATAACAATTATAAGGGAATCGCAATATCCTTTAATCTAAAGTTTTCTTTTATCGAGATATTGTTTTCATATAATTAATACTTATTCCTAAATTAGTCGGGAATGAAACTTAAACACTTATTTTACATTTTCCCTGTCTTTTTGGCTTTAAACGAACTGCTTTCGTCATGTAAAGAGTTCATAGAACCTTCAATTGACAAAAGGCAAGTGACGCTTGAAGCACCATCAGACCAGTACTTAAGTACTAAATACACCGTTAATTTCTGGTGGGATGAAGTTGAGGATGCACTAAGTTACAGGCTGCAAGTGGTTACACCCCGTTTCGACTCCGTTGGTAGCCTGATCCTGGATACGCTGGTTAAAGGCAACAAATTTACTTCGACCCTGGAGCCGGGAAACTATCAATGGCGGGTTAGGGCAGAAAATGGCAGCTCACAGACGAATTATTCGCCAACCAGGAACTTTGTTGTCGAAGAGTCGTCACTAACCAATCAAACTGTCACCCTTGCATCACCGGCTAACAATTTGGTTACAAGCACAAATGCATCCCTGTTTAAATGGAACAGCTTATACGGCGCTACTAAATACCAGGTGGAGATTGATACAAATAACTTTGCAAATGAAGATGCGTTGGTGTATAACCAGGTTGTCCCCGGGCTCCAGGTTAATTTTACCTTTCCGAAGGATCAGGTTTACGGTTGGCGGGTTAGGGCAGAAAATGAGACTGAGCAATCCAAATGGTCGGCTATTAATTRTGTAACCTATCAATTGCCGCTGCCTGCACAGGTTAGCCTGGTGTCGCCGGCTAACGGAAGTAGTATTAGTTTACCAGTGCAGTTAAGCTGGAATTCGGTCACCGGGGTGCCGGGATATAAATTATATGTATTTAAAAGCGATTCGACCACCCTGTATAGTAACAATTTTCCAATTACGGTCAATTCTACCGGGTATAACTTTACACTTGGGGTTACAGGTGAGAAGATATATTGGAAAGTAAGTGCATTAAATGCCTCGGGTAAGGAAGGGAAAGCCAGTGCGCTTAGAAATTTTGTACTGTTTTAAGCCAATAGATCATGGTCAAAAAAAATAAGGCATTAACATATGTACTAATTGTTGTTGTATTGCTGGTATGGGGGCTCATCATTTACCGTATAGTTATTGCTTACAGCAGCAACCATGATGAAAGTTATGTACCGCCACCTGCACCTAAAGAGGTTTTTAATGATTATGCAGTACCAAAAGATACCGCTCGCCTCCTGCTGAATTACCGTGATCCATTTGGGATTGCTGCCAGGAAAGACACCGCAAAGCCGCTGCCCAGGATCCGCCAGAATACCGGAATTGCGCGGGCCAATGTGCCGCCGCCTTTCAACTGGGATATTATACGGTATTCAGGATATATCAAAAACCCGGGGTCTAAAAAACTGATTGCTTTTATGAAAATAAACGGCCAGGAAGCGATGATGAGCGAGGGAGAAACGATAGGGCAATTTAAACTGGTTCGGAATATGAAAGATTCTGTACTGTTTAAGAGCGGAGGCAAAACAAAATATATTCATATCCAACCTGCAATTTAATGAAATTCATTTATACAGCTTTTTTTATCTTTTTTTACTGCTGCTCATTCGGGCAAAAAATGCCTGATTATGGTTTTCACAAAGTGAGGATAACAGATACCGACCG
Source organism: Mucilaginibacter sp. P4_D1 (assembly GCF_056401935.1). Classification (NCBI taxonomy): domain Bacteria; kingdom Pseudomonadati; phylum Bacteroidota; class Sphingobacteriia; order Sphingobacteriales; family Sphingobacteriaceae; genus Mucilaginibacter; species Mucilaginibacter sp. P4_D1. The sequence continues at coordinate 68,857 of NZ_JBFUIJ010000029.1, forward strand.
GACGATACTGGCAGAAATTATACCTGTTAATTCAAATCCTGATGTGCAAAGCACACTTACTTATTACTGGTATGCAACCAATAAGGTACATACCCTTCAAGGCGGTTTTAGCGGGCGTTTATTAAATGGCGCCTATACCGAAACATACCTTAACCATAACACCCGAACCATGGGCACGTTTAAAAAGGGACTAAAAGACGGAACCTGGAAAGATTGGGATGAACGCGGTACCCTGATACAGGTAGTTAACTGGCACAATGGAATACGTTCGGGCAGCTTTAGCTTTTTTAACCCGGATGGCAGCCTGAAACAAAGCGGAGAATACCACCAAAATGAATTGGATGGCCCCGTGGTATTTCACGAAAGCCGCGATTCTTCACGGATAGTTTATTATAACAACGGTAGGGCTTTGAATGGAAAGCCGCGTTCGCTTTTTGACAAGGTTAATATTTTTAAAAAGAAGCCCAAGCCGGGCAAGGGTCATGCTTAAAGGCTCGGCGCTTTATATCGTCATTATTATCAGCCTGGTAATTGCCTTAATATGCGCTACCCTTGTGCTGGCAGCTTATTTTTTCAGGGGGCAATACCTGGTAAAGTCGCGGTTTGACCGTTTACAGGATAACCTTTCGTCGGGAGTACATATCCTGCTGCGGACAAATGATCCAGCCTACTTACAAGGGAAGACATTGAATTTGTTCAATAATGGCGATGATTCTGTACGGCTAAAAAATATTCCCTGGGGTATTTATGACGTCGGCATTGTGGAAGCATTCAAGCAGCAAGACACGTTAATTAAAGTATTTTCGACCGCTTTTGCAATCGATTCATCCAAATGGGCATCTATCTACCTGATAGATGAAGACAGGTCGGTCTCGGTAAGCGGAAAGACTACAATCCGCGGTGACGCATACCTGCCGAAGGCCGGCGTAAAGGCCGCATATGTAGATAATAAAGCCTATCAAGGCGACAAAAGAATGGTCGTGGGCAACATTCATGACAGCCAGCGTAGCCTGCCCCCGTTGAATAACACCCGCCTGAACGGTTTGGAAAAGCTGTTTAATAATCAGGGGGCTACTGTAAATAAGAACTGGCATGTAGATACGTTGGCGGCTTCGTTTCGCCGCCCTGCCAATATTGTTAACCTGGGCAACAGCCCATACACTATAAAAAACACCAAATTGTCGGGTAACATTATGCTGTATGCAGACACGTTGCTTACTATAGATAGTACCGCGATATTGAATAATGTGATGATATTTGCAAAGGCCATCGTTGTTAAAAGCGGTTTCCACGGGAGTTGCCAGCTCTTTGCTTCTGATTCTATAAGTATCGAAAAAAACTGCAGGTTGGAGTATCCTTCTTGCCTTGGCCTGCTGCGTTATAAGTCACCGAGGATTGGTTTTCCGCCACAAATTATTATCGGTCAAAACGCCCAGGTCAATGGCACCATATTCACTTACGAAAAAGAAGCTTCTGCCCTGCCGGCAACCATCAGTTTGGGCAAAGGAGCCCAGGTGAGCGGACAAATTTATGCACAACATATTCTTTCGACCAAAGACAGCGCCGCGGTTAAAGGGAGTGTTTTTACCACGCGTTTTATGTACCAAACGGCATTTAGCCGGTATGAAAACTACCTGATAAACCTAAAAATTGATGCACCCGCTTTATCACGATATTACCTGACCAGCGACCTTATTCCTGTAGCCTCGTCTGAAAAAAAAATACTGCAATGGCTGGAGGTAAAATAAAGAAAAACGGGATGCTGAAGGCCGCTACTATTGTAGAAGTGGTGGTGGCCCTTGTGATTATTGTTGTGGTATTTGGTATGGCCATGATGATATTTGCCAATGTAACACAACAAGCAATATCCACAAAAAAAATGCGGGCAACGGCTGTGCTCAGAAATGCCCTGCTTAAAGCAGAACAATCCCGGCAACTGCCCCAGGAAGCTTTTAACCAGGATGGCTTCCGCATTATACCAGTGGTTAAACCCTTTGAAAGCGGACCGGGCCTTAGCGAGTTTTATTTGACCGCTTATGACGAAAACCAAMGGGAGATAGCAGAGGTTTCGGAAATAATGATCAATAATGACAATGTTAAACCATAAATTAAAGGCCTTCACCATTATGGAAGTAACCATTGCACTGTTGGTGTCGGGGATACTGATAGCCATAGTTTATGTGGCATTTGCGGTGGTAAGCAATTCGTACCATGCATTTGTATTCAAAAATGAGGAATCGGCAAATTTGGCGCAGCTTGACCTTTTGCTTAGTCGCGATTTCCGGCGCGCCGACCTGATCGAAAAAACCGATTCCGGTTTATTTTTCAAGAATAATAAAGACAACATCCGATACGTGCTCAATAGTGATTATATTGTGCGTACCAATGGCATAACAGACACCTTTAAGTTTAAAACAACCCGTACCAATATGCTTTTTGAGCAACACGCCATTGAAACCGGGCACGACCCTTTAGATAACAGGGTTGACGAACTTGAACTTGATTTGCTGTTACACAACGATAAAATGACCTTTCATTATTATAAACAATACAGTTCTGCTAACCTTTTTGAACAGGATACCTATGCCGGCAATTGACCTGACCCAGTACGAAAAAAAGAAAATACCCAAACCTGCAAAACAGGAAGGCGAGAGCGGCATTATTGCGTTTTTAAACCGGGATATCAGTTTTGGAAGCAAGGAACTTAACGATAAAAAAAAGGAATACCTGTACCTGGAGCTAAGTTCGCTCCTGTTGGCCGGCATCAATTTAAAAACCAGCCTGGAGCTGGTAACCGCCGAACAGGAAAAAGAAAGCGACAAAAAACTGTTTGCAGCCATACAGGATAGTGTATTGAATAATGGTATAGCCCTTTCCAAAGCTTTGGAAAAATCGGGCAAGTTTTCATTGTACGAGGTATACAGCATCCAGATTGGTGAGGAAACCGGCCAACTGGCCATGGTGCTGCAAGACCTGGCCAAATATTACCAGGGCAGGATAAAACAAAGGCGCAAAATAGTTTCCACACTTTCCTATCCCTGTATGGTATTACTATCGTCATTTGGTGCGGTGTATTTTATGCTGAAGGTGGTAGTACCCATGTTTGCCGATGTACTCAAACGCTTCGGAGGGCAGCTGCCCTGGATTACTGAACTTGTAATAACCATTTCCAAGGGGATGGAAACCTATTTTCTGCCCGCCTTCCTCTTCATTACCGCTATCGTCGTTTTCCTTTTCCGGGTGCGCAAAACGATACCTTACCGCAAAATATCTTCCGGTTTTGTATTGAAGGTGCCGGTGGCGGGTAACCTGGTGAAAAAGATATACCTGGGCCGGTTCTGCAATTCCATGCGATTGCTTACCGGCTCGCACGTGCCGTTGTTAAGGGCTATTGCCTTGAGCAGGCAGATGGTGGGCTGGTACCCCATTGAATCATCACTCCAAAAGGTAGAAGACGATATCCTGAATGGTAAATCGCTGCACCAGAGCTTGCAGCAGTTCAAGATATACCCGTCAAAAATGATCCAGCTGGTAAGGATTGGCGAAGAATCAAACAAGCTGGACTACTTTTTTGCCAAGATAGCAGAGCAGTACGGCGAGGAGGTAGAATACCAAACAGCCTCCCTAAGCAGTATCATGGAACCCCTTTTTATCATTGTGGTAGGCTTCCTGGTTGGGGTAATTATGATTGCCATGTACCTGCCGATGTTCCAGATGGGGAATACATTTCAATAGAAACCGGGGGGCGCAGGGGGTCGGTTTTGCCGCCCCGACCTGCCCGCGCTGTGGGCTCACTGCAATCCTTAACGCGACCTGCAGGTAATGAATAATACCCGGATGAAACGAACATCCGGGTATTATTCATTACTTGACACGGCGTTTACCCATCAGCAAGTTACCCCCATAGCTTACCGGGGCGCCGGCGAAAACACTTGCGGTAGCTGGATGAAACTAAACAACCAGCACGTAACCTCTTCCACATTTCTGTTAACTGATTTCATATATTCCACTACCGCCTGAGGATGTTCCTGCCCCTAAAACAGTCGGAATTATCAATGCAAAATCGGTAATATCATGCCCCTTAATCAGCGATTGCCAAAAAGGTTCATTTATCAAGCTTATATTCGAATCAACTAAAGTATCATAGTCAAATCTTTCTATAAAATCCCAGAAGGCAAGTCTGTTTATAAATAACAATAATCCCGTATCTGTGCTCACAACGTTCTTTTTAGCCAGAAGAGACTTATCATATCTAACTTTTTTTATCCTACCAACATTAAAAATGGCTACATCATCTGCAACAAACTCCCCTAAAGCCATCGCATTATACGGAAATACTATTTGTTGAATTTCTTCAATTGATACGCCTTTGTCAAAAGTTTCAATAGATTTCTTTATGTCACTTACATAAAGTCCATCAATTATAATATAAGTTGAGCCGACAGATAGTTTTACTGATTCCTGGTTTAAAGAAATATTGTTCATTGCCTCTTGGAACCGATTTTTGAAGTTTTGAGGTAATACATGGTGTTTATGAATATTTTCCACACTGTTAAAAAATACAAACTCCCGGATGAAACCTGCATCCGGGAGTTACATATTTATCACTTTGGATAGATAATAAAAAAAAGTACTAATTAAGTCAAAGTCAGATTGGCTTATATGAATCATTTTCGGCGTAATATATTACAGCGTCAACAATTTCCTGATTTGTATTTTTTTTATTTGATGTCCAGGATTGCCATACTTCAATTACTTCGTTTATCAACGATATTTCCAAAAAGTAGGGCACTCCCTTTACTTCAGTGGGCACTTCTTCCTCATTTTCAAATGAGTAAATATAAGCCATTGAAGATAAATGCCACTTATCGTCTTTTTGTTCAACATACAAAACCATCTCATCCTCAAAGGAATCAATCTCTTTTATAATATTTTCGAGCGTATTGTTATTAATAAGTTCCATATCACTAATTTATAAATTATTTGCCCCAAATCGCAAATCCACCGATACCACCCGGGTGAAATAAATGTTGAAAAGCTGAAGAAGTATGTTGCGCCCTGGGTACAAGTTGCATAACCCCTTCCTCTGCAGCATGGTGCCAGGTCCAATTTGACAGAGAAGTGCGGGCTATTCCTCCTTTAGATCCAACTAATTGACTTCTGAGATCAGGGATTAGTTCGGTCATTTTTTGTTCAAATTCGACATCACTGTCTAACGATTTTAATAAAGCTTTATTAGCTTGTTGAAAATGTGTGGGTCTCGTTGCTTTTACAAATTCTTCATCTAATTTCATTTCATACGCAACCGAATATTGGCTGGCTTTTTCTACACCACTTTCAACCAGCTCCTTAGTCCCAACTTCAGCAAGCTCTTTAACTCCCGTTTTTATCCCTCCCTCAATCAACGAAGAACTTCCAAGCGTGGCCACATCAAGAATTAAACCGCCTACTCCCAATCCCGCCTGCAACCAATTACCATCGCGAATACCCTGGTAAATATCCTTAGATGAGCCTACAATGGGTATAAAATTAGTGCCGATATCTAAAGCCTGCTCTGCAAGTGAAGGACCGGGCTTGGCATCAACTATTTTTACTTCTGCCAGGTTATAACGCGATAATGATTTTGTTCCATCGGCGTTAAACCATTCCACTTGTCCGGTTGCCTCATATATTCCCCAGCCCGATGGCCCTATATTAGTATAACCCGCATGGGCTCCGCTTCCAGGAAACCAAACCGCCTTTGTTTTGTCTGTTTCTCCATCGGGTAAATACCAGTCCCACAGCCCATCCGGATCTATCCGGTTAACCGGGTTATTACTCACATAGTTGTAAGGAGAAACGGCAGCGTCATTTTCCGCTAACTGGTCGGCGGCATTCCACCTCCCAATTACCGGATCATAAAAACGCCAGCCGAAATCGTCCTGGTTTGTTAAGTCATTTTGTAACTCTTTACCGTTATAAAGGTTCCGGTTACCGTTAGAGAAATCATATACACCAGGAAGTTTCCTTAAGCCGAAAGTGTAGTAATCATCTTCCTGTATCTGCCTTACTTGCTGAGTGGATGGATCTTTATCAAAGCTGCTCCGTACGTTGCCTAAATGATCTGTTAAATTATATTGATAGCTATAAGTTCCGCCATTGGGTACTGCCCGGCCCTCGCTTGTTTCTATAAAAGCAATATTATTATTGTAGTAAACAATGCCATCAACATAATCCCAGGCACTTCCGTCGCTGCTTGTGTTACGCAATTTAACCCCGGTTGCATCATATGTGTATGTTGCAAGGGGAACGCTACCTTGGTCAACCTCTTTGGGAAGGTTTAATAAATTGTATGCTATTTGTTTACTGCCGCCATCAGATGTGGCATTACCATTAGCATCATAACCATAACTTCTGTAAGCAGTATTATTATTTTTTACCGATGCCAGCTGATTGCTTAAGCCACTATTTTGATAGGTATAACTTAACTGGGCTGCACTTCCGCCTCCGCGGGTTAAACTGCTGATATTACCATTAAGGTCATAACTTACTGTTTCATTAAGCAATCCTCCCGTAGAGGAAGCACCAAGCACTCTGTTTAACTGATCGTAACTGTAACTGAAAGCCTTGCTGCCGCCATGTGGTGCGGCATACAACATTTGAGCAACAGATCCATTATATTGCTTTGTTATGCCGGCGTCAGGAGCGTTGTATCTTAAATCTATATTCAGCAGGTTGCTGCTGCTGTTTAGGGTTCGCAGCCAGCCACGTTCATTATAGGTATAATTAACATCCTGCAAAAACGGAGCACCGCCTGTTTCGCTATGTAAATGTTTGGTTATTAACTGGCCTGCTTCATTATAATCACCCTGGGCAAGCAGTACATTTTTCCCTCCGTTTATCTGTTCGTAAACCTGTTTTAAATTTCCTGTATGATCATATGCAAAGTTATTGGCAATAGTGACTACTGGTGATGTATTTGTGGTGTTATAGTGGCTGCGGGTTACATCCGTTGCCTGACCTGTGAAGTCATAATTTACGGCATAACTATCGTAGTTGGCATAATTTGTTGCGCCGGCACCCAGGTAATGTTGCTGATAAGCTTTGGTTAATTGTCCTTTATCATCGTAATAATTAACAGCGAGTAAAAGTTTTGTTGGATTGCCGTTGTTATCCAGGATTGCAGCTTTTGTACCAGTAAGTAAACCCGATGTCATTTTACTGGCCACTGCGACATTATTATAAGCCGCCGGCAGATTGGGAATATTGTAGTTATCAAAATAACTGATGCCTAAAATATACGTTAATGCCGGATAACTGTTAATAACGTAACCCGTTGGAAATTGGGTTACATTATTGGTATTGTCTTTGGCATCCCACTGCGGGAGCGCATATATATTAGCTTGCAAAGTACTTAATGCAATTGCCGAACCTGCATTCCAAATTCCGGATATTATCTGGCGACCCAACGCGTCATATTTAAAAACAAACCACTGGTTGCCAAGTCTTTGATTACCATCCTGGCTTAATACCAATTGGTTTAATTTATTGTAAACAAAATATTCCCAGTCTTTCCCCGGAATCTTCTTCCGTACCAAACGATGCCATTCATCATATTGATACTGATAGCATAAGTTATCAAGTATATTTTGCGAAGGCAGGCCAGTATCGGGATTGGCGGCCGGAGGGAGTACAAATGCAAGATTTCCAAAATCGTCATAAACATAATAGGTTGACAATATTTTTAAACCTCCATTGTAAATGTACTTTCGCGTTAGCACCACGCGACCTATTTTATCTGTGTACGTTTCAACACTCCCTCCCCTGCCACTCTTCCAATTTTCATCAGTTTGAACAGTTACCGTTAATGTACTTGGGGCGTACGTCGCGGTGTTATTTTGCCGGCCAATTGCTCTGCTTTGATCAGCATTGGTAGTAGCTGTAAATAATGCTGCCTGGTAGCTGTGCGCGGTATCTGTAGCCCAACTGGTATTGTTATTGGTGCCATAAGTTATCCTGGCGGTATGCCCGGGGTTGCTGGCCCCGATTGTATTAGCAAATTGCCAGGCATCGCCAATAGCGCCCTGTTCTGCTATACGGCTTAATGGCGATGGCTCGAAACCCGACCGGGAGTACGGAAACAAAGTAGTTGCAATATTAGTAGCACCAGGCGATGACGGATTATAAAAGCTTGCCTGCTCGGCAAATGCCAAAGAATGATAGCTCCCGCCATTAACCGTGCTGCCATAGGCCAGAAAATTAATAGAATCCCGGCCGAACTGATCGTAAAGGATTGGCTGGACAATATCTTTATCCGATACCGAACTTTGTATCCCCACATATTGTAACGCCCTGCCCAGCCCGTCGGAATATTGTATTACTTGCTTCACTTCGCAGGTATTGCGGTTTACCAGCTGCGATGCATCTGTAACGCCTCCTACACGGGGAATTGAGATCAATATATAATTGAGGGCATTAGTTTGATTTGATACTATGGGYACGCAATCTGGGGCTGTGATATAGGCATGAAAGCTTTGACCGGCCGCAGGGGCTGACGAAAAGCCATCCAACAATGTGATACTATTGTTATTGTAATACTCGCCGGTAGCACCGATGCTGTTTAATGAGCTCACATAAGTTTGCGCCTGTAGACTGTAGCCTGCAAATAACAAACAGATGCAAATCAACAGCTGGTTTAAAGCTTTGCTTGCAGGGATAGGTTTAGTGATCATTATATTGATAATAACTGGTTGATAGTTTTAATGAGTTAATCTGCATCCGCCAACGTAATTGGCATTAGCCTGCCCCTCGGCAATAAGTTCATTGTAAGCCTGCTGATTTGCATCGGCCTGCGAAATGACAGAAGTGTATTTATTTGCCGGGATGGTATAAGTTACAACTATAGGGTTGGGCGTGGCATCGGTTCCGCAATTGTTCTTCGAATATCCTCCGGATACAGCCTGGCTATAATAAGTTATGGTACCAACGGCGCCTGGCTGCTGTACAATGTAGTTATACTTTAAATTCTTTACAATGTTTCCGTACTGATCTTTGGTATTCTTTAATTGCAAAAGCTGATCGTATTCAAAATACGTTGCTTCGTTTTTAATATCTGTGGATCCCGTTAAACCGCTTAAAGCTGTATATGTACTGGTTGACATTTGAGCATCAACAGGATAAAATCTCACATCATCTATTTGTCCGCTGGTAATATTTATGGTGTAACTGTTACTGGTAACTGGCACCGTACTACTTTGAAGGGCCCAGGTATTTCCTGTTTTAAGCCAATAGCTTAGCGTATAACTACCATTATCAAGGCCGGTGAGATTCCTGGAATAACTGCCGCTAAAACTTAGGCTACCGGTTTTAGCCGACGTACTTATATTGCCGCCGCCCTCCTCAAAACTTTCATAAAATATATCATTATCGGCTGCATTGAAAGCTTTTGCCACCGGATATAGTTTATTATACCCAAATATCGTGGACTGTTTAGGTCCCGATTTGGCATTTGAGCAAAGCAAATTACCGTATTGATCGTAATTAAAATATTGAATAGCAGGAGTTACTGTAGTGCCATTATTCTCGTAACCAGTCTCGGGTAAAGTGAACGTTTGGCTATTAATTATCCAGTTTTTATACCCAACCCGGCTGCCTTTTAATACTTTATTATTGGTCTTGATTATTTGATCGAGCAGGATACCGTATTTACCATCTGCATATAACTTATTGACCGCATCTGTTTCTGATTGCTTGGCAAATGTTATCAAATCTTTATTAAACACATATTTATAATCAATGGTATTAGTACTATTGTCACTGTTTTGAATAGTTACATTTGTTAGCAGCGATGGATAGGGGGAATTATACGTATATGATTTTACAGTAGATACAGGTAAAACATTGCCTGTAATAAAGTTTTCTTCGGTAGTTTGACTTAACAATAATTGCTTTGCTATATAATAGTAGTTTCCAATATTATAAAACTCGGTATTTATGCTCTGGTATTGCCCGGTTCCGGAGATATTTACCTTTCCAATAGCCACCCGAACACCTTTAACACTATCCATGACCGAATTAAAAACATATTTGTTGGTTATTCTTTTAAGTAAATTATTGTTGTTATCATATACGAGCGACTGTTTAAGATGCCCACGCGCAAACGCGTAAGATGTTGCTGGCGTATATGGACTCATGTTGGGACTGATTCGTTCAAGGGTTTTAAACGAGCCATCTACTTTTAATTGGTTGGTATAATCAGGGTAATCTTCTCTGTCTGTAAAAAAGTTCACTGTTTTTCCTTCATTACTGTTATTAATGGTAACCTGGCTATAGCCAATAGCACTTCCATCAATGTCAAACATGGTGTTAAAAGAAGTGGAGTTGATTATAATAAACGGAGAGTAGCTTTCGACCGTTGTTTTGTGACTTTGGAACAGATCTATCACAGCAACAACTATTGCAGCATATATAGAATTATTGACATTAACTGGCGGAGCGCCATTGCCTGAGTCTCGGTAAATTGGTATATTGGGACTGAAAATGCTGTATTGGGGAAGAAACTGACTTTGTGTATGTTCTATGTATCTGACATATATGGGTGCCGCGTTTATAAGCTTTCCGGTTGAATGGCCCAGATCATCATTATAATTATAACTTGTAATTACAGGTGTTGTGTTCGGGTCTCCTGCTGATTTAATTCTTGCTATCCTGAGACCGCCGGCGTAGCTGTTGTATGAGATAGCCTGGTTATAATAGGTATTTGCTTCAAACACAAATTCTTTGTATCCGCCTGTTGGCAAATATATTTTTTTTAACACGTTGGCTGTCATCATTACAGGCGATGGTTCACGGTCCATATTTGCCTGTAATTCGGGAATCAGATTGGCATTATCACTATTCGCACCGGTGTTGTTATAATAACCCCAATGATCGAATTTATTTGACGCCCGTGGGGGTAAATTAATATCCTGCACGTATTCAAAGCTAAACAACGGCAATGTTACAACAGGTGTTAAGCCCGAAGTAACTGTTACATTATTTAGCTTGAGCCTGTAATTATCGGCTGTCATCGCCCTTACGGTTACATCATTAGCGTCGTTGTAAAATGAATAAAAATAATCATGCAGAAGCGAGAACGACTTAATCAACTCACCCTTATAATCTTTAATATCTACTTTATTTAGTACTTTTCCATTTGCAAGGTCTTTTCTTGCCTGGGTATCATATGTAAAATATGCACTCTGATTTGATGTAGCAATTGAACTCAGGTATTTAGGGCTTTGGATAAGTTCTTCAATATTGCTATCCCATTCGGATTTATCTACGACCGAAAAATCGAGAGACGAACTTGGTTGCGACAACGGAATTCCCAAAAAACTGATGCCCTTATCGAAGGTGGATGTTATCTTATCCCTAAATTTTTCCGTTTTGCGATAATTGGTTGTTTTAATTGGATCACCTGCAACATAACTGAAAGTAATAGTTTCTGTATTATTTGAAGTTATTATTTTATTTAGAAACCAGGTAGAGGCGTAGTTTTGTACCCGATTTGAAGTTTCACCATAAAATGTCAACTGTGTATTTTCAATGCTGGAAGCATCTGAACCAAGATAAAAAAAAGTGCCTCCTATATCTTCAAACACCCAGCCGCTAAGCCCCAATTCCTGCTTAAACGGGCTGTTTAAAATACGGATGCTCTTATCTGTGAGCATAACAGGTACACCATCTTTGTTAAATACAAATTTCCCGTACCTGCCATTAAGATTATAATAAAACAAATCAGGCTCGGCATCTAAAGTATTGCCCAGGATACCGCCCATTGTTGTAACATCCAACGGTTGTGTTACTTTAAGCCCCATCGAGCTGCCAAAGTATCCACTTGTGCCTTCATCGGGCAATCCTCTCACGTATCTTGACACCAGGCAGTTGGCTGACATTGTCCATCCCAGGCCTATGGGGCTTGACATATCCTGTACCTTATTGCCCGATCCGTTGTAAAGTAAGGCAATAGGTATACTATAGCCCCTGGCGGCAAGAGTATGCAAATCGGCACTAATATTAGGCACGCCGGTATACATATTAACAGTTGTATTAGCATATTTTGCTGTTGCAGAAACGTTAGGCGATGCAGGAGCAGCCGAGCTTTTATCATCAAACTGGCAATATCCGTTTTGCCAAATCATAAAACAACATATAATTAGGGCCATCTTTATAAAAGAGGCATAAATTCCTTTTAACATCGATGTAATTATTTATTAAAGTTGGTTATTTTTTGTTTTTCCAAGTTATCAAGACGATCTTTGAACGCTGCCATTTGTATCCCTTGTGATCGATTAACAGCTTTTTCTGTTGTCAGTTCGTTATCCTTTTCAATCAAATACAGTGTCAATTCTTCCACTTTTTTAAGCAACAGCTTATTCATCTCGCCCAGGTTAATGCCGTTTTTGGCAACCTCCTGTTCAGAAGGAATCTCGGGTAAGTGATGGTTTTGGTCGATGAAAGCTTTTATGTTGGTAAGAGATGGCAATTCATAGTTTTTATCAAAAACATAATCGGCCCAGCCGGTTTCTACCCTGATTTCTTTAGCCCTTATTTTCCCGTTGACCGATAAACGGTAGGCGGGATCAGGAGATGAGGTATTCAATCCGATATTACCGTTCAAATCGGTTATGAGCACCGGGGTAACCGTTATCGAAGAAGTAATATCTGTGCCAGCGGGCACCGTTGTTTGTGTGGTTATACTCACCTGCTGCGCTGTAGTGGCGTACCCAAACAGGTAGGCTTTTGCAGCGAATGCCAGGTATTCGTTAGTACTGTTCACCGCAAGATAAAAACTTGTTGTACTGCCGCTTTGATAGATCTTCAAACGACTTGCTGTAAAGGACGAACCACCTTGGGTAACTTGGTTTACACTAAGCCCTCCCCTGTTGGCAATATAAAACGTTGTAGTCCCTTTATCATTAGCACCCCAGCCGCCGCCAATAATATCAACCTGTAATTTTTGGCTGTTTGCACTGTTATCCTGCGGAAACCCGAGGCTTCCCAAAAAAACATAATTTACTGCTGGGGTAATATTAGGACCACACGCAATGGCCGTATATTGTGCCCTACATAAAGGCAATAGAATTATACTAAAAATTAAACTTAAACAGAGTTTTTTCATGACACTTTGTTGTTATGGTTTTTGCTAATAGGATTACCGATTGTTATTTTTTTCGTTAATGATCTTTTCCAGTTTTTCAATACGGATCTCCTGCTGCTTTTCTTTTTTATCCCTTTCTATCAAATACAAAGTAAGTTCCTCCACTTTTTTAAGCAGCAACTTGTTCATCTCGCCCAGGTTAAGGCCGTCTTTAGCAATCTGCTCTTCAGATGGCATATCCGGCAGGTGCTGATTTTGATTGATATAGTTTTCCACATCCATTAAAGATGGAAGTTGATAATCCTGTTTAAAAACATAATCGGGCCAGTTGGCTATTTCTACTTTAATCTGTTTTGAACGGATATTACCATTTACCGATAATGCTTCGCGCGGCGTTAACGTACCAATCCCTATATTTCCGGCACCGTCAATAACCAGGTCATTACCGTAATACCATTGATTGCCTGTACCTAACTTGTTAAATGACCTCCGAGTGTCTATTATCATTTTTCCGGTAGCATTACCACTCGTGGTTGTCCCGGCTACCGTAATAATTCGCCCTTGCCCCCATATATTAGTACCATCTGTATTTGCGGGAATAGCAAATTCCAGTTGAGCCCCGTTGTTGGCCGACCGTGCACCTGTATTTCCTTGAATGATTAAGCCACCCCCATTCACAGCGTGTGCGTTATCGGCGTCAGTATTTGTACCAGCACCAACGATGTGAAGATTAGTTGATGGAGACATTGTTCCCATTCCCACATAGCCTGTAGCCGGAAATGTATTTTGCC
>NZ_JBFUIJ010000030.1:0-82121 GCF_056401935.1 Mucilaginibacter sp. P4_D1
ATCCGCGCACATTGGGGGATAGAAAATCAGTTGCACTGGCAACTGGATGTTGGTTTTGGCGAAGACCACAATACCACACGCAACAGGCAGGCCGCTCAAAACCTGGCAGTCGTCAGAAAAATAGCCTTAAATATTCTGAAAGCTGATAAAACCAGCAAGGCCAGCCTGAAGGCCAAACGAAAAATGGCTGGTTGGAACCATAAATTTCTGTTAACGCTTATCGCTAATAAAAATTTCTAATGCGTCAGCCCTGCAATAACCCTATTTGATAGTTGAAAAATTAATAAATTTGATTATATTTGCAGTCAATTAATAAAAGAGGGGGCAAATAGCCCCCTCTTTTATTTTATCAATTAAAAATTATCAATCAAAAACGGGCGGGTAATGAACATTGAAAAAAGAGTAAGGGAACTGGTAGAAGAGAAGATAGCCGATAAGCCGAATTTGTTTTTGGTGGATGTTAAAATGCACTCAAACGGAAAACTTATCGTTTTGCTTGATGGTGATGACGGTGTAGGTATTGACGATTGCGTGGCGGTAAGCAGGCATGTGGGCTTCCATTTAGAGGAAGAAAATGTAATTGAAACCGCCTATAACCTGGAAGTATCGTCGCCGGGGATTGATTTCCCGCTTTCGTCGCCAAGGCAATATGCCAAGAATGTTGGGCGCACATTGGGTATCAAAATGGCCGATGGCGTAAAACGAGAAGGTGTTTTATCGGCATTAACCGAGGATGCCATTGTAATTGAAGAAAAAATAAAAGAAAAAGGGAAAAAGGCCGAAACTGTTGAGAGCGTTATCCCATTAGATAAAATAACAGAAACAAAAGTTTTAATATCATTCAAGTAGAAAATGAGCAATATTAATTTAATTGATTCTTTTCAGGAATTTAAAGATTTCAAGAACATTGACCGCCCAACCATGATGAGCGTTTTGGAAGACGTTTTCAGAAGCATGATCAGGAAAAAATACGGCACAGATGAAAATTGCGACGTGATTGTTAATACCGACAACGGTGACTTAGAAATTTGGCGCACCCGTAAGGTTATGGAAGATGGGTTTAGCGAAGATGATGACCTGGAGGTTGAGCTGGCGGAAGCAAAATTGTTTGATCCGGATTTGGAAGTAGGCGATGAGCAAATTGAGCAAATCACCCTGGAAAGCTTTGGTCGCCGTGCTATTTTAGCGGCACGCCAAACACTGGTTTCAAAAATTCTGGAACTGGAAAAAGACGAGATCTTTAAAAAATATAAAGATCGCGTTGGCGAAATTGTTACCGGCGAGGTTTACCAGGTTTGGAAAAAAGAAACACTGGTGCTTGATGATGAAGGCAACGAATTGTTGCTGCCAAAAACAGAGCAGATACCGGCCGACTACTTTAAAAAAGGAGATAGCGTAAAAGCTGTTGTACATAAGGTAGATATGCTGAACAGTAATCCTAAAATTATCATTTCGCGTACTGCACCGGAGTTTTTACAGCGTTTGTTTGAACTGGAAGTTCCCGAAATTTTCGACGGGTTGATCACTATTAAAAAAATTGTACGCGAGCCGGGCGAAAGGGCCAAGGTTGCCGTAGAATCATACGATGACCGTATTGACCCGGTTGGTGCCTGCGTAGGTATGAAGGGTTCACGTATACATGGTATCGTTCGCGAATTAAAAAATGAAAATATTGATGTGATTAACTTCACCAACAATATTCAACTCTATATTCAACGTGCATTGTCGCCGGCCAAAATCACATCTATTAAATTAGATGATGAGAAAAAAACAGCAGCGGTGTACTTAAAACCCGACCAGGTATCGTTAGCTATCGGCCGTGGTGGTCACAATATTAAACTGGCAGGTAAATTAACCGGCTATGAGATAGATGTTTACCGCGAGGCTGATGAGCATGATGAGGATGTGGATATTGAAGAATTTACAGATGAAATTGATAGCTGGATTATTGATGAATTTAAGCGCATTGGCTTAGATACAGCAAAATCGGTATTGGCTTTAACTGTTGGCGAGTTGGTAAAACGTACCGATCTGGAAGAAGAAACGGTAAAAGAAGTGCTATCAATATTGAATGCTGAGTTTGAATAAGCATAATAACCAAAATTAAAATCGTATTTTTGCGATAATTAGCAGAGAAAATATAATAAATGTCAGAAGACAAATCAATAAAATTAATTAAGGCGGTAAAAGAGCTCAACATTGGTATGGGTACCATTGTCGATTTTTTGGCGACTAAAGGCTATAAGGTTGACAAGCACCCCATGGCCCAGCTAAATGGCGACATGTACGGCGCATTGTTGAAGGAATTTGCCTTTGATAAAAGTATTAAAGAGGAAGCCAAGCAGATCAGTATCGGTAAGATAAGGAAAGAGGAAACTGCGCCGCTGCCTGAAAAGCCAATCGAAAATCGCCGTTCACGCGATTTTGAGAACGAAGAGATACTGATCAAAAATGCCGGCCAATATACCGCACCGCAGGCCGAGAAACCGAAACCGGTTGAGTCTGTTGCCCCTGCTGCCGCGGTGAAAACCGAGGAGCGCGGTGATGTATTGCCTGGAGTTAAGGTAATTGGGAAAATTGACCTTAATAACCTGAATGCGAAACCACAGCCTGTTGCCGAAAAGCCTGCTGTAGTAGAAGCTCCAAAACCAGAGCCAGTTGTGGAAGCGCCTAAGCCGGTTGTTGCTGAGAAGCCAGTCGTAGTAGAAGCACCAAAACCAGAGCCTGTTGTTGAAACACCAAAACCGGTTGTTGCCGAGACCCCTAAAGTAGAAGCACCAAAACCATCTGTTGTTGAAGCACCAAAGGTAGAAGAACCCAAAGCAGAGGCGCCAAAACCTCCTGTTGTACAGACACCTGTTGTTGAAGCCCCGGCTGAAACACCTGCAGATGGCGATGATGACGTAATACGGGCCAAGGCAGAGCGCCTTACAGGCCCTAATATTATTGGTAAAATACAATTGCCGGTTAATGCGCCAAAACGCAATCCTATAGCATCTTCATCAAATTCAAACAGCGCCGATCATAAGCGCAAAAGGAAACGTAAAGATAGCCAGGGCAATCCGCAGCAAGGTGGCGGTAACCATCCGCAAAATCAGCAAGGTGGTGGTACTCATCCTCCGCATACCCCTTCGGGTGGCGGTACTATTAACCCTAACCGTCCGGATTTCAGGAACCGCGGTAATGGTGCGCCAGGAAACGGAGGCCCTCAGCAAGGAGGAGGTGGTGGAAACCGCCCTGATTTCAGAGGTAACCGTAACAATGCGCCACAAAATACCGGCCCTAAGGAAGAGCCTTCAGAAAAAGATATACAAGACCAGATTAAAGCAACGCTTGCACGCTTAAGTGGTGCCGGTAAGTCGGGCAAATTTGCACAGCGGGCCAAATTCCGCCGTCAAAAACGCGATGACGTTGCCGCCAGTGCCGATGAATTGGCAATGGAGCAGGAGTTGCAATCGAAAGTATTAAAGGTTACCGAGTTTGTAACTGCTAATGAGCTTGCATTGATGATGGATGTATCTGTAACCCAGATTATATCTACCTGTATGAGCCTGGGTATGTTCGTATCTATCAACCAAAGGCTTGATGCAGAAACATTAACCATTGTGGCCGACGAATTTGGCTACCAGGTTGAATTTGTGAAGCCACAGGATGAAGAGGCCAACCTTGACCAGCCAGATGATCCGGCAGACTTAGTTCCCCGTGCGCCGATTGTAACCATCATGGGTCACGTGGATCATGGTAAAACATCATTGCTTGATTTTATCCGCAAAACAAACGTAATTGGTGGCGAAGCCGGGGGTATTACCCAGCACATTGGTGCCTATGAAGTTACTTTGCCGGATAATAAAGGAAAGATCACATTCCTGGATACGCCGGGTCACGAGGCGTTTACCGCCATGCGTGCAAGGGGTGCACAGGTAACAGATATTGTAATTATTGTAATTGCTGCTGATGATAGCGTGATGCCGCAAACCCGCGAGGCCATAAACCACGCGCAGGCCGCAGGTGCACCAATCATCTTCGCTTTCAATAAAATTGACAGGCCTGGTGCTAACTCGGATAAGATTCGCGAGCAACTATCGGCCATGAATATTTTGGTTGAAGAGTGGGGCGGTAAATACCAAACACAAGAGATATCGGCCAAAACCGGCTTAAATATCGAACTGCTGTTAGAGAAAGTATTGCTTGAAGCCGAGTTACTTGAACTTACAGCCAACCCTAATAAACGTGCCGTAGGTACCGTTATTGAGGCTGCTTTAGATAAAGGCCGTGGTATTGTAACCACTATATTGGTACAGGCAGGCCGTTTAAAAGTAGGAGATCCTATTTTGGCCGGATGCTACAGCGGTCGTGTTAAGGCATTAACCAACGAGCGTGGCCAAAGAGTTGATTCTGCAGGCCCTTCAACACCTGTACAGGTATTGGGTATGCAGGGTGCGCCAACAGCGGGGGATAAATTCAACGTATTGGAAAGTGAAGTTGAAGCACGTGAAATTGCCAACAAGCGTTTACAACTACAACGCGAGCAAGGTTTACGCACGCAGAAACACATTACACTTGATGAAATCGGCCGTCGTTTGGCAGTTGGTAACTTTAAGGAACTTAACATTATTGTTAAGGGCGACGTGGATGGATCTATCGAGGCGTTATCAGATTCATTACTGAAACTATCTACCGAGCAGATACAGGTTAATATTATATCTAAAGCGGTAGGTCAGATTTCCGAATCAGACGTGTTGCTGGCTTCTGCATCAGATGCGATCATCATTGGTTTCCAGGTTCGTCCTTCGGGAAGTGCCCGTAAACTTGCCGAAGCTGAGCAGATCGATATTAGGTTATACTCTATCATCTACGATGCCATTAACGAAATTAAGGCGGCGATGGAAGGGATGCTTGCACCAACCTTTGAAGAGAAGATTGTTGCGAACGTGGAGATCCGCGAAACCTTCAAGATCAGCAAGGTGGGTACCATTGCAGGTTGTATGGTACTTGATGGTAAAATTAACCGTAACAGCAAAATCCGCATAGTTCGTGACGGTGTAGTTATATACACAGGCGAACTGGCTTCACTGAAACGCTTTAAAGACGATGTGAAGGAAGTATTGACTGGCTACGAGTGCGGTTTGAACATCCAAAACTTCAACAATATTGAAGTAGGCGACATTGTTGAAGCTTACGAAAATGTAGAAGTAAAACGCAAGTTGTAATAAGCAAAGCATTGATAATTTGAAGGGCTGATCTGTTAAAGATTAGCCCTTTTTCTTTATATCAATATATTAAATAAAGTTGCTCGCCGGGAGTTTAATTCCCCGAGCCTTTTCATTCCGGGCGATGCCTGTCCAATTCACTCCTTTAGCAAGCCCTCTACCAGCGCTTTCCACTGTGGCCCCGATAGGCCCTGACGCGCAGTAAGCGCAATAATGGTATTACGGATGCTATCGTATAAATTGGTATCGGAGTTATTGATCACTTCATTTCGCCCATGTACTGCTGCGCTAACGTGGTTTAAGTACCGCTCAACAATAAAAGTATTGGTAGCGCTATGATCGTAGAAATTGGCAATGGCTTCACCCGGATGCCGGGGATTTGCCACCGGCCTTACCGTAATAGCTATAAATTCGCTTTCCGAATTCGCGTTTTCAAATTCCTGGATGCTTTCAATCATTACCCAGTCCAGCCCCCCTCCTGCTATCGAGCCGGGAGCAGGCAGGTCTACGTAAAAATGATCTCCTTTTTCGGCCATGCGGTATAGCTCATTTCCCTGCGCATCAGTAAGCGAAAACTTTGAGGAGGCAGGCCCGGCAAATTGGTGCCAGTTAGAAACGTCTTTTAACCTGTTTTTAGCCAGCAGGAAAAGGGCATGCGCCGCCTGGCGTGTATCAAGATCTGCAAAGTGGATAAAGTCGGTCATTCCGCCTTCTGTTTGCTCCGGGATATTATGATAACCATCATTCATAACTGTAAATTATAAACATTTAACAGTCACTGTTACAAACGGTTTCGTCATTGCGTAATATATTGTTGTATTTACAATTGTAACATAATCACTACATCATACGCATTGGATTATCTTTTCGGGTGCGGGGTTTGATTATTAATTAAAAGTAATGTACATTTCCTTTTTATAAAACCTAAATGATAAATAAACCATTCCTGTGCTTTTTTATCGTCTTCACTTATATAAGTGGCCGAGCCTTTGGACAAACAGTAGCGGATGACAGTACAATGCAAAAAATTGCCATTGGCCATGTAGTTGATGTTTACAATACGTCTATTGGTCAAATGTCGCGCCTTTATAACGGCCCCGAATATGAGTTTTATGATCCTTTAATTAAAGGAAATGCTTGCTTTTTAGACATAAACGCATTCAAAACCGGTTCGGTTAATTACGATGGTATATTTTACGCAAACGTGCCGATGATGTACGATATCAACAAAGACCTTGTTGTAACACTACTGTATAACGGCTTTTCCAAATATTCATTAATAAACTCCAGGATACAAAGTTTTGATTTGCTTAGCCATCATTTTGTGTACGTTGCGGCCGATTCGACAAACCTGGCATCGTCTATAAGCGCAGGGGTATATGAAGAGATATACGGCGGCAACCTGCAGGTTTTAGTTAAGTGGACAAAAAGTATACAGAGTATATCAACCCAAACTACGCTCGAAACCTTTTTTACAGAGGCTAAAAAGCATTACTATTTAAAAAAAGGCAATAATTACTATAGTACAGGCGGACAAGGCGCTTTCCTGAATGCATTAAAGGACAAGAAAAAAGAATTGCAGCAGTATATAAAGGCTAATAAAATTAAGTTTAAGGATAACCCGGAAAAAGCGATGTATTTAATAGCCGCCCAATACGATCAATTATCAAAATAAGAAAGCTTTCATACCTGTAGTATTCAACTAATAGATAGTAGTTAAAACCGTCACCCAGTTCAGGATATTGCGAGAAATAAATATGCGAATGAAAAAAATTTACTTTTTTACTTTTTGTTTTTTGATCCTGATGAAAGTTGGCAATGCCCAACAAACGGCGGTTAAAACAATTAGCGTAAACGTGCAACAAACCACTATTGAGCAGTTTGTTACCGAAATTGAAGCCAAAACCGGCTATCACATTTATTATGAACCCGCCTTATTTGATAGTTTAAAGGTAACCGTTAAGGTAGATAATAAACCGGTTAACGTCGCGCTTGATGCCGCGTTCAAAAATACCGTGTTTCGTTACGCGATAACCGCTGATGGCCAGGTTTTTTTAACCAAAGGTCGCGAGATACAACCATCGCTTGCCGCGGGCTTTTTTGGAATTAAACCTGGCCCGGAAACCGTAAAGAACAACGTTACTACAACCGTAGCCGAATTTACCGATCAGAAAGAAAAGATCATTCCGGAGGCGACTACAGAAAATAAGTTATATGAGATAGGTAATAAAACTAACACAATTGGTGCAGGCAATGCAACGCTATCGGGCTATGTTCGTGATAGCAAATCTGGCGAGGCGGTAATTGGGGGCAGCATTTTTGTTACCAATACTAAAACGGGGGTAGCAACAGATCAATTTGGTTATTTTACTATTAGCCTACCGAAAGGCCGCCAGATTTTGAGCATCCGTGGCCTTGGGATGCGTGATACCCGCAGGCAAATTGTACTTTACTCTGATGGGAAGCTGATTATAGAAATGAAGGAACAGGTTACCAGCCTGAAGGAAGTAAAAATATCGGCCGAGAAAGTCGCCAACGTACGTAACGTACAATTGGGAGTAAACAGGCTCGACATCAAGAGCATTAAACAGGTGCCGACCGTATTTGGCGAAGCCGACGTGTTGAGGGTTGTACTAACGCTTCCAGGCGTACAATCAGTAGGCGAGGCTACAACCGGGTTTAACGTACGCGGCGGGTCGGCCGATCAGAACCTTATTTTAATGAATGATGCCACCATTTATAACCCCTCGCATTTTTTTGGTTTTTTCTCATCATTTAACCCCGACATCGTTAAAGACATTGAACTTTATAAAAGCAGCATTCCTGAAAAATTTGGCGGGCGCCTGTCGTCGGTATTGGATGTTACCAATCGCGAAGGCAATAAAAAGAAATTTACCGGCTCGGCAGGCATTGGTTTAATAACCAGCCGGCTTAATATAGAAGGGCCTATTATTAAAGATAAAACCTCGTTTTCTTTTGGTGGCCGTACCACTTACTCCGATTGGTTGTTGAAGTTGCTGCCCGATGCTTATAAGCACAGCCAGGCATCCTTTTACGATTTAAACCTGGATATCAGTCACCAGATAAACGAGAAGAACAATATTTATGTAACAACCTACCTGAGCAAAGATAAATTTAAGTTAAACAGCGATACATCTTACGGCTACAGCAACCGCAACGCCAATATTAAATGGAAGCATAACTTTAACGATAAGCTGTTTAGCGTAATAGGCGCCGGGATAGACAGGTATCAATATGATATTGCCAGCTATGATAACCCGGTAAATGCATACAAGCTTAATTTCGATATTAACCAAACCAATTTTAAAGCGGATTTTACTTATTACCTTAACCGTAAAAACACCATTGACTTTGGCTTAAGCTCTATTTTTTATAAGCTCCATCCCGGCAACTTTCAGCCCAATAGCCCCAAGTCATTGGTAGCGCCTGATGTTATCCCGGCGCAGCAGGCTTTGGAGAGCGCTTTGTACCTGGGCGATAAGTATGATTTTACCGAAGATTTTTCGGTAAGCGGAGGTATCAGGTATTCTATATACAATTTCCTGGGACCGCAATTGGTTTACAACTACGCACCTAATTTGCCAAAAACAACTTCAAACCTGCTGGATAGTACCAATTACAGCAGCGGGAAGTTCATTAAAACGTATTCGGGGCCCGAAATTCGCTTGTCGGCACGTTACCAGCTGGGCGATAATACTTCTTTAAAGGGCGGTTACAACACGTTAAGGCAATACATCCATTTATTATCAAATACAACTGCCATTGCCCCTACCGATGTTTGGCAACTAAGCGATCCTAATATCAAGCCACAATACGGCGACCAGGTATCGCTTGGCCTTTACCACAACATGAAGGCAAACACCATCGAAACGTCTGTCGAAATTTATTACAAAAGACTAAGGGACTACCTGGATTACCGTAGCGGCGCCAACCTTGTATTAAACCACCATATTGAAAACGATGTATTGGGTACCGAAGGCAAGGCTTACGGTATTGAGTTTTTGCTGAAGAAAACCACAGGCAAGGCCAATGGATGGATAACTTATACCTACTCGCGCACTTTTTTAAGACAAACCAATCCTAACGAGGGCGAGCTGATTAATGGCGGCTCATACTATCCGGCCAATTTTGATAAGCCGCATGCTTTTAACTTCATAGGCAATTACCGCTTTTCGCACAGGTTTAGCGTATCGTTAAACGTTACTTACAGCACAGGCAGGCCTATTACATTACCGGTGGCAAAATATGAGTACGGCGGATCGGAGCGGGTATATTATTCAGACAGGAACCAGTACCGCATCCCTGATTACTTCCGTTCCGATTTTTCGATGAACATTGAGGGTAATCACAAAGTACATCAGCTTACACACAACTCGTTCACCATAGGGGTGTATAATTTAACCGGCAGACAAAATGCATACTCTACCTATTTTACCGAACAGGGAGGTATAATAAGCGGGTACAAGCTGTCTATTTTTGCCCGGCCAATTCCGTTTATCAACTATAACATCAGGTTTTAAACACAATGTGCAAGGGGGGCAACTATATGGTTTATTTGATATTACTTACCGCAACCACTCCGGCCTGTCGTAAACCTTATACGCCAAACCCGGTATCGGCCCCCGGTAGTTACCTGGTAGTTGAGGGCGTTATTGATCCCGGCGCCGATTCGACAATTATTACTGTGAGTAACACTGTACGCCTTTCAGATACCACCTCATTGGCAACCGAAACCAATGCCCGTTTAACAGTTGAAAGTGAGGCGGGCACAAACTATTCGTTAAACGAGTTTAAGGCAGGGCGCTACCTTGCTATCGGGTTAAACCTTGATAAAGCGAAAAAATATCGCCTGCATATCAGAACAAGCGGCGGGAAGGAATATGCATCAGATTATGTGCCTGTTAAACCAACCCCTCCTATTGATAGTGTAACTTATAAAGTAACGCCGAAAGGGCTACAAGTCAATTCAAACACCCATGATGCTACAAATAGTACCCGGTATTACCGGATGGCCTATGAAGAGGCCTGGAAGTTTCACGCCCGGTTTAACTCGGGATTGATTGTAAAAAACGGTGAAATAGTGCCGCGCCGGGAAGAAGAGATGATTTATTATTGTTATCGGGGCGATAAATCGTCCAATACCATTTTGGCATCATCAGAAAAGCTGACGCGGGACGTAATTGCTAATACTCAAATTACTGTGGTACCGCCATCGTCAGAAAAACTCACTATAAAATACAGTATCCTGGTAAAACAGTATGCGCTTACAAAAGAAGCATATCAATTTTGGGAAAACATCCGGCGGAACACCGAACAGTTGGGCAGTATATTTGATGCGCTGCCCTCGCAGTTAAAGGGAAATATTCATAATGTAACAAACCCCGATGAGCCGGTTATTGGGTTTGTAAGCATAAGCACAACACAGCGCAAACGCATTTTTGTTGATAACGACAGGGTGCCTTATACCTGGTACGTTCCGGACGACGGTTTGTGTGAAAAGCTGGGTTATTTGTTAAATAATGGCGGAGAGAATGACGTTGAACTTTTTATTATTAAGCTTCATCTGAACCCCCTGGAAGCTATACTGAATCCGTTTACCGGGCAGATAATTGGCTATAAAGCTGCATCAGCTGAATGTTCGGATTGTACATTAAAGGGAAAAACAACCGCGCCACCTTATTGGGAATTTTAACAATGGTAAAAAATAACTACATATGGTATTTTATAACCACCGCAACAATGGTGGCTGGGTGCAGAAAGCCGTATGCGCCACCAGCGGTATTGGCCCGGGCCAGCTACCTGGTAGTTGAGGGTGTAATTGATAGCGGTAGCGATTCGACCCTGATAACATTGAGCAGAACAGTAAATATAGCTAACCATACATCGCTTTTAATTGATTCAGGCGCCGAAGTAGCGGTGGAACGGGAAGATGGGGCCAACTACCCTCTGAGTAAATTTAAAGGCCGTTACCTGGTAATTGGTTTAAACCTGGATAAGGCTAAAAAATATCGTTTGCATATTAAAACCGGGGGGGATGAGTATGCATCGGACTATGAGCCCGTAAAGCTAACGCCCCCTATTGATAGCATTAGTTATAAGATAACGGGCCCGGGGCTGCAAATAAACTCAAGTACGCATGATGTTACCAATAACGCACGCTATTACAGATGGGCGTATGAAGAGGCCTGGAAATTTCACGCGGCTGTTAATTCAGGCCTCATTGTTAAAAACGGAAAGATAACTTTTAGAGCCGCAAACGAGATGTATTATTATTGCTATGCGGGGGATAAATCAAGTAATATTGTTTTGGCATCGTCAGAGAAGCTATCACAGGATGTAATCTCCCAAAATCCGGTTACATTGATTCCACGGAACTCTGAGAAGCTGGAGATAAAATACAGCATACGCCTGAAACAATATGCCTTAACCAAAGGCGCCTATGCCTTTTGGGAAAACCTTAGGAAAAACACAGAGCAACTCGGCAGTATATTTGATGCGCAACCATCGCAATTGGTTGGCAATATCCATAGCATAAGCAACCCCGCCGAACCCGTTGTTGGCTATGTAAGCGTAACCAATATGCAAAGCCGAAGAATTTTTATATCAAAAAATGTTTTACCGGATGAATGGAATATAGATTTGACAGGGTGTGAAAATAATGCCTACTTATTTGCCAATCCCAATACCCGCCAGGATGATGTAGCACTTTTTATTTTAAAGGGCGGCTTAGTACCAACATCAAGTGTATTGGATAGCCTGGGGCAGTTAATAGGATACAGGGCATCAACTGTAGAGTGCACCGACTGCAGAGTGAGAGGAAATATTAACGCACCAGTTTTTTGGCAAAATTAAAATATGACAGGAAATAAGCATATATGGATTTTGATATTAACGGCCTGGTGTACTGCCAGCTGCCGGAAACCGTATGCTCCGCCGGTGATAACCAATAATAAAAGCTACCTGGTGGTTGAGGGAAATATTGACAGTGGCAGCGATTCGACAATAATAACATTAAGCACAACCGTGAACCTCGGCGCGCATGATACAACAACGTTTCAAAGCGGTGCACAGGTATCTGTTGAAGCAGAAGGTGGCGTTAGTATACCTTTACAGGAACAGCAGTATCAACCCGGGCATTATGGCGCGGCGGCATTAAACCTTGATAAAACAAAAAAATATCGCCTGCATATACTGATGACCGGAAATGAATATGTTTCTGATTATGAAGGCGTAAAGGCTAACCCTCCTATTGATAGTGTGAACTATAAAATAGGCAGCAAAGGATTACAAATTTTTTCGAACACGCATGATCCGGCCAACAATACCCGCTATTATCGCTGGTCATATGAAGAAGCCTGGCGTTTCCATTCGGCATTTAACTCAGGTCTAATACTCAGAAACGGCGAAATTGGTCCCCGGGGTATTGCTGAAAGCATATACTATTGTTATTCGGGAGATAAATCAGCCAACATTGTTTTAGCTTCATCGGCAAAACTTACCCAGGATGTAATATTTGAAAACCCGATCATCGTAATAGCCCCCAATTCAGAAAAACTGGGAATCCGTTACAGCATCCTTGTAAAACAGTACGCGCTTACAAAAGCAGCCTACGATTTTTGGGAGAACATGAAAAAAAATACCGAGCAGTTGGGCAGCATATTTGATGCCCAGCCATCGCAGCTGATAGGTAATATTCACAGCCTTACACACCCAACCGAAGCGGTAATTGGCTATATTAGTATAACCAATATGCAAAGCAAAAGGATCTTTATATCAGGCGGTGCTTTGCCTGCCGAGTGGCAACCTAATTATAAAGGCAGTTGCGAGATTGACTCCTGCCTTTTTCAAAATCCCAATAGCCGGCAAAACGACGTTAAAGTATTGATACTTGATGGGCCACTGATACCAATAGCAACAATATTACAGGGTTCCTATACTGTTCTTGGTTATACAGCATCTACTGTTGATTGTGTTGATTGCCGGGTTAGAGGTAAAATTGAAGCACCCCCATTTTGGAAAGAATAATATGAATAAGATAAAAAAAACGAATATATGGTGTTTGGTGATATGGGCCGGTATAGTTGTTACGGGTTGTAAAAAGCCGTATAACCCATCTGTTATAAGCAGCCCCAACCATTACCTGGTGGTAGAAGGGGTAATTGACGTTGGCGATAGTGTTACGGTGATTAAGCTGAGCGAAACCGTTAACCTTGGCGATAATGTAAAAACATCGGGACTGGCGGGCTATGCTGTTAATATTCAGGCTGAAGGCGGCGTAAATGTTGCCGAGTTGAAGGAGGTGCCCGGCCAAAGCGGAAGATACGCTTCGTCGGCAGTGCTAACTCTTGACCAAACGAAGAAATACCGGCTACATATTTCGGGCAACAGTAAGGAGTACGCCTCTGACTATATTGCGGTGAAAAAGACTCCTCCTATTGACAGCATCGGCTTTGCACCCAAGGCCGGCAACCTGAATATTTATGTTAATACCCATGACGCAACTAATAATACACGCTATTACCGTTGGGATTATGCGGAGGCATGGAAGTTTCATGCCCGGTACGAATCGGGCTTTATTGTGGATCCAGAGACTAAAGGAATAAGGACCAGAAGACAGAATGAAGCGATGTATTATTGTTATACAGGTGATACATCAAGTAACACGGTTATAGCATCGTCCGCCAAGCTGAGCTCAGATGTTATATTCCAAGCCCCGATAATACAAATACCTTCTACCGCCGAAAAACTTTCGATACGGTACTCCATTTTATTAAACCAATACGGCTTAACAAAAGAGGGATATGAGTTTTGGGAAAATATCCGGAAAAATACCGAACAGCTGGGAAGTATCTTTGATGCCCAGCCATCCCAGCTACAGGGCAATATTCACAGTATAACCAACCCTAATGAGCCGGTTATCGGGTTCATAACCATTACCAACATTCAGCGCAAACGGATTTTCATCAACAATAATCAATTACCTGCAGAGTGGTACCCTGTTTACCCATATAGCTGCTCGGCAGATACGGCACTTTTTTATAACCCTAAAACAATGCAGCACGAAGTGCAGCTAATTATAATTGACGGTAGTGCAATACCGGTTTCGTCAATTGTAAATATGAATGTCTTAATTGGCTACACGTATTCAACGGTTGAATGTACCGATTGCCGGATAAGGGGTAAGTCATTACCTCCCCCATTTTGGAAGCCATAGCGAACAAACAAAAACAACAACAACGGCAATGCAAAGCCGCATACATAATTATTAAACAAACCAGCTTTTAGCTATGGGAAAACATAACAGAACTACTAAAATAATATTCTCGTCGGGTTTGATTTTATTGCTTGCACAAACAGTAGGTTTTGCACAGGTAATTGAGCAGGTAAAAAACGGCTTTAACCAATACCGGCAGCGCAACGTGCAGGAAAAAATATATGTACATACCGATAAAAGCGTGTACCTGCCAGGCGAAATTATTTGGTTTAAAACCTATAGTGTTGATGCCTCGTTTCATCAATTATTAAACTTGAGCAAGGTAGTTTATGTTGATGTTATAGATAACGCCCACAATGCCATTATGCAGGCCAAAATAGCCACGAATTATGGCACCGGTAGTGGCTCGCTATACATCCCTGTATCGGTAAGCAATGGTAATTATACGCTGCGGGCATATACCAGCTGGATGAAAAATTTCAGCCCCGATTATTATTTCGAAAAGAACATTACCATTGTAAATCCTTTGAAGTCGCCGGATGCCCTGGCAAAAGAAACTGCTGCTTACGACCTGCAATTTTTTCCCGAAGGAGGTAGCCTGGTAGCGGGCTTAAACAGTAAGGTGGCCTTTAAAGTTACCGCGCCAAATGGCAATGGTGTGGCGGTATACCGGGGTGCTGTTATTGATCAGCATAACGATACGGTAGCGCGTTTTGAGCCCCTAAAGTTTGGTATGGGCAGTTTTATATTTACGCCGTTAGCAAATAACAGCTATAAGGCCATTGTTAAAACCAGCCAGGGTAATAAATTGGTTAAGGAATTGCCCTTGGTTAGTAATCAGGGCTATGTAATGCAATTAAAGGATAACGGACCTAATTTACAGGTTACCGTAAACAGCAACACAGGTGGTGGCGAAGTATTCCTTTTTGCGCACACCAGGCAATTAATTAAAGCGGCTTTAAGCTCTTCGCTTACCTCCGGAGCGGCTACGTTTAGCATCGATAAAAGCAAATTGGGCGAAGGGGTATCGCATATAACTATTTTTAACAACGCCAAACAGCCGGTATGTGAGCGGCTTTATTTTAAACGCCCTAAACAGCTATTACAAATAGATGCGGCTGCCGATCAGCCTCAGTATGCCACGCGAAAAAAAGTAAATATTAACGTGGGTACCAAAGGGGCAAAAGGAACGGCTGTGTTGGCAAATTTATCGCTTTCTGTTTACCGGGTCGATTCATTGCAGCAAATGGATGCTGATGATATATCTAGCTACCTGTGGCTTCGATCGGATTTGAGGGGCAATATAGAATCGGCAGGCTATTATTTCAAAAATCAAAATGCCGAAGCTAATGCCGCTATGGACAACCTGATGCTGTCGCAGGGCTGGCGCAGGTTTCAATGGAGTAATATTGTAAATGGAGGGTCGTCGTCATTTAACTTTTTACCTGAGTATAACGACCACCTGATAAGCGCGAAAATAACAAACACACTAACAGGTGCGCCGGCAAAGGATATCGTAGCCTATTTGAGTGTGCCTGGCAAAAGGGTACAATTGTATGCATCCAGAAGTGATTCATTGGGTCACCTTGTGTTTAACACCAAGCAGCTATTTGGTCCGGGCGAAGTAGTCGCCCAAACTAATTCCGAGAAAGATTCAACCTTCCGGATTGATGTTTTGAGCCCGTTTTCGGAGCAATACAGCAAACGTACGCTACCTCAATTAACCTTGTCTGCCGATTTGCAAAAGGCCTTAGAACAGCATAGCCTGGGCATGCAGATACAAAATATATATGCCCTTAATAAAATCAAACGGTTTTATGATCCGGGTGTAGATAGCGCCGGCTTTTTTGCGCAGCCTTATAAAACCTACCTGCTGGATAACTATACCCGTTTTACCACAATGGAAGAAGTGCTGCGCGAGTATGTAAGAGAAGACAACATAGTGCGCTCCAGGGGGCGGTACCACATTAAAGTATTAAACGAAAAAGGGTTTTTAGACGGCGATCCTATTGTTTTACTGGATGATGTGCCTGTATTTAATATTGATAAGGTGATGGCAATTGATCCGTTGAAGGTAAGAAAGCTTGAGGTTGTAAGAGACAGGTATTTTTACGGCCCTACTGTAAATGAAGGGGTGTTCAGCTTCACCACATACAAAGGAGACCTTGGAGGCGTAGAGATAGACCCCCATGCCGTGGTTTTAGATTACGAAGGCTTACAGTTAAAACGCGAGTTTTATTCGCCGGTTTATGATACCGAAAAGGCGGCCAACAGTCGTGTGCCAGACTTTAGGAGCCTGTTGTTTTGGTCACCGGATGTAAATACAAATACGGTTGGAAAGGGTCAGGTATCCTTTTATACCTCCGATCAGCGGGGAAAATACGTTGTATCGGTGCAGGGAATAAGTGAAGAAGGTGACGCCGGGGCCCAGTATTTTAGCTTCGAAGTAAAATAAAAAAATAAATTTTAAGAAAGTTTTAAAAGGAATGACCGAGTAGGTCATCCCTTTTTGCGTTGATATTAAGATAGTTATGTCGTATATAAAAGTCGACATTAACATTGCGAAATAGATGAAACAGCCAATAAAAGCGATTAAACCAATGTTTTTTAAAAAACCACTTGTGTAAACCAAAATGGTGCGTATATTTGCAGACCCAAACGGAGTGGTAGTTCAGCTGGTTAGAATGCCTGCCTGTCACGCAGGAGGTCGCGGGTTCGAGTCCCGTCCATTCCGCTAAAAGAGCCTTAAAAACTCTCAAAAACGCTTAGATTTCTGGTCTAAGCGTTTTTTTTTGCTCAAAAAAACGCATAACACCCCGGCATTTATGACTCATCCGGTGACCTATTCGGTGACTGGTCCAAATCTACTAATTTAGTCACCAAATCAACGATTAACTAACTGATAGTCAATTATTTGTATTCATAAATTTAGGCCTCAAATCACCTCGATTTATATCAAATTTCAGGCTTCAGATGTGATCTGAAAATTTGGAAATATCAAAATGGCTCAAACGCACGGAAGCGTTTGGTCCGAGGGTTCCGGTTCCATCAAAAAACGCTGTTTTTGCGTTTTTTGTGACCAATTCGGTGACCTATTTGACAACCATGAAATAGGTCACCGAATAAGAGGTTAATGAATTGATTTTAAAGCACTTGACATAGTTAAAGTTGGTCACGGAAAGCGAGTTTCGAGACCAATTATTGAAATCAGGTAATTTAAAATTCAGTCAAATGAAAAATGCACAAAAATTCGCAGTCCTGATATGGGCTGACAAAAGAAAAACAGATGCTCAGGGTATGGTACCGCTGTATGCGCGGATCACCTACCTAAGCAAACGAGCAGAGATTTCACTCGGCAGAAAGGTCGATCCTAAAAAATGGGACGCCGAAACAAGCTACGTAAAAGGCAACACAGCTGAAGTCCGGGACATCAACACGCAAATCATGGAGGCCACCAACGAGATCAGGCGGGCTTTTGATGACTTGAAAAGAACAGAAGATTTTATTACTGCTGAAAAGATCAAGGCGCGATATACAGGTGTGGGAACTGTTCAGCGCATGCTGCTGGAAGTTTTTGACGAACATAACGGCCAACTGGAAAAACTGCTGGATAAAGATTTCGTCAGGGCAACTTTAACGAAATATAAAACGGTTCGAAAGAAAACAGCGGAATACATCAAGTTCAGGTACAAGAAACCGGACGTTTATCTGGCGTCTATCGATTACGGTTTTGTGACCGGCCTGGAAATGTATTTGAAAACAGAGGATGGTATTGAGCACAATACGGCCATGCGGTATATCAAGAATCTTAAGAAGATCATCAACCTGGCGGTTAATAACCAATGGATGAGCCATAACCCTTTCAACTTGTTTAAGTGCACTTACAATAAGGTCACCCGTGTCGAATTGGAATGGGAAGAAATTCAGGCGCTCGCCGAATACCAATTTAAAGTAAAACGGCTGGGTGAAGTTCGGGACACCTTCCTGTTTTGCTGTTACACCGGGTATGCTTTCGTTGATGTTGATAAATTAACCCCGCAACATGTTGTTACCGGAGCAGATGGCGTTACCTGGATCAAGACTACCCGGACAAAAACAGAGATTGAGTCTAATGTGCCATTGATCCCACAGGCGATAGAGATCATTGACCGATATGCTGACCATAATTGCAGGATAATTGAAAACAAATTGCTCCCGGTTAAAAGCAATCAGAAGATGAATGCCTACTTAAAAGAGATCGGTGATCTTGCCGGGATGGAAAAAGTCCTTACCACGCACATTGCCCGTCACACCTTTGCCACAACAGTAACCCTGGAAAATGATGTGCCATTGGAAACCGTAAGCAGGATGCTAGGTCACACTAAATTCAGTACAACCCAGATATACGCGAAAATGAAAGACAAGAAGGTTAAACGGGATATGCAGGCTTTACAAGGCCGGTTGTTGGCTAACCAGCAAAAGGCTGAAGCCAACAAAGACAGAGAGGAGGTATTAGCATGAGTAACCCAACTATAATAGTCGAAGAGATCAAGGCGATTATCAGTGGCGCAAGGGAAGCTGCTGTACGCGCTGTTGATCATGAACGTGTAATTATGTATTGGCATATTGGGAAACGGATATTCGAAGAGGAACAACATGGAGCGGATCGCGCTGAGTATGGAACTCAACTTATCAAATATCTATCAGAGCAGCTTCAGCCACAATTTGGCCGGGGTTTTTCTGCGCGGAATCTAAACCTTTTTCGTCAGTTTTATAGAGGCTTTCCAATTGTGCAGACACTGTCTGCACAATTGAGTTGGTCTCATTATTCTTTATTACTGACAATACCGGATGGATAAAACACACCAAAATGACCCCTTTTGGCCCACTCAAAAAGGCCCCCTTTGCCAGTTGAAAGATTACGCTTGGGCTGACGTCCTGTTATAAGGAAACCCCCGTGCCGCAAACCAGTGTCATCCTGTCGATGTCGGGTAACCATGCCACGATCCCGGCAGATGGAGTGAGCAAACAGATGATCACTTTGGAATTGCCTGACAAGACCACTGATGCGACCAACTCAGTAATATTTAATACCACCAAAGGCCTATTCGATGTGGCGGCAAAAAACACGATCACGGTCAGCGCACAAAATGTGATGATCAGCGGAGCCACGCATAAAGTCGCCACGGTCTACCTTATCAGTACAGGGGATGAGGGAACAGCCTATGTAACGGCGACCATCAAGAATTTCACCCAAACAGACACCATCGGTTTTACAAGGGCATATCCCGACCTGATCCATTTAAATGTCGATAAGCTGAATTACCAGGCCGGCAATGGTACCGAGGCAACGGTAACGGTGCAATGCCGAAGAAATATCGGTACAGGTACGCCTTCCATAGGACAGGCCATCACACTTACCGCATTAGATAATGACCTTAAACCTATCGGCGTCTTTAGGAACCTTAATCTGATGACTGATGCCAGCGGTAATTGTGTCAATTACTTTTCGCTGCCGCTTGGGAGCGCTTATCTTGGAAAAATAACCTTAACAGCCAGCGTAGCCAGCGACCTTACCGGGAAGTTGATCAGTGATGCTGCCAACATTAACTTTTATAAATAAAATGGAAGAAAACAAATCACCGCTTTCAAAGGAAGCCATGATGGCATTTCACAAAGACCTGAATGAATTACTGAATAAGTATGACCTTCAAGGGGAAAAGGACCATGTCCAGATCCAAACATCTAAGGTAAATCTTTTCGCTACGAACCTCACTAATTGTAACCCAGGTTGCCTGGCTCACGGACTTCACCAGGACCAATTTGGCAATATGGTGGTTGGGTGGTATTGCGCTTGTTAAGGTAGTAGAACATTTGGATTCCGGTAAAATGCAGATGTGTTGAGCGACAAAAGTTAGCCTTTTATCCTTACCGGTTTATAAATCGCCAGCCCGGCGATCACCGAGCCAAAGCCCATTGCGATAATGGAGGTATGGGCAATCCGTTGCGCCGCGTTATATTTGTTCTGCGGCGGGGCCATCTTGCGGATATGCAGGTCGTGCAGGACCACCAGCCAGGCCTCGTTAAAGGAGTGCCGGTTAGGCAGCAACTGGCGCCACTCACCGGATATGATGGTGTATAAGATGTAAAATATGCCATTCAATGTAAAAAACCACGTAAACAGGAAATGGAAAGCCATCCCTTCTGCCAGGCGCGATGGGATATGCAAAAGATCATAATACCAATCCGGAAAAAACTTTACGAAGGTATGCCCGAAGATGGTGATGGAGTATTCATCATTGACCCTGTAAATCAGCATCCCGCTCCATATCATGATGGTCAGTATAGAAAAATTGACCCAAAGGGTCCAGCGCATTAAAAGCGGGTGTTTTTCTTTGATAACTTTCATGGTACCTGCCGGAAGATAGATCAATTGTGAGGGATTAACATAGCCATGGGTTTAAACCCATGGCTATGTTAAGGAATTAATTGGCTGCCTGAACGCTCATCGCCGAAGGAAATTCGGCCTTTGTAGCGCCTGTGATCTCACCATTCGCTTTGTTTTGCACGAAACCGATCAGCTCCCATTTCTGCGGATCAAAACCGTGGGGCAGGCTGATGTTTTCTGTACCGTCTTTGGCATTGTTTAAGGCAATGCTTTTCAGCTGGGTTACTATCTGAACATGAGATAAGGTACGGCCACCGTTTTCACCCCGTTGTACTTTGGTGGTGGCGTTTTTTTCAACCAGTGCAACGATCAGGACAGCGTTATTGGCTGTACCGGTAGCATAATGTATGGTGGCTTGATCACCATCGACTTTAATATTATTTAAAGCCAGCTCAGACTTTGCAGCTATTTCCAGGTCGGATTTTATCGCATTACGCAATGTGCCTTCTTCAGAGCCCACAAATTCTTTACGGCCGTTCACCACGATCTGCGGCGTGTAAACCGATGATAAATTCAGCCAATCAGCATACTGGTTCTGCCGGGCCGAATATTCAGGGCTGCTGAAAACATCTTTCCAGCCGAGTCGGTTCCAGTAATCCACATGGTAGGCCAGGATATAAACCGGTTTATCGGTCACTTCCTTTTCGACACGGGCCACCAGCGCATCAGCGGGCGGACAACTGGAGCAGCCTTCGGATGTAAACAATTCAATCACGGCAAAACCTTTTCCCGGTGTCGCCGCTTTGGTTGATTTTTCGCTTTTAACAGGGATAAATGCCTGTGTTACCATCGCGGCCAATCCGAGGCAGGCAACAGCTATAAATATTCTGAATGGTTTCATTTTTTTATTGTTAATTAATTGAATAACTTGTTTAAGCAGTTGGTCGCCATAACGATCAGTTCCTTACAATAAAAATTAAACATTTTTTCCATGCTATGGCCATTGTCGTTATCGTCGCTGTTCATCTTTCTTGCCATTTAATCAACCTGTGTGATAGGTGAAAGCCTGGACAATTGTTGATGCTATCGCGGGTATAGTCCGAATTTCCAAAATCTGAACTTTGTTTTTTATATTTGTAGCAACTGTTACATTAAATCAGGTTTATGCCACGTGTTCAATTATTTGATAAGGAAAAAGCATTAAAAAATGCGATGGAGTTGTTCTGGAAAAAAGGGTTTAACGGTACCTCCACCCGCGACCTGGAAAAGGCAACCGGGCTGGGTACATCAAGTATCTATAATTCATTTGGCGGCAAAGAATCCTTATTTCTTGAAACGCTCCAATATTACATGGAAGCAGAACAGTTTAAACTCGGTCAAAACATAAAAACTTCGCCGTCCGCGCTAACGGCACTCAGGGCACTGTTTGAGTGCGTGCTGCAGGAAGATGGTGAAGCAGCTATGGCGGTAAGTGGCTGCTTCGTGGTTAATTCCATTACTGAGCTTGCTAACCAAAACCCACGGTTGAAACAGTTCGTCACGGACGCAAGGACAGGGACGATCTCCATATTAAAGGAACTGGTCGAAAAGGCACAGGAGCAAAATGAGATCCCTGCGGTGAACGATCCAACGCAATTGGCCGTTTACCTGCAAACGGTCATGACCGGGTTGAAAGTGTCCGGTATGCTGGCTAAAGATCCGAAGGAACTGCTATCGGTCATTGATCTTACCATTCAAAACCTGACAAAACAATGATGTTTGTTTATTTGTAGCGAACGTTACAAATAATACATTTGTAGCACACGTTACAAATTGAACATTATGAAAAATTTTGAAAACAAAAAAGTTGTCATTATTGGCGGCACCAGTGGCATTGGACTCTCAACAGCCAAGATGCTCCTCGATGGGGGCGCGCGAGTTATAGTTACGGGGCGGTC
The DNA here is from genome assembly GCF_056401935.1 of Mucilaginibacter sp. P4_D1. NCBI lineage: Bacteria > Pseudomonadati > Bacteroidota > Sphingobacteriia > Sphingobacteriales > Sphingobacteriaceae > Mucilaginibacter > Mucilaginibacter sp. P4_D1. Next base: position 22,750 of record NZ_JBFUIJ010000030.1, read on the forward strand.
GCAGGCCGGCCTGGATCTGGCCCGGAAGGAGATCGGAAAGGACGCTATCGTGGTTTCGAGCGACGCACGTTCATTGACGGACCTCGACGCCCTCGCCGTTCAGGCGAAAGCCGAGTTCGGCACCTTTGATTTCCTCTTCATCAACGCCGGGTTCAGCCTGTTCGCCCCCCTCGAACAAACGACTGAGGCGACCTTCGACGAGATGTTTAACCTGAACGCTAAGGGACCTTTTTTCGCGGTGCAGAAACTTTCGCCGCTGATCACCAGCGGGGGTTCCATCGTCCTGACAACCTCAACCGCAAACGTCAAGGGTATGCCCATGCTGGCCGCATATGGCGGGGCCAAGGCTGCGCTGCGGAACTTCGCCCGGATGTTCGCCGCTGAGCTGCTTCCCCGCGGGATCCGCGTCAATGCAGTTTCGCCAGGTCCCACCGAAACGCCGATCGTTGATAAGTCGATCCCGGACAAAGACATGCAAGCCCATCTGATCGCGCAGATGATCGCGGACATTCCGATGAAGCGCCTCGGCACGCCCGAGGAACTTGCCAAGGCCGTTCTTTTCCTCGCGTTCGACGCGACCTTCATGACCGGTGTCGAACTTCCGGTAGACGGCGGTTGGTCGCAACTGTGAAAATGGCTAAAAAAAAACTAGCTAACGCTTTTCCACAACGGGAAAGGGTTAGCTAGTCCTTAACACACATTCAACTAAAGCGTAGAACAATGAACGAAAGCATATTGATAACCGGAGCGAATGGTGGGCTCGGGAAAGAGGCCGCCCGACAGTTGGCCTTAAAAAAAGAGACAAAAAAGATCATTCTTTTTTGCAGGAATCAAGCAAAAGCCGAGGCGGCAAAAAAAGACCTGGAGGAAAAAACGGGAAGAAAGATCTTTGAAATTATTATTGGGGATGTTTCGGATGAAGATTCTGTCAGAAAAGCAATTGAAAAAATTAAAGAACCTATTGATGCGATAATTTTAAATGCAGGTGGAATAGTTGGGAAAACTGCAGGAAACATTACCCCTTCCGGCATGAATGAAATCGCTGCTACCAATGTTTTAGGCCATGTAATTTTAGTGGACGAATTAATAAAACGCGATCAGTTAAAAAAAGCGGTACTATATGTAAGTTCGGAAGCTGTAAGAGGAGTTAAGCAAATGGGCATGAAACCTGCATTAATGAAGACTTCCACTGAAGAAGAGTTTGCTGCTGTTCTTGATGGATCCTTTTTTGGAAAAAACTTTGATAATGTGCAAGCCTACGGCTACGTTAAATATGCAGCAACGATGTGGACATTATCAATGGCAAGAAAATATCCTGCACTCAAATTTGTCGCTGTCAGTCCCGGAAATACGGACGGTACTATGGCACCGGATAATTTCTCGCCGGTAATGAAATTTATGCTGAAGTATATTATGATGCCTATTGTGCTGCCATTACTGGGAATGGTGAATAAGATAGAAGTAGGTACCAAACGCTTAGTGGATGGTATTTCGGATGATCACTTTAAAAGCGGTATTTTTTACGCCAGTAAAGAAGGAAAGATGACCGGGGATTTAGTTGACCAAAGCACTTTTTTCGCTGATTTGAAAAATATTTCATTCCAAGATAACGCTGATGAAGCAATTCACCATTTCATAAAACAGTACTGAAACTATTTTTTTTGATATATGAACCTATTCGGAGCAATTTTAGAAGAACAACTGCGAAGCAACAGCCAGCTAAAAACGCTGCCGGCCGAAACAGTACTGATGCAATCGAATAGTTATATTCGATCAATACCTGTCGTACTTTCGGGAAGTATGCGTGTAATCCGCCAGGATGAAGACGGACGGGAAATATTACTGTATTACATCAAACCGGGTGAAACCTGTATCATGTCTTTTTTAGCTGGCATTCACGAAGATACGAGCAAGCTTAGATTGGTAGTAGAAGAAGACTCGGAAGTACTCATGCTGCCGGTAGCTAAAGCAAGTGAATGGATCAAAGTTTACCCGGAGTGGGCCGAATTTATATTTAATTTATATCACCAGCGTTTTGAGGAATTGCTGGATGTGATCAATGCCGTGGCGTTCCAAAAATTAGACGACCGGATAGCAACTCTGTTAAAGCGAAAAGCAAATATTTATAAATCAAATGAGTTTAGCATTACCCACCAGCAACTGGCTGAAGAATTGGGTACAACCCGTGAAGTGGTTTCCAGACTGTTAAAACAAATGGAAAAACAGGAATTGATCACGTTATCGCGAAATAAAATCACATTAAATACTGCTCTGTAACATAGGTCACCGACCCACGGCTTTCAGACTGATACATTTGTTTCGTAATTAAAAACAAGTGGAAATAGCAGGATACTCGGCGGCAATATTAATAGGTCTATCATTAGGTTTGATTGGCGGTGGCGGCTCGATTCTTACCGTCCCTATCTTAGTTTTTTGTTTCAGGATCGACCCTATTATTGCCACGACCTATTCCCTGTTTGTAGTTGGTTTAACCAGCTCTGTAGGCGCGATAAGCCATCACAGAAAAGGCAATATCGATTTCAAAATAGCCTTCCTGTTTGGTATTCCTTCATTAATAGCCATATTCATCATGCGTAAGTGGGTAATGCCTGTCCTGCCACATCATTTGCTTAACATTGGTTCGTTTGAGGTCACCAAGCCGGTTTTACTAATGCTCGCTTTCGCGATGTTAATGCTGGCCGCATCCATTTCTATGATCAGGAAGAAAAAAGAAGTTTTAGATTCAGATTCGCAGCTGAGCTATCCAAAATTGGTCATCCAAAGTATTGTAGTCGGCACCATCACCGGTTTTGTGGGCGTAGGCGGTGGTTTTTTGATTATCCCCTCTTTGATCTTGTTTGCCGGTTTACCGATGAAAAAAGCGGTGGGCACCTCCTTAATGGTCATGACCGTTAGTTCCCTGTTGGGTGTATTGGGAGATGTAAGCAGGCATGCACCAATAAATTACCCTTTTTTAGTGCTTTTTTCTGCATTAGCGATAGCTGGAATTATTGCCGGCAGCTATTTGACCAAATACGTTGCGGACACTAAATTAAAGCCGGCGTTTGGATGGTTCGTATTGTTAATGGGCATTTTTGTTTCGATCACTACTTTAACTAAATAAGATGGAGTTCATTAAACAACCCTGGCCCTGGTATGTGGCCGGACCCCTGATCGGGTTGATCATACCGGCCTTACTACTATTAGGCAATAAAACTTTTGGTGTTTCCTCAACGCTTCGCCAGGTATGCGCTGCTTGTATCCCCGCCAATATTTCTTTCTTTAAATACGACTGGAAAAAGGACAGCTGGAATCTTTTTTTTGTAGCAGGAATCATGATTGGTGGCTTTATCGCTACCTACCTGCTTTCAAATCCGGGGCCTGTGCATATCAATCCACACACTACAGCACTTTTACAACAGGAAGGTATAAAAGATTTTAGCGGCCTGTTGCCAAAGGATGTGTTCAGCTTTAGTCAACTGTTTACCCCGCGTGGATTTGTCTTTATAGTTCTGGGTGGTTTTCTTGTAGGTTTCGGTACCCGTTATGCAGGTGGATGTACTTCAGGACATGCCATCATGGGCCTGTCGTCTTTGCAATGGCCATCGCTAGTGGCTACCTGTTGCTTTATGATTGGTGGAATGGTGATGACCTGGTTTATTTTGCCTTATTTATTACAGTTATGAAAAATATAAAATTCTTAATCATAGGAATGCTGTTCGGCATTATCCTCGTCAAATCACAGGTGATCTCCTGGTTCCGGATACAAGAAATGTTCCGCCTGCAAGCGTTTCATATGTACGGTGTTATCGGCAGCGCGGTTGTAGTTGGTATAATTTCCATCCAGCTCCTGAAACGGTTCCGGTTAAAGACTATTCACGGAGAGCAAATTGTTATTCCCGACAAAACATTTCATTGGGGTAACGTTTACGGCGGTTTGATATTTGGTTTAGGCTGGGCGATTACGGGCGCTTGCCCGGGGCCGGTTTATGCACAGATCGGCAGTGGTTTTTTGGTAACTATTGTTACGTTGCTGAGCGCGGTTGCAGGAACCTGGACATATGGTTTAATAAGAAATAAATTACCTCACTAATTAAACAGATAATATGAAAATCGAACAATTTGAAGATAAAGAACTATCGCACTATTCCTACGCCATTTTGAGTGAAAGTGACCGCCAGGTAGTTTTAATAGATCCTTCACGCGATATCAGTCAATATCTCGCTTATGCGAAAAAAAACGAAGCAAAGATCATAGGCGTAATTGAAACGCACCCGCATGCCGATTTTGTAAGCGGGCACTTAGCATTACATCAAATAACAGGAGCGACCATTTACTGTTCTGTATTAGTTGGCGCGGTTTATCCGCATCAAGCTTTTGACGACGGGGATCTGATCCATTTCGGCAGAATCACGTTAAAAGCGATAAACACGCCAGGGCATTCTCCCGATAGTATTTCTATCGTATTAAAGCAGGATGGTAAGGATAAAGCGGTTTTTACAGGCGATACCCTATTTATAGGCGATTGCGGCAGGCCTGACCTGCGTGAAAGTGCAGGTAAGCTAACCGCCAGGCGTGAGGAATTAGCGGGGGAAATGTACCACTCGCTCCGGGATAAATTGATCGTGTTGAACAATGACGTCGTTGTTTACCCGGCCCATGGGGCAGGCACCCTTTGCGGAAAGGCATTAAGTGAAGCCAATAGCAGTACTATCGGCGATGAAAAATCAAGTAACTGGTCCTTGCAAAACATGACTAAAGCCGAGTTTATTGCTACGCTTTTGGAGGATCAGCCATTCGTGCCAAAGTATTTTCCGTTTGATGTAGAACTCAATAAGCACGGCGCAACTAACCTGTCGCAAGCCATTGCAAATGTTCCTGTTGGCCTGACTAATACATTAAACAGCAGTATCAATATCATTGACACGCGGGCTGAAAATGAATTTAAAAAAGCGCATCTCCCTGGATCGATTAACCTGCAAAATGGCGGTAAGTTTGAAACCTGGCTGGGGAGCATTGTTGCACCGGAGGAAGTTTTCTACCTGGTTGCAGAAAATGAGGAAATTCTCGGAAGCCTTATTTTGCGCTGTGCAAAAATTGGTTATGAGCCTTTTATTGAGCTGGCCTTTGTTTTTCAGGCAGGGACCGCAATAATGGATACCATAGACATACGCAGGTTTTCAGCAAATCAAACGGAATATACGATCGTTGACATCAGGAATAAAGGAGAAGTAAAGGAACAACCGATATTTGATCATGCCATCAATATACCGCTCCCTGAGTTACGGGAAAGAGTTACAGAAATACCGTTGAATAAACCCATAGTTGTACATTGTGCGGGTGGTTATCGCAGCGCAGCTGGCAGCAGTATTATTAATAATGCTTTTGGTGATAAAACAAAAGTTTTTGACCTCGGTGAAAACATAAAGCAATTTGACAAACCTGAAGTGACGACTCATTAGTAAAAGGTAAACATTCCGAATTTACGAAATGTTTACCTTCCTGTGTGTTCTCATTGTTTTTCAACCCTTCTGCCAAGGTTTGTTAGTCTACCACAAACGGCCCTTTACATGATCCTGATCCACCTGAATGGCGCGCGTCTCGTAATCTTGTGCCGAATTGCTTAACTTTGATGTAGTCTAATCATCGATGCAATGGCTGTACATTTAAGGGAACATATTCAAAAGATTGTACCGCTCACCGACGAAGAATATGCGTTCGTTATTTCCCATTTTAAGGGCAGGAAGTATAAAAAGCACCAGTTCCTGATTCAGCAGGGTGACCCGGTACCGTACAATTACTTCGTATTGAAAGGCCTTTTGAAACTGGTCTTTACAGATGATACCGAAAAGCAGCACATCATTTCGTTTGCGATGGAAGACTGGTGGGAAAGTGATTACTATGCCTTTAACATGAAGACCAACGCAACGATGTCGCTGGAGTGCCTGGAAGATACGGAAGTTCTTTGCCTTTCCTTAGAAGATTCCAAAAAGCTTTGTGACGGGTTACAGAAAATGGAACGATTTTTTCTGGAAAAAGCAAAATTTGGTTACCTCAGTGCTCAAAGGCGGATCATCTCTTCACTTACCTCTAATGTCAAGGAGCGTTACGAACAATTGCTCAAACAATACCCTTCCCTTATCCAACGCGTACCCAAAAGCCTCATCGCTGCCTACCTGGGCGTTTCGCGCGAAACTTTAAGCCGTTTATAGAATTAGTGTGACCTGGATCACATCAAAATCGTGAGGCAGGTCAAGAGCTATTATCGATGCTCATCGTTAATTTTGAAAGAAAGATCAAAGCGATGTTCGTAATAAAAACAACAAAAATTTTAGCAATCCTTTCAATCATGACCGCCCCTGTATGGGCACAAACGCAAAAAACAACTAAGATGGAAAAGAGAATTATCAATCCCTGGCAATGGCAGGATAAGCACAGCTATGTGCAGGCCGTTGAAATAAAACACGCAGAAAGCACATTGTATATTTCTGGTCAGACTGCGATAAATGGAGAAGGCGTATCAAGCAACGAAGACATGGAATCGCAGCTTACCCTGACGCTGAAAAACCTGGAAAAGGTTATTAGTGAGGCAGGTTATGAACCACGCGGCATCGTTAAATTAAACGTCTATACCACTTCCATGGAAGAACTCGGGTTGCACTTTAATATGCTGCATGACTGGATAGCCAAATACGGGGTGAAGCAGGCGATCACTGTGGTGGGCGTGAAAAGTCTTTACGAGACCACGAAAGTAGAAATCGAAGCTACAGTTGTCAAATAAAATCCTAACAGGTTTGCCGGTGGTCTTGAACTGGCAAGCCTGTAAATAATAGTTGGGCTAGACAAGGCGAAAAAATCCCGGACCGGTTTGGTTCGGGATATGCTTTGCTATCCGATGTTCCACATTGATAAAAAAACAAAAAGGGCAAATAATGCCCCTTTTGCAACCTAACACAACACCCCACCTTACATTTTACCTGTAGTATCTTTTTTGGCCATTTTGTCCTTAGACATTTTATCCTTGCTCATCTTGTCTTTACCCATCTTGTCTTTGGCCATTTTATCCTTTGACATTTTATCCTTACTCATCTTGTCGCCAGACATCTTGTCTTTAGACATTTTATCTTTGCTCATCTTGTCCATTTTGTCTTTGGACATTTTATCTTTCGACATTTTATCCATTTTCATCTTGTCCATCTTAGCCATTTTGCCGGTATCGGTCTGTAATCCATGAACTGGTTTTGCTTGTGTGGTGATCGTTAAGCAAACCATCATTGCGGTAGCCATAAGGCCGGTTACTACTGATTTTAATTTTAGAGTTTTCATTTTTTTGGTTTTTATTTAAGTTTTTCTTGATTGGTCGTAGCCCGACTAAAATCCTTACAATTTATTTTTAGAAATTTTCGTGTTATTAACCTGATGGTTCGGCAACCAGGTGGATTATATCTGGCCCATGCCACCATCGACGCATATTTCGCTGCCTGTAATAAAGCTCGAATCTGCTGACGCCAGGAACAATGCGGTTAATTCTGAAATAATTGCCTTTCCGATTCCGCTTGAACCGCCGGTGATCAGAATCTTTTTTTCTTTAAAATTCATGCTTTTTATGTTTTAAAAGTTCGATGCATATATTTTATTTTTGATTGAAGTACGCCCTTATCCGCTCCGGTTCATTAGTCGATAAAAGAGGCATAGCCTTACAAAAACCATTTGGCCTTTGATGTTAAATACACGTTCTCTCAAAACGTTAAATTTAATTAACTCGGCAACGCCATCACCGTTTAATTAAATCCAGAATTTTTGGAGACAGGACCTAAGGTTAACTTTTGAACGATGAATGATTACCCAAAAATTTGAATCTGAAACTTTTAACTGCGAGCATATCGATTCTTTTGTTTCATCATCCATATGTTTCATGGTAAAGACAGATAGCCATAAGGGCGGCAGCTTCTTCATGCATAGCTGCAGGATACGGTTCAATTCCTTATTATGCAGCGGATCCTGTTCTTCGATACTAAACGGCTGCGGCCAATGTTCTTTTTTCCAGTTATTCAGCTCGGGATCAAAAAACTCAGTCTCTTCATCAGTTGTTGCTATGCTTTTAACTATACCCGACCTGGATTGTTTACGATAGAGGTCAACGATCTTATTCTTCAATATAGCAGTCAGCCAGGTCCTTTCTGTGCTCCTTCCTTCAAATTTATCAATTCGTTCAAGCGCCGCTAAAAAAGTGTCCTGTACCAGATCGCGTGCCTGTTCTTCATCCGCAATACGGGTTATAGCATAAGCATACAAATAATCGGCGTGGATATCTACCCAATTATGGGGATCGGTGGTTTGTTCGCTCATGAGTATTTTACGTTTTCAGGTTTATAAATTATGTTATTTATTAGATTCAGGCGGTCACCATATGCTCCTTCGCAGCCAGGTACCGTTCCGCATCGATGGCAGCCATGCAGCCGCTGCCGGCCGCGGTTACCGCCTGCCGGTAGCTATGATCTTGGGCGTCACCGCAGCAAAACACCCCTTCAATATTGGTGGTGGCAGTACCCGGTGTGGTTTTGATGTAGCCGACTTCATCCATATGTATCCAGCCCCTGAAAATATCTGTATTGGGATGATGGCCGATGGCCACAAAAAAGCCGGTGATGTCCAGGATTCTTTCTTCCAGAGTTTTATTATTCAGCACTTTTACACCGGTCACATTCAGCCCATCGCCCAGGATCTCCTGCGTTTCCGTATCATAGATCAATTCAATATTCGGTGTGTTTAATACCCGGTTAACCATCGCCCTCGATGCACGGAACTCATCCCGCCTAACCAGCATATAGACCTTCCGGCAAAGCTTTGCCAGGTAAGTTGCTTCTTCAGCAGCTGTGTCTCCCGCACCAACAATGGCCACATCCTGTCCTTTAAAGAAAAAGCCGTCGCAAACAGCGCAGGCAGAAACGCCAAAGCCGTTATATTTTTGTTCTGATTCCAAGCCAAGCCATTTAGCGGACGCGCCAGTGGAAATAATCACCGCATCTGCCGTAATCACCTTGCTTTCATCGACCACCGCTTTATGCGGCAAACTTGAAAAGTCTACCGAAGTGATGTAACCATAACGGATATCAGTCCCTAAGCGTTCGGCCTGTTTACGGAAGTTTTCCATCATTTCAGGACCCTGAATCCCATCAGGGTAACCCGGATAATTCTCCACTTCGGTAGTTTGGGTAAGCTGCCCGCCAGCTACGATGCCGGTGTAGAGTACCGGTTTTAAGTCTGCGCGTGCGGCATATATGGCGGCCGTATAACCTGCCGGGCCTGAACCGATGATCAGGCATTTCACGTGTTCTGTTGCTGGTAACATCTTCATTAAGATTAAAGGTTTATAGAAAAATCAAGGTCTTCGGGCGGCAGGCATTTCTGATTGTTACAGGTCATGTATTCGAGTTTGCCATGCAGCGTACCTTTGCCTGATTTCAGTTTGATCTTCTGCTGAAAGATCACCGAACTCTCGAAATAGGAGACATTCATATTAAATGCGCTTTCAAATTTGGTATGGGGAGCCGGCTGGGTTGCTTTTCCTAGCAGCGAATAATCGGCGGACGGCGAAAAAGTGAAGGCCGTTTTAATCGGGCCGCCATCTTTTTGATCCAGGGAATAGATGTGCCAGCTGCTTTGTATGTCCGCCTTTAAGAAGACGACAGCTTCATCTTTGCTTTCCTTTTTAATGGCGAAAGACCATTTTACGGGCTTTTCGATCTGGCTAAAAGCGCTTGTCCCAACCAGGACCATCGCGATGATAAATACTATCTTTTTCATTTCTTTATTTGATAAATCAATTTGATAAATGATTATTTATTGGCTAAACGGTCGGGCTGAAAATCCAGCGAGACAGAATTCATGCAGAAGCGTTTGTAGGTTGGCGCCGGTCCATCGTCGAAAATATGCCCTAAATGAGAACTGCAACGGGCACAGGTCACCTCCGTACGTTCCATGCCGTGCGACTGGTCCCCGCGGTAGATCACGCTGTTTTTCCGGGTAGGGGCAAAAAAGCTTGGCCACCCGCAGGTACTGGAAAACTTAGCGTCTGATTTAAAAAGTTCGTTACCGCAAACGGCACAATAGTAGGTTCCTTTGGCGTCCGCATTCCAGTATTTTCCGGTAAAAGGTCTTTCGGTCGCCTGTTCCCTGGCGGTGGCGTATAAATCCGGCGACAGTATCTTCTTCCATTCCGCATCCGACACATTGAGTTTTTTAGTATCCGTGTTGGAGTAATAGGGATTGTTCGCATGTCCGTTAGCAGACTTCAGGTGTTGCGCAAATGCGCCGGCTATTGTGATCAGCATCAATGCTGACAAAATGAGGATGGATTTCATGGTCTTATTTATTGGAGGTTTTTAATTTGTTGGCAAATGCTTTCCTGAACTTATCGAGTTCCGGCTGAACGACGAGTTTGCAGTAAGGCACATCACCGTTCCTGCTGAAATAGTTCTGGTGGTATCCTTCTGCTTTGTAGAAAACGGTAAAGGGCGCGACCTGCGTTACCACCGGCTTGGGGTAAGCTTTTTGCTCGTTGATCTTTTTGATATAATACTCCGCCTTTTGTTTTTGAACGGCATTGTGGTAGAAAATGGCGGAACGGTATTGCGTGCCTATATCATTACCCTGCCTGTTCAATTGCGTAGGGTCATGATCGGTAAAAAACACTTCCAGCAACTCATCATAACTGATCTGTTTGGGATCGAATACGATGTTACAAGCTTCGGCGTGACCTGTAGTGCCGGTACATACCTGTTCATAAGTTGGGTTAACGGTGTGACCTCCGGCGAAACCTGAGGTTACTTTTATCACGCCGCGAAGTTCTTTAAACTTAGCTTCGGTGCACCAGAAACAACCGGTGGCGAGAGTGGCAGTGTCTAAATGTGTCGGTTTTAAACCAGGCCGGACTTTTTCTTTTGGCGACAGGGCAAAAGCAGCGCATGCACTTGTCACGGTTAACAGGATATAGCAAATGATCTTTTTCATCTTTTTTTTGATTTTGTTTATAATTAATGGATGGTTTTGCTCAGGAATGATTCCAAATCAGCTCCCCTGATATTTTTAGCAGCAATATTTCCCTGCGGGTCGATAATAAAGTTGGAGGGAATGGCCTCGATATGATAGAGCTGTTCCGCCTTACCCTGGAAGCTTTGCAGGTCGGAAGTTTGTGTCCATGCGAGTTTGTCTTCACGCACCGCTTTTTGCCATGCTGCCTTGTCTTTATCCAGCGATACGCCAAGTACATTGAACCCTTTTGAATGAAATGTGTCATACTGCTTCAACACATTGGGGTTTTCCTGCCGGCAGGGTACGCACCAGGAAGCCCAGAAATCGACCATAACGTATTTTCCTTTATAATCCGAAAGCTTTACTGTCTTGCCATCCAGGCCGCTGATCGTAAAATCCGGTGCCTTGTGGCCAATTGACAATGGTTTGATTCTGTCCATGGCCGCTATAAAATTCCGGACGGCGGGATTTTTATTCAGATCCTTATTTATCCTGATATCATCCGCAAAAGCGATCAGTTGGGACTCATACTTCACGGCATCGAGTGCGGTAGATGCATAAAATGCCGCAAGCGAAAACTTATTGTCATCAATAAATTGTAAAACAGCAGCGCTGTAAACAGCCAGGTTCTTTTGGAATAGCGGCATATAAATTTTCAGTAAGGAATCAGGTTGCCGCCCTGCCTGCTGGGATTTAGCATTGAACTCGGCTATTACCTTGTTATTCTTATTTGTAAAAGCCTGGCTGAAATTATCAAACGCCTTGATCTTTTCAGATGTTTCAGAACCGGCAACCGTGTATGAATGATGATTATCGGCCAGGTCGGCGTTTAATTCAATGGCATCGCCGTTTTGCGCCACCAGGTCAAACTGCGTGGTGTCAGCTTTTAGCTTATATAAATTGACAAAGGCTGAAGCGTGCCTGAATTTATAGCCGCCATCAGCATTTATGGCAGCAGAGTCAATTGTTCTAAACTGCGCCGAACTGTCGGCTCCCAGTAAGTAGACTGTTTTGAGTTTTGCCGGATTTTTAATAGTTCCGGAGATGGTAAATGTGGTGTTATCCTTGCAGGAAAACAGGGACACACTTAAGGCCAACAGACCGGATAGCATGATTATATTTTTCATCGTTTTACTTATTTATTTGAATAGATCAAGGCCTGATTGCAGGTAGGTATAATAGGCTGTCGGGTCATAATCTGCGCCTTCAGGTGTTACCAATGGTGTTTCTGTTACCGGGTTCAGTAATACATAATAAGGCTGTGAATTGGTATTGAAACGGGTTGCCTGGATGTCGCTGTTCAATGCGCCTATATTGGTGATTTTCCGGTGGCTGAAGCTGCTGACATACTCTTCGTTTGCCGGCAGTTCCGTTTTATCATCGACATAAAGCTGGATCAGCACGTAGCTGTCTTTCAATAATGGCAGCACCTTTTTGTCGGGCCAAACGGTTGCTTCCATTTTACGGCAATTCACGCAGGCATGCCCGGTAAAATCAATGATAACCGGTTTGTGCACTTTTTGCGCGTAGGCAACACCTTCCTTGTAGTCGAAAAATGGATTCAGATTTAAAGGTTTGTCAAATAGGCTGGCATACTTGTGTGGAGCGTCGCCAGGCGATATAGCGCTTAAGGCATTGGCACTCCCGCCCGATAAGGTTGGTGTATATAAGTCAAAATCCTGGCTGGCCTGCGGTGGCAGGAATGCCGCGATTGATTTCAATGGCGCACCCCATAAGCCAGGTACCATATAGATCGAAAAAGAAAGCACGATAATAGCCAGGAATAATCGTGGCACCGAGATGTAAGCCACCTCCGAGTCATGTCCGAATTTTAGCTTGCCCAACAGATAGAATCCTGTTAAAGCGGCGATCACTATCCAGAGTACCAGGAAAACTTCCCGGTCAAATAAATGCCAGTGGTAAGTTAAGTCCACGTTGCTTAGAAACTTTAGAGAAAGCGCCAGTTCCAGAAAGCCAAGGAACACTTTGACACTGTTTAACCAGCCGCCTGATTTAGGCAGGTTGTTCAACCAGGAAGGGAATAATGCGAACAATACAAATGGAAATGCCAGGGCGACGGAAAATCCGAGCATGCCCACTGCCGGGCCCAGCCGGGCCCCTGAGGTTGCTGCCTGCACTAATAGTGTGCCGATGATCGGCCCCGTGCAGCTAAAAGAAACCAAAGCAAGCGCGGCTGCCATGAAGAATATGCCGGCAAATCCCTTCTTTTCCGTATTTTCTTCCGCTTTGTTTGCCCATTTATTAGGCAATGTGATCTCAAATGCGCCGAAGAAGGAAGCAGCAAACGCCACCAGCAACAGGAAGAAAACAAAGTTGAAAATACCATTTGTGGACAGGGCGTTTAACGCATCGGCACCGAAGATCACAGTGATCAGCATGCCCAGGCCTACATAGATCAGGATGATAGATAAGCCATATACGGCCGCGTCCCAAATTCCCTTTTTAGGGTTGCTGTGCCGTTTAGTGAAAAAACCTACGGTAAGCGGGAGCATCGGGAATATACAAGGCAGCAATAAAGCCGCTAAACCGCCGATAAAACCGGCAATGAATATGGTCCATAAGCTGAGCGGTTTTTTTACCGGGTTGGTTACACCGGCAATTTTTGACGCTGAATGGTTTTGGTTAGTTGTCTGTACAGCAGGATTTGCAGATATAGAGATAGTGTCCGCCGTCAGCGGTTTAAACTGAACATCAGCAGTGCTGACACTGTCGGCTTTTTGCTTAAGGCTTGCTGCCTGAACCTTTACAGTCAGCAGGCAAAACAATACCAATAATAAATATGGCAGTTTTTTTAAGTGATTCTTTATGTGATTTTTCATGAGCTTTTTGGAAAACTTTATGTCTCCAAAATTCGCTCATTCACCCCCTACAAGTTATCACAGAAGTATAACATATCCTCCGTTTATAGTACCTTTTGGATGGGGGTTTTATAACTATTCATACTGATAGTAAAGCGGTTATAACTATCGTCAGCGATGGCCGCAACAAATTCAAACCCGTGTAAATACATAATACGCTTCACTAATGCCAGTCCGAGTCCTGCCTGCTTTGGCCTGTGGATAGCTGTGTCTGCCATGCTGTTGTTGATCCAGTCCAATAACTCGCCGTTGATTGATTTTCCGCTATTCTCCAACAGGACGGTCAGTTTATCGGATGCCCGCGATAAGGCTACCCTGATATGTCCATTTTCGGCAGTGTATTTTACGGCATTTTCGAGCAAGTTCTGCATGACCCTTTCCATCATACTGATGTCGGCATCGACCAGGCTGCTATCCTGACAATTTTTGCACAGAATGGTGATGTTTTTTTTCCTGGCCTGGAATTCCGCACCTTTAAGGACCTCCTGCAGAATTTCTGAAAACACAAAAGGCTCTCTTTTCGGGGTAAAGTTCACCGATTCCATTTTGGAAAGTTCAAAAAGCTGCAGTACCAGCTTTTCGACCTGCATGATCTTGTTCTGGATCATTTCCAGATGGCTTTCCTGTTCAGCGCGGCTGGCAGTAGTTTCGATCAGTAACGTTTCCGTATAGCCTCTGGCCACTGCCAGCGGTGTACGCAGGTCATGTGAAATATTCGCGAGGAAGTTCTTACGTTCACTTTCCAGAACCTTCAACCGGGTGAAATTGTCATCGAGCATCGCCACCATTTTATTAAACGCATCGGCAATGGGAAAGAACTCGTCCTTGAGTTCAATATTAAACCGGACATTGAGGTTGCCTTCCTTGAACTGATCTAAAATATAAATCACATGGTTAAATCTTTTTTGCAGGCGGGAGGTATAAAGTAAGCTGAAAATGACTGTGGCCAGGATTATGATGAAAAATACCTTGGTTGCCCATCCTCCGATCTGCGATTTAAATACAAATTCGGCAACGCTTCGATATTCCATGCCGGCCAGAATAACATAGATATAACCAATCTTTTGATCCTGGAAATTTACTGCGGCCGCTGAAAATATTTTGGGGTTTTCCGGATCCCTCGGATCGGTATTTTTGATCAGGTGAATGTGGTCACTTAAATAGGTTTCGATTTGAGCGACCGGCACTTTCCGTTGTTTGATGAGCGAGTCCGGTGCATAATAATATTTTACATTTCCAAGGGTGTCTAAAAAATAGACTTCCGTATTCGGGCTGATGATCATAGTGTTGTTAAAGACCGAATCGGCTTTCTTATGATCAATCCCATCACTGGAAAAGGGTGCAGATAACCTCGCTATGTTTGACGCGACATCTTTATTGAGCAGTTGAGTGCTGGCCTGGTAATAATTCATGGTAGCTGTGTAAGTAACCACCACGAATAATACACCCAACGTGGTAATGACGAGGAACACAAAGACCCCTATACGTGAGAATATACCTGTAGACCTTCTTTTCATCCGATAAATCTGTAGCCGATTCCCCAGCTGGTTAATATATATTCCGGTTGATCCAGGTCAGCCTCGATTTTTATCCGTAGCCGGTTGACATGCGCAGTGACCGTGTGCTCATAACCCGAAAAGGTATAACCCCAAACCTGTTCCAGCAACGCCTGGCGCGTAAAGGCTTTGCCGGGATTCGAGGCAAGCAGCATTAAAAGGTCAAATTCTTTTGGGGTCAATTCCAGCCGGGTTCCTTTTAGGGAAGCTTTACGGAGGTTCCGGTCAATAACCAGGTCCTTGACGATGATCTCTTTTACCTGCTCCTGAGTTTGTTGGGGTAGTTGTTCGGAACGCCTGATCAAGGCCTTGGACCGGGCCATCAGTTCCCTGATCCCGAAAGGCTTGGTGACATAATCATCTGCACCCAGTTCGAGGGCGAGCACTTTATCGATCTCTTCGGACTTGGAAGTCAGCATCAGGATCGCTCCCGGCACCCTATGTTCACGGATGCCTTTGCAAACCTCCATGCCATCCATGTCCGGCAAAGTAAGGTCAAGTATGATCAGATCAAAATTACCGGCCAACGCCATTTCCAACCCGTCTTTGCCGTTATAAGTATGGGTTAACCGGTAATTAGGTTCTTTATAGTGCAGTTGCAGCAATTGGGCGATCTCCGGGTCGTCTTCAACCAACAGTATATCTTTCATGAATAAAACATCTTCGAAGTTGACAAATGTATGTTGACCTTTTCAGGAAGGGTGCTAATGGGTTAGCTGGTGTGCATCGGCCCGGAGGTCTTCCGCATCGGTGAACCCTTCAGTTTTTTTAGCCAAACTGCCGTCCGCTTTAAAGAAAAACAAGGTCGGTGTAGCCCGGATAGGATAAGTTTTTTGCAATTCTTTTCCCGCCGGACTGTCAATATCAATGGCGACATTAACGAATTGCTGGTTATAGGCGGCACCTAATTCTTTGCTGACAAGGACCTCCTGTTCCATTTTTTTACAGGTCGGGCACCAGGAGGCATGTGCAAAAACGAACAAAGGTTTATTTTGTGATTTCGCAGCCTCTTTGGCTTCAGCCAGTGTCGTAACTTTAAAATTTATCCCTTCCTGTGAATTTAATATCGGTTTATAACTGGTTTTACAGGAAACCAGGTAGAAGCATAAGCCAACGGCGGCAAATAAAACGAATAATCCTAAAGCGGTCTTTTTCATGTGGACTCTTTTGTTGATAGCAAACCTTTATCGGTTTGCTGTTTAGTCGCAGGGGTACAAGATTCCTTACAATATTTTTGTTATTTGCGGATTAGGCTTCCGCGACAGCCCATAAAGGGGCCGGGAAATTCCGTCCGGCAGTTTACGGCCATCTTATTGATGTATTTTCCAGGTATTCCATGATAAGCCGCTTGTTTCTTAACTTAGGCAGGTCAAATAAGAAATCAATGATGGAATCTACTTTAACAATTGGTATCGCCCAGATCGCCCCAGTATGGCTTAACCGGGAAGAAACGACCAAAAAGATGTTAGCATATATCTCCGATGCCGCAAATGAGGGCTGTCGCCTGGTCGTCTTTGGAGAAGCCCTTTTACCTGGCTACCCGTTTTGGGTAGAACTAACAAATGGTGCCTTGTTTAATTCACCGGTCCAAAAGGAACTTTATGCCTACTATTCCCGCCAGGCGGTGTCCTTAAGTTCGGGTGACCTTGACGATTTTTGCAGCCGGGCAAAAGAAAAAAAGATCGCTATCATCCTTGGATTTATCGAGCGGGCAGAAGACAGGGGTGGGCATAGTTTATACTGCTCTCTGGCCAATATTGATGCGGATGGAACGATCCGGTACATTCACCGCAAGGTGATGCCAACTTATGAAGAGCGGCTGGTTTGGGCCATTGGCGACGGGCACGGTTTGCAGGTGAGTAAACTGGGCGCGTTTACCGTTGGGGCTTTAAACTGCTGGGAGAACTGGATGCCGCTTATCCGTTCTTCCCTTTATGCACAGGGCGAGGACCTGCATGTCGCCCTCTGGCCCGGAAGTACCCGCAATACAGAGAATATCACCCGGTTTATTGCCCAGGAGTCGCGGTCTTTTGTAGTGTCCGTTTCGGGGATTTTAAGAAAGCAGGACATTAGTAGCGAATTACCATCATCGGCACTGATCATGGAGAATAGCGAACAATGGCTTGGTAGCGGCGGATCCTGCGTTGCCGGCCCTGACGGGAAGTGGATTGTCGCTCCGCTTGATAACGAAGAAAGGCTGATCGTGGCAACGATTGACCAAATGCGCGTTATGGAAGAACGTCAGAACTTTGATCCATCGGGGCATTACTCAAGGCCCGACATTGCCCAGCTCTCTGTAACCCGGGAAAGGCAACGTATAGTTAAGTTCATAGACCGGGTCTAGCCCCGCTCGTATGTGCGTAAGATTAACCAGGTGAAAAATCTTTGTTGGGGGCCTGTGAAAATCGATCCATAGTTATAATAACATCAAAACTCTTCAGGGGAAAATATCTTTTACCGGTTTAAAAAATATTATTTCGCTCAATCTACAACTCTTTGACTTAGCTGTTATCTAATTATCTTTAAATTTCTTTTGTAAGGATTTTAACGCTAATGCGACAAACCATTGATTGTAAAAAATTGAAATTTACAGTGGTATCTTTTCAAAAGTTTGCTATGATGCCATTGGTGGCTTTTAACCATTTCGATTCGCAATTATTTGTTATGATGGATAAAAAAAGCGAGGCCCTTGTTCATTCAAATATTATTAGAGGCTTTCCTGAAATAAGATTTTATACTTTGAGCGTCTGCACGCACCTTCACGCTGGTGAGGATTTGATTCCACCCCTGAAAAACAAGGTTGCCAATTTATATGACAAAAGTGCAAAGGTTAGTGCTTCCTCGAAAAATATAGTTATTCAGTGGTAAAACCAACGGAGGAGTCTTATTTAGTTATTTTAACATGAAACCAATCTCCATTTTTGATTTTATTCATATTGATATTTATTCCGCAACGCCCAAATATCTTCAACTTTCTAGCGCCATTGTTAAAGCTATTAAAAAAGGAAAGTTACAAAAGGATGATATGTTGCCTTCTATCAATGAATTAAGTTATAAACTTGAAATATCCAGAGATACTATTGAAAAAGGTTACAAGCACTTAAAAAAGATTGGTATACTTAATTCTGTGCCTAATAAGGGATATTTTATTGCGCATACAGATCTTCAAGAGGACCTTCGTATATTTTTAATGTTCAATAAATTAAGTGCACATAAAAAAATCATCTATGATTCGTTTATCCACGCCCTGGGCGATGATGTGACTGTTGATTTTTATATTTATAATAGTGACGTTAAGCTTTTTAAGAAGTTCTTGGCCAACAAAATTGATTCTTATTCGCATTTTGTGATTATACCACATTTTATTGATGGCGAGGAATTCGCGAAAGATGAGATAAACAATATTCCCAAAGAAAAGCTGTTACTGCTTGATAAAAAATTAGCGGGTATAGATGGAAGATATGCTGCTGCTTACGAAAATTTTGAAAAAGATATTTATGGGGCATTAGTTTCCGCGAGAGAACAGTTAAGTAAATACCATACTATCAAGATCATATTTCCGGGGAACAGTTATTACCCCATGGAAATTGTGAATGGATTTATCCAATTCTGCCAGCAATATGCATTTGCTCATAAGGTGGTTAGCGATATTTTGCTTGAGCCGATTAATGAAGGCGAGGTATTTATCAATCTAATGGAGGATGATCTAGTGGCATTAATTGAACGAATATTATCAAAGCAGCTAGTAATAGGTAGACAGGTAGGTATTATATCGTATAATGAAACGCCACTGAAAAAGCTAATACTTAATGGTATAACAACCATCTCAACCGATTTTTCTTACATGGGCACAGTCGCTGCAAACCTAATTCTTGACAATAGCAAACGGCACGTTGAAATTCCATTTTACTATAATAAAAGAGCCTCATTGTAATTAACGGAAACGGATACAATATAAGGTGGACATTAAAAAAAAACAGGCATACGAGTAAAGGCAGGTTAGTTGCAAACAGTTATGTCTTAACATCTATTTCGGATTTTCGTGCACATTTTAAAATGTTCAGCCAGTTCTACGGCGCCCAAATGGAAGGATTTGTCCAACAAATTCGATAGTCTCTTTCGTATTTTACTATTCATTCTTTCTTGAACTCTGCCGGCTATAACATAGGCGCGACCGAACATCGATTAGCCTACACATCGTTACACGATGCTGCCCCCTATCGCTCCTAAAGAGTTATCGTCAGAGTGAGACATTATATATTTCTAAACCCGCCTGCGAAGGATTAGTTCGGTTTCGACCCGCTGTGCCCTTTAATTTATTAATAGAATTTTTAATAAAACAAGAAACTGACTATTAACTATTTAAATCGATTATACCATGACGGTGCAGGATAGTCATCAGTATAAAGCAGGATGTGATATATTTCTATTCTATTGAAATTAGGAGCTAATTACCAATAGCTGTCACTACAGCTTGTGAAAACCAATTTATAACCAATTTAATAAAATCATTATGAGTAAAAATTTTTTACTATTGAAATTCCTTGTTAAAAGGTTTCACTTATTCCTATGGCTGATATTGTGCAGCACTGTAGCGACGGCGCAGGATATTAAGGTAACTGGAAAGGTGACGGGCGCTGATGACGGCAATCCGCTGCCAGGTGTATCCGTGCGTGTTAAAGACGGCAATCAAGGCGTAGCTACTGCTGCTGACGGCACGTTTTCAATTGTTGCATCCAAAAACAGCACCCTGGTTTTTTCGTTTGTCGGCTATGAAAACAAAGAAATACCTTTGACTGACAATGCTGTTGTCAACGTAAAACTGAGCCCCAAAAGCGGCTCCCTGAATGAGGTTGTAGTTATTGGATATGGCAGGCAACAAAAAAAGGACCTTACAGGAGCTGTAGCAACTTTGTCAAATGCTCAAATTAAGGATTTGCCGGTGCTGTCAGTTGATCAAAAGCTGGTTGGTCAAATTCCTGGCGTGCAGATAAGCACGACAACCGGATTACCAGGTGGCGGTTCAACCATTAAGATCAGGGGATCGGGGTCGATCGGTGCGGGTGACAATCCATTATTCGTTGTTGATGGCTATCCCATATCAAACTCAGCGGGGCCAATTTATAATCCTCTAAATGTAATCAATCCTGATGACATTGAATCGGTGACTGTATTAAAAGATGCGTCTTCAACAGCCATATACGGATCAAGAGGTTCAAATGGCGTTATTGTAATTACAACCAAAAAAGGGAAAACCGGGGCTCCGGTAATAACACTTAACTCTTATGTAGGTACACAAACCGTTCCTCAAAAAGGGCGGCCGCGAATGCTAAACGGTACCGAATATGCACAATTTCGAAAAGATATTATCACGGACGATTTTGCCTTTAGAGGGGTGCAGGTTACAGATGCAGCTATTCCTGAGCCGTTCCGTAACCCAGCTCAGTATGGCGCAGGGACGAACTGGTATAATGAAATATTAAGGACCTCTCTTCAAAATAACATTGATTTAGGGGTAAGTGGCGGATCAGAAAATACACACTATAACTTTTCTGTTAACCGGATTAACCAGGAGGGCGTGGTCAGGTATACCAATTTTCAACGATATGCCATCCGTTCAAATATCGAAACTAAAATTAGTAAAAGATTAAAAGTAGGTCTCAATCTGGCACCAACAAACAGCGTCCAGGACCGGAACGGCTTTGACTCTGGCGGTCGCGATATTTTAACGCGGGCGCTATGGCTTAGTCCAATCGTACCGGTCACCGATGCTAACGGAAACCGCACCTCGTATATCAACTCGCCTGGAGGAATAGGCGCTCCAAATCCGCTTAATTCACTGGAGTTTGCCGGGACAAAAGACAAATATTTCCGGGGATTGGGCGGCGCTTATGCAGAGTTGGAAGTTATCGATGGCTTGAAAATAAAATACAGCTATGATGTTGACTACACCAGCGAAAATTCTTTCAATTTTAACCCGTCGACGGTAGGTGGCGAAAGTAATCCCGCACCTGTAGTTCCGAATTCAAATACGTATAAAAACACAACCTTCAACTGGTTGTCTGAGTTGCTGGTAAATTACGATAAACAAATTGGGAAAGATCATCGCATCAGCGCCGTACTGGGTTACACGGCGCAAAAGGAACGTTCTAACTCCATATCGCTTTTTGCTGATAATTATCCTGATGATCTGGTTAAAACCATCAACGCGGCATCAATTATCAGAGGCTATGGCGAGGATGTCCAGAAGTGGTCACTGATATCGTATCTGGCAAGAGTAAATTATACTTATAAAGACAAGTACCTGCTTACTGCCACCGTACGCACAGACGGTTCATCCCGGTTTGGCCAGAACAAACGGTACGGGACCTTTCCATCAGCCGCTTTGGGATGGCGTGCATCCCAGGAAGATTTCCTTAAAAATGTATCGTGGTTAAGCGACCTGAAATTTCGTGCAACATTAGGGAAAGCAGGTAATTTTAATATTGGCAATTATACGTATACGTCAAATGTCGGTACAGCGAATTATTCTTTTAACGGAAATTTAGCTAATGGACGGGTAAACACTTCATTAAACAACCCGGATCTGACGTGGGAAAACTCAAAGGAATTCGATGGCGGTGTTGATTTAGGAATCTTTAGGGACAGGATATACCTAACCGCCGACTATTACAACCGTTTAACTACAGGGATGCTTTTTAACAGTGAGATTCCACAATCCTCCGGTTACTCTAATGCTACTATCAATTCAGGTAAAATACGAAACAGAGGTGTTGAACTGGGTATAACTACCCGTAACCTGGAGGGTGAATTTAAATGGAAAACAAATTTCAACATATCGATTAACCGCAACAAGGTCTTAGCATTAAACGACAATAATGATCCCATTTACAGCGGTTTAAGCGGTGAGGGGTCTTATACGCATAAAACAGAAGTTGGTAAACCAATTGGCCAATTTTATGGCTATGTGATTGAAGGTATTTACAAAGATCAGAACGACCTTAATAGCTCGCCCAAACACGCCACATCGGTAGTTGGTTCCATCAAATATAAAGACGTCGATGGCAATGGGATCATTGAAGCGGTAAAAGACTTTGCTGTTATAGGGCATGCGCAACCCAATTTTACCTATGGTTTTACCAATAGCTTCACCTACAAGCGTTTTGATATGAACGTGATTTTTGTGGGCTCCCAGGGCGGACATGAATTAAGAACAGCTAATCAATATTTATTAAACATCGACGGTGTATTTAACGTGGACCGAAAAGTGCTGAACCGGTGGAGATCGCCGCAGGACCCAGGTGACGGGGTTACGCCGACGACCAACGGCTCCAGGGTTATTTACCGCGATGTCAATTCCTCCTGGGTTGAGGATGCTAGTTTCCTGAGGCTACAGAATGTTACGTTGGGTTATAATTTCAATTCTTCTCTGCTTGCACATTCAAGGGTGGTCAAAGGGGCACGGTTGTATGTTAGCGGACAAAACCTGGTAACCTTTACCAAATATAATGGTAACCCTGAGGCCAATACCGCCGGAGCCAGCGCGCTTACTCCGGGCGAGGATTTCACCAATTATCCACTGGCCCGCACCCTGATTGTTGGACTAAATTTGACTTTTTAGTCGCCCATAAACTTTAAAAAGATATACAATGAAAATCAATATTAAATATATATTATTATCAACCCTTGCCATCGGCATTTCGGCGGGTTGCAAAAAGTCCTTTCTGGATCAGTCACCAGAAGCTACGATCGTAGGAACTAACTTTTTTAAAACTGAAACTGATATCAAACAAGCAGTGAACGGCGCTTACAGTTCACTAATTGGAATGGGATTAACCAGCTACTGGCTTTTTGGTGAAATGCGCTCGGACAATACTACCTACCAATACAATGGGACCGACCGCGGGCTGGAGCAACGCGAATTTGTCGATGAGTTTTTATCGAGCGCCACTGCCCCGCCAATACAGCAGTTTTGGCAGGAAAGTTATACAGCGATTGCCCGTTGTAATGATGTGCTGGATAACATCGGCAAGATCACCATGACCGATGCTGCAAAGAACCAATACACCGGCGAAGTCAAAGTATTGCGTGCGTTTCATTATTTTAACCTGGTGAGACAATTCGGCGGGGTGCCTTTGCGCATTACCGCTACACAATCGCCTTCCGATGCGCGCTCGAAAGGCCGGGCTTCTGAAGCTGACGTGTATAAACAAATTATTGACGATCTCACTGATGCGTCCACAAAACTGCCTGCAAAATATACGGGAAATGATCTGGGTCGCGTAACACAAGGCACCGCGCTTACACTTTTAGGTAAGGCATATCTTACCCAAAAAAAATATGCCGAAGCATTAGTTGCTTTGCGGAAGGTAACTACTTTGGGTTATGCAATGCTTGGCGACTATAAAAACGTTTTTGACCCGGCAAACAAGAACAACTCAGAATCTATTTTCGAGATCCAGTACCTGGGATCGCAAAACGGTCTGTCCAGTAACTTTCTTTATCAGTTTGCACCCTGGACATCAGGGAGCACGGTAACCGGTGATCCGGGGACAAACTTGGGGAGCAGAAATGGCTACAATATACCAACACAGGACATGATTGATGCGTATGAAACAGGTGACATACGTAAAGACGCTTCCCTGTCATTGACGTTTACAGATCCGACCTCTCATAAAGTAATACCTTATGTTATTAAATACAATCACGGATTTGTAGACAGAGGGAACACAAATGATGATTTTCCGATACTGCGATACCCTGATGTGTTGTTGATGATCGCCGAATGTTTGAACGAGCAAGGATTTGCTGCCGGCGGCGAAGCATTCAGCCTCTTGAACCAGGTGCGTACCCGGGCTCATTTACCGAATAAAACTGCCGGTAATGCTAATCCTGCACTTGATGTGAGTACCCAGGCTGCTTTTCGCGATGCGATATTCCAGGAACGAAGGGTTGAGTTTGCCTTCGAAAATCATCGCTGGTATGATCTTCTACGAACAGGCAAAGCAGTTGACATCATGAATGCCCATGGGGCCAGGCAAATAGTCCAATTTTCAACCATACCTGCGGGTTCTTATAAGGTAACCGCCAATAAGTTATTATTGCCTATACCCCAACGCGAGGTAACACTTGACAATTTACAACAAAATCCGCAGTAAGTTAAAAGACTGAAAAGTAATGATTTTTAGTAATGCTAATTAATCAGCGCTCGTGACAACGATTCAGATAAGAACAGCGAAAAATATCTAACTATTTACTTTCCGCTGGTAAGCATGGATTATTCGAGGTAGATATCAAATTTAAAACGAACGATCTATGCTTACTTTGACTTTTTTATAAAAATACCGGTTCAAAGGGATGATACTGCCGAAATTTAAAATGTCAAAACATCTAATACAGTTGGAATCCGCTAAGCACTTATTATTAACCAGAAGAGGATATTGTTTTGGGGGCCGTCTTAGGTTCGAAAACAACGGGCGTGGCATTGCCAGACCAAACAAACAATGCACATTATTATGCGCCTATCAACTACCTTAATACCAAATATGAGAGTATTCCGTATCACTACCTGTTTTTTATTTTTGTGCAAAATTGGCATAGCGCAGGTAATAATTACCAATCTTTTAACCGAAGGGCAAAAAAAACCACTCTGCATTGATACCCCCTAACCCGCGTTTTAGTATCCCTTCTGACGAGCCAGAAACGAAATATCAACGACACGTAAATACGTCTGTTGGCCCGTTAACTTCTCAGATACTTCTAAGTATCATATGCCGGGTGCATGTCTTGCGATGGCTTGTAATATTCTACAGTCCCATTTTCGTCGTACATGTTTCCATTTGTATGTTTAACATCGATTGTTGGGGATTGTATCATTTATCAATTTAAAAGGACTGTAACAATTGCTTGCGAAATGTCAATATTGTCGATTATGGTAGCATTATCAGTCCGGTTCTTCTATTCAAATCAAAAGAATTCTTAAACTTCGAGACCCGGTTGCTGTAGATTTTTGCCGGGCTAATGTCAATTCGCGTTCGATTGCCAAATTATACTAAGGCATTGTTTGTTTTCTTTCAGATTCCACTTCCATCCCGGGTTCTACAGGCGCTGGATAACAACCCGACCAAACAGTAGAGGATAGTTTGACCGCATATTCAATTTACCTTAGTTCTGCTTTTATGAAAAGCATTTACGCTTATTGAAAAATGAATTTTTAACAAACGTATCTACGATTCATACATTGCAATAACCAATTAAAAATCGCATTAAAGAATCCTCCAATTCAAGAGGTCTTTGAGGTAATTAAGTCATGAAACCTGATAACGGAACTTCCGATCAAGACTTGCTGGTGCTGTTGCAGCGGGGCGATCACGCCGCTTTTACAGCGCTATACAACAGGTATTGGGAAAAGCTCCTGCTAATTGCCTGGAACCATACAAAAGATAAAATTATCGCTGAAGATATTGTCCACGAAGTATTCATGGCACTCTGGAAGGAAAAAATAAATATTCAGGTCGTAAATGTCCCCGGTTTTTTAGCAACTAAAATCAAATTTGCTGTATTTAAATATTATCGGAAAGAACAAAGGCGGAACAGATTGGCGGAACTGCACCTTGAATTTAACGATTTAAGTTGGGATGAGGAAAAGTTAGACGCGCTTTTTCTAAAAGAATATATCGACGGGGTAGTTGCAAATTTACCCGAAAAATGCAAGCTTGTTTTCAAGTATAGCCGCGAACTGGGCCTAAAGAACTCCGAAATAGCTTCTCAAATGAATATATCCGAAAAAGGAGTAGAGGCAAACCTAACCCGCGCCCTTAAAATTATCCGACATAATTTGGAGATCACGGGCTTGCTGGCAATCATATCCAGCAATGTGGTAACGGAATTTTTGAAGTAGTAAACTTTATTTGTCTGTCTATCTACTATTTAATTGAATTTTTAAGGAATCGCATCTGAAGTTAGTAAAGTAATTTCCAGGTTTATAGCATCTACAACTTTAACATTCCTTTAAAAATAGTTTATAGCGCATATAGGGTTATGTTTAATTTATGGTAACACGTAGTTATAACCAATTATGTAGTGAGGAAGCAAAAGATAAACCGACTATTGCAAAAATATTTAGCCGGTACGATTGTCGAAAGTGAAAAGCAGGAATTGCTGGATCTTTACCAATTCATTAGCTCAAGGTCAGCAACGTATCCCGATGAACAGGAACGCACCCGCGAACGGATACTATTGCGGCTGAAAAATGAAATCCAGCATAAAGATAAAAAGCCATCTTTCGCGGGAATGAGATGGATAGCGGCGGCGGTTGCAGTAATAGCGACTGGTCTAACAATTTTCATTTTTACAAAGCCGATTTCCATCGATCAGAAAGTTGCCAAACAAAGGAGTTTCAAGCAAGCTATCGGTCCCGGTAAATACGCTGCCGTATTAACGCTAGGCAACGGCGATAAAATTGATTTAGATAGTTCAACCACCGGAAAATTGGCAGTGCAAGGAAGGACGATCATAACCAAAAATGCAGCAGGCAGGATTGTCTACCAAAACGGAACCGGAGACACCGGTAAGCCTATAACGTACAATACCATCACCACCCCAGCGGGAGGACAATTCATGGTTACTTTGCCCGATGGTAGCGACGTATGGCTTAACGCAGCATCTTCATTAAAATACCCAAGCCGGTTTGAGGGTAAAGAAAGGCATGTTGAATTGCGCGGGGAAGCGTACTTCGAGGTCTTTAAAAATAAAAATTCACCCTTTACAGTTACAGCAGAAAATACAAACATCAAAGTGCTGGGTACGCATTTTAACGTGATGGCTTATAGAAATGAGCCTGGCGTAGCGGCTACGCTGTTGGAGGGTTCAATTTTTTTCTCGGCTAAAAACGCTCATGCACTACTGGTGCCCGGCCAACAGGCAACGGCAGATTTCAATTCAGAAAATATTGTCCTTCGCGAGGTTAATGTAGAGGATGCCGTGGCTTGGAAAAATGGCTACTTCTCTTTCAGAAAACAGAATATCAGAACGGTAATGAACAAGATAGCGAGATGGTATAATGTAGATGTGGAATATAGCGGAAACGTAAATAATAAGTTTTTGGGAGGTACCGTGTCCCGATCAGAAAATATAACTGAACTATTGAATTATATAGAGTTAACAGGAATCGCAAAATTTAAAATTGAAGGAAGGAGGATAATAGTAATATGTAAATAAAATTACCTCATGATATCTGGTAAAAACCAGGGCCGTCTCACCGCCCCTGGTTTAACAGCAATGAGAGCTGTATCAGGTATATTGAACGATGGCTTTAAACAATCAATTACCAATAAACCTAACATTCAAATGTATAAAAATTTTACAAATTTTTTTTGTAGGGCCCTCTCCTGCATTAAACCTAATATAATCCTAAAAATGAAACTAACGTTTGTTTTTTGTATGTGTGCCTTATTGCACGCTACAGCAGCTACTTACGGACAAAATATAACGTTGAAGGTTAAGAACGTTTCATTTGAGCAATTGCTTGAAGACTTAAGCCACCAGAGTGGCTACCATTTTCTTTACGATGAACAATTGATAAACCAGGCTAACCCGGTAACTATCAACGTAAAAAACAAATCATTTGATAAAGTGCTGATTGAGTGTTTTGCGGATCAGCCGTTTACTTACGTTGTGAAGAATGATAATGTAATTATTACAGCTAAACCTAAAGTGACCCTAAGCCCGGTACAAGCCCCATTTCTCATCACCATTACGGGACGGGTTGATGATGAAAAGGGACTGCCGTTACCTGGTGTGAGCATTAGGGTGAAAGGCACCACCCTGGGCACAGTGACAAGAACCGACGGAAAATACACTATTTCGGGAGTGAGTACTGATGCGGTGCTGGTTTTTAGTTTTATTGGCTATGCCAGCAAGGAAATACCGGTGGCCGGGCAAACTTCAATAAATGTGGCTCTCGCTCCCCAGACCGGAACGCTTAATGATGTGGTGGTAGTGGGCTACGGCACGCAAAAGAAAGCCACACTTACCGGTTCGGTATCCGCTGTTAAAGGAGAAGAGCTAACAGCGGCTCCTGTTGCCAGTACCATAAATACCCTTGCCGGAAGACTGCCCGGGTTGGTGTCATTGCAATCAAGCGGGCAACCGGGTGCAGATCAGGCTGCAATTAGCATCCGTGGTTTTGGCCAGGCATTGTGGATTGTAGATGGTGTTGAATCAAACTTTAATAACATCGATCCAAACCAGATCGAATCTTTAAGTATTCTTAAGGACGGTGCCGCTTCGATATATGGTGCGCGTGCCGGTAACGGTGTTATACTGGTTACAACCAAACACGGTAAGGAGGGCAAACCTGATATTACTTTTAATTCATCATATACCTTACAAGGTAATACGCTGATGGCAAAGCCAGTTAATTCGGCCCAGTATGCCGAGATAACCAACCTGTTTTATACCAATCAGGGTAAACCTGCACCATATACGCCGGAGCAAATCCAGAAATTTTCTGCGGGTGGTGATCCTGCCTACCCAAATACAGATTGGCAAAAAGTTGCAACACGCAACTGGGCTCCGCAAACCCAGCAAAATTTATCTGTGCGCGGCGGAACCGATCAAATAAAATATTTTGGATTTTTTGGCTACGTGAACCAGGATCCAATGTGGAAGAAAAATGGCGGGGATTACAACAGGTATAACCTCCAATCTAACTTAGATGCCAAGGTAAATAATAACTTGTCTATACAATTGCTGCTTTCGGCGGTTAGCGAGTCAAATTCTCAACCGGCACGCAGCCAGGGCCCGGGTATCAATACATTATGGCAGGATTTATGGAACTCCTTACCAATCTATCCCGCCACATTACCCGATCCAACCAAATATTCATATGCCAACGGGCAGGGAGTGGGCAGTATCGCACTCATATCAAACGAAGACATTGCCGGTTACGACAAAGTTAATACCCAGAACATGAAGGGGACTTTTATTGCGGTATACAAAATACCAGGTGTTGATGGCTTAAGCGCTAAAGCATTCGTAAATTATGACAAGACCTATGTTACCGACAAAAACTTCTCCAAGCCCTATAGCTTTTATACCTACGATTATGCAACGAAGGCCTATACTTTAGCAGGATCATTAGGTTCACAGGCCAAGCTTACCTACCAGGAAACGCAGTCGCGCAACGTAACCGGACAGTTTTCATTGAATTATGATCATGTGTTTCATAACGACCATCATATTTCGGCGCTTGCCCTTTATGAAGTTATTGATAATAACTCCAACTATCTGCTTGCCGGACGAGATAATTTTTTAACACCGGCTATCGAAGAGTTATTCGCAGGTTCGGTGACCACAGCCGTTGCCAACAGTTCTGCAGCTGAATTGGGACGTGCCAGTTATGTGGGCAGGTTCAACTATACATATAAGGATAAATACTTACTGGAAACAACACTCAGGGCAGACGCGTCTGCAAAGTTTCAGTCGGATAAGCGTTGGGGATATTTTCCAAGCGTTTCATTGGGCTGGCGATTGGACCAGGAAAGTTTCATCAAGAACATAAAAAGCATTGATGAACTGAAGCTAAGAGCAAGCTACGGAAGTTCAGGGATCGACAACGTAGGTGACTTTCAATATCTTACCGGCTACCAATTCGCCGGGCAATGGCTTATAGGCAATAATACCCAGGCCGGTATCCGGTCAACAGGTTTAGCTAATCCTGACCTTACTTGGGAACGAATAAATATTTATAACCTTGGCGCTGATTTTTCATTCCTTAACAGGAAACTGTTCGGTACTGCGGAGGTATTTTACCGCACCCTTTCGGGAATCCCTGCTACAAGGGTATTATCCCTTCCAAATACATTCGGAGCTGTGCTGCCTGCTGAAAATCTGAACAGCCAGAATAACCGCGGGTTTGAATTTAGTTTGGGAACCGCGGGAAGCGTAGGTGAATTAAGCTACCAGGTAAGTGCCAATGTATCATGGACACGCGCAAAATGGGACCATTACGAGCAACAAGATTTTACGGATCCCGATCAAAAAAGACTCTATCAACTATCAGGCCAATGGACCGACCGTACGTTTGGCTACGTTGCTACCGGCTTGTTTACCAGCCAGCAGCAAATTGACAACCTGAAATTTACTTATCCGGGTGGAAATGCTGCGTTAAGACCGGGCGATATTCAATTTGTTGATGAGAATGGTGATGGAAAGTTAGATTACAAAGATCAAAAGCAAATAGGTACAGGCACCGTGCCGGAATGGATAACCGGTGCGACGATCAACCTTAAGTTCAAAAACTTCGATCTGCAATCCCTTTTTCAAGGAGCCTTTAACTATTACAACTCCGTTATTTTGTACCATGGCGGCTTAAACTATTCTGATGCGTTCTACAAAAATATGTGGACGGAACGGAATAATTCGGCCGACGCAAGCCCGCGGATCTCGGGAGCCAGCACCAATGGATTATTCAATAACCTTTACTTTAAAAAAGCAAGCTACATGCGCTTAAAGAGCCTTGCTATAGGTTATAATCTGCCGAAAAGTATCTTGACCGGTGCCGGTGTTCGCAATGCGAGGGTGTATGTGGCGGGTACCAATTTATTGACGATTAATCCGCTTCGGAAGTACGAAATTGACCCTGAAGCCCCTGATGGACAGGCAGGTTACTACTATCCGCAACAAAGAACCATTTCATTAGGATTGAATATTACATTATAAATCAAAATATTATGAAAAAAATTATTTCGCTGATCGTTTTGATCAGCTTAACAGCATGTCTTTCCTGTAATAAGGAGGTGCTAAACAAAAAGCCACTCAATATCATTTCAGATGCTGACGTTTTCAAGGATCCTGCATTGATAAACGCCTACCTGACCCAGGTTTACTACGATATGCCTATTTTAGGAAATGATTGTAGTGGAAGTGGTTCATTTGACGGGGACGGGAGCTGGCATGCCTTTGATATAAACGACGTATCTGACGAGAGCTTTCCGCAGTTTAGAGACTGGAACCCGAGTAATGCGTTTACCTATAAATATGGCAATTTAAATATTAACGGGGGATTACTGGACTGGTGGGGATATAATACCGTGCGGGAGATCAACCAATTTCTTGAAAAATTACCTGCTTCTCCCCTTCCGGCAGATCAGATAAAAGCCAAGATGGCCGAAGCGCGGTTTCTAAGAGCGTTCTGTTACTTTTCAATGGTTAAGCGGTATGGTGGAATTCCATTGATAACCAAAGTTCAGGATATTACTGAAACCCAATCAGCACTTTTCCCGGCAAGGGACACGGAACAGAAAATTTACGACTTTATCATTTCAGAAATTGACGCATGCGCAAATGATTTACCCGAGGTGGTTACCGGTGATAATTTGGGAAGGCCATCTAAATATGCAGCTATTGCTTTAAAAAGCCGGGCGGCATTATATGCAGGTAGTATTGCCCAGTTTGGTACAGTTCAATTAAACGGCGTTGTGGGAATTCCTGCATCTGCGGCCAAAACTTACTACCAGGAGTCGTACGATGCTTCCCAGACCATCATAAAGAGTGGCAAATACGCGCTTTATAATCTTGATGCTAATAAATCGACAAACTTTAGAAACAT
The DNA here is from genome assembly GCF_056401935.1 of Mucilaginibacter sp. P4_D1. Taxonomy (NCBI): domain Bacteria; kingdom Pseudomonadati; phylum Bacteroidota; class Sphingobacteriia; order Sphingobacteriales; family Sphingobacteriaceae; genus Mucilaginibacter; species Mucilaginibacter sp. P4_D1. Next base: position 54,831 of record NZ_JBFUIJ010000030.1, read on the forward strand.
ATTTTTGGTGAAAAATAATTCTGAGGTGATTTTCGCCAAGCGTCACGACAATGTTAATGAGGCTACCGGCGGAAATGGCTGGGGCGTCGATTTCTTCAATTGTCCACGACCACAAGCGTGGAGCCGCGGTTTATATGACCAGGCTTATCTGGAATTAGCCGAATCTTTCGAACACATTGATGGAACTCCGGGAACGTTAGACCGTGCCGCTGTTCAAAGCAAAATAATGTCGACTGAAGAGTTATGGGCTAATAAAGATCCTCGTTTTTTTGCTACTTTTTACACGCAAAATACACCATGGAAAGGAACCAAGCTCGATTTTCACGCCGGCGTGCGGCGTCCTGATGGATCAATTATTACCAGCGGAGCGTATAATGGCATTGCCGCTACCGGCGACCAGGACTACCAGGGAACAGGTTTAGGTGTTTTGAAATATTTAGATGAAAGCCACGATAATTTGGCTGGTGCCAACAGTGCCTGGGCAACCTCGGCCCAGGATTGGTTAATTTTCAGGTATGCCGAAATCTTGTTAAACAATGCTGAGGCTGCATTTGAATTGGGTAATACAACTGATGCGCTCAGTTCCATTAATCAGATCAGGAGCCGTGCAGGCATAGCCGTACTGGGCATTATAAATCGCGATCAAATTCATCATGAACGCAAAGTGGAGCTTGCATTTGAAGGGCAGCGATACTGGGACGTACGGAGATGGCGCACCGCTGTTCATGATCTGTCGATCCGTTGGTCGGGCATCCGTTATATTCTTGACGGTGCAACAGGAAAATATCAAATACAGATCATTAATAATGTGGATGGAACGTCAAACATCCCGCAATTCAGGGCTGAGAATTATTATCTACCCTTAACCGTGGGACGAACATCCAATAATAAAAATTTGCTCGAAAACCCTGGTTATTGAGCTTAGCCTTTACTGAAGGGTGCATACAAAGATCGGCGCAATGCTGATTACCTTCATAATGAGAAAATGAAATTGATATTAATTGCTGGTTAGCTAACAATGCCCAGGGCTGCCCACGGTGCCTTGGGCATATAATTACTAACCACATCAGAACAACACGATAATTAATAGATCATCCCCATGAAATACCTCAAAATCCGGATCTTTTTGATCCACAAGCCGTATAATAACAGAAGAAACCTTATCGTTTTTGGAATAAGCATGCTTCTTTTATTTGCCGGCACTTTGGCTGCCCAGAACAAGCAAACGCCTCCAAAAAAATACGACGTGGCGGCATTTCTTTATCCTGCCTACGCCAGCGGCGATCCGCGATTACGTCCATTCTGGCCGGAAGGTATTGGCGAATGGGAAACAGTTACTACCATGCAGCAACGCAACCCCGGTCATTACTGGAATCGTAAACCGGTCTGGGGCCCAATTAATGAGGCAGATCCGGCAATAATGGATATGGAAATTAACCAGGCGACCAAACATGGCGTCAATGTTTTTATTTTCGACTGGTATTGGTACGACGGCCGGCCCTTTATGGAGACTACACTAGACAGTGGGTTCCTTAAGGCCGACAACGTTAACAAGATGAAATTTTACCTGATGTGGGCTAATCATGATGTACTGAATGCCTGGGATACCCGGTTAAATAAATATCATGAAGACAATGTGATCTGGACAGGCAAAGTAAGCAGGGCTGAATTTGAAAAGATATGTAAACGTAATATTGAAAAATATTTTAAACTGCCCCAATATTATAAGATAGACGGCAAACCGGTATTCATGATCTACGATATACCGCAATTAATTGCCGGGCTGGGTGGAGTAGATCAAACAGCCGCAGCACTGCAATGGTTTAAGGATGAAACGAAACGCGCTGGTTTTCCGGGCTTGGAACTACAGTTAACAATGTGGTCTATCAATACTAATTATAGCGGCTTTGATGGTGGCAAAACCAAAAATGTGGAGAACGCATTTGTAAAAAAGCTGGGTTTTACAAGCGCAACGCATTACCAGTTTGTTCATTTTACAAACCCTAACGATGATTACTTAAACATCCTGGATCGCGTAAAAAAAGAATGGGCACGTATTGACACCTCGTTCGAGTTTAAATATTATCCCCATGTCAGCATAGGTTGGGATAACAGTCCGCGTATGGGACAAAGCCCGGTAATGCGTAATAACACTCCGGCAAACTTTGCCAAAGGGCTACGAATGGCGAAAGATTATATAGATGCACATCCTAAGCAGGCGCCTTTGATTACCATTAACAGCTGGAACGAATGGACCGAAACCAGCTATCTTGAACCTGATAATATCAATGGTTATGGCTATCTTGAGGCGGTCAAGAAGGTGTTTTTGGATGATAAATAATGTGAATCATCAAATTGCATGTCCTCAAATATCTGATATCATGATTTAACAAAGGACGTCCTTCTTCATAATTTTTGCAGATCGCATTCTTAAATTGCAAGCGCCGCCGCCTTACATGTATACCTACAAAACAGGGTTGGAAGTTACTGCTTTTGAATTGCCAACGTGTAACGGAAGTTCAAGCGCAAAAGGTCGCCGACAGAAGTATGCGCCCGAAGGCCAAAAAAGATTTGTTAATAAATACTATTGCAAACTTCCGTTTTGAATAGAAAACAATCATTAAGATTACAAAGCTAAAGGTAACAGTTGTATATTATAGTAATTCTATAACCCGGCAAGCTATTTACTTATCCTGGCTGTTCCATGAACAGCCAGGAATATTTTTTACTTCTACTGTAAGGTTTACCATAAAGCTCCGACCAACGGAAAAACCACTAAATCAATACAGTAAAAATGAAAAATCTCTTTGGACCCTGTCTACTATTTCTGCTGGCCTTGGCTGCCGGCTGCAAAAAAGAAAGTACACCTACTGTCACTTTAAATGAAACTATCGATGTAACCAAATCCACACCGGCAAGCACTGGCGGCGGTTTCAGCAATGGCTCATACGGAACTGTAACCGGTACGGCCAGGATTTTTTTAACGGGCGACAAATACCAACTTGCCCTGGAAAATTTTTCGACAAGTAACGGACCTGATCTGAAAGTTTATATCAGTAAAGAAAAGGAGCCGGTTCACTTTGTGAATCTTGGATCACTGAAAGCTACTTCAGGCAACCAGATCTATGATATTCCGGCCGGAGCCAATCCCAAAGATTATAGCTATGCCCTTATTTATTGTCAGCAGTACAGTCACTTATTCGGTTATTCTCAACTTACCTTTTAATCCCTTATCATTATGAAACCTTTATTCCTATTGACGATTATCATAACCATGTCCCTGGAAGGATATGCCCAAGGCTGCAGTGACGCCGGATTTTGCAGCCTCGGCGTATTAAAAAACCACATCCAAGATTCCGCAGCCACCATGCAAAAGCGGCACGCGATCGATTTTGGTGCGAATTACGGCTTAGGTGAAGAAAATACGAGTACGATCAATACCTACTTACAATACCAGGTAAATTTTAATTCCCGGTTTTCATTTCAGTCGAAACTAACCGCTACTTATGCCTCGGGCTTTTTAGGCAGTACGTTCAATGTCGGCGACGTGTACGGAACGATCAATTATGCTCCCAAAATCAATTCCACCAACAGCCTGAACTTTATAGGCGGCGTAAAAATTCCGCTTAGCTCCGGCAATGATAAAAACGCCGCAGGCAAGCCATTGCCTTTAGATTACCAGGCCAGCATTGGTACGTATGATGCAATAGGCGGGGTGAATTACATTGTTAACCGGAAATGGGAGTTCGATGCAGCTGTCCAGGTTCCTGTGATACAGAAAAATAAAAGCACTTATTTCCCCGATGAATATACCGATCCGCGAACGCTCAAGTTTGCCCCAACAAATGATTTCCGGAGAAAAAGTGATCTCTTAGGCAGAATTGGTTATTATTTTTACCTGCCTCAATCCTCCATTACATTGAAACCCAGTCTTTCCGGAATCTATCATGTTGGTACAGATACCTACGAGAACCGGTTTGGCGACCGTGTTTCCATTGAAGGATCACGGGGTTTTACGTTAAATGGAAGCATAGTGGCTACAAAAACCTTTAATAATGACAACCGATTTGAAATCGTGATCGGCACACCATTTATTGTAAGAAAAGCACGGCCGGACGGATTGACGAGAAGTGCCGTTATCAATTTTCAATATACCATTGCTTTCTAAACCTTGTAAACTAGGCAAATGAACCTTTTATACAGGCCAATTGTGTTTCAATATCTACGAAACCGCTAATTAGTCTTCGAAAAGTAAGGATATTGGTATGAAACAGGCAATCAGTAACCTACTTTGAAAAAATTCCGGCACCTGTGCTTTTTCCTGCTGATGCCGCAGAAAGATTAAGATTGTCTTTGGTAATGCCGCCATCAGCGACCTCAACAAATTTGACAAGGCCTTTTTTGCGGACGTTTACTTCTCTGATATGGTGGTTAGGTTCAGTAATAAATCTGTCCTGTGCCTTAGGATAATTACCAAGGTAATGTGAATTTCCGGAAATGTAAGAATCACGGAATGTATAAGAAGGTTGTCCGTCTTCGACCGGGTATACCATCACGTAATTGCAATTAGTTATTACGTTGTTTTTAAAGGTGAATTTAGCAGCCGTTTTTGCAAACCCATACCAGATAGCCGTATTGTAAGCGCCATCAATAATCGAGCGGGTCAGCGAGAAGTCGTTCATGTCACTACCAAGAACAAAGGCTATCTTGCTGTTGTGAAAGATACAATGATCTACATGAATACCTGGACCGGAAGCCCAGAATGAACTTTGTATGGGAGTGGAATTGGCTTCGCCGATAAAATAGCATTGTGTTACATTTAAACCGTTAAGTGTTTTGTCCTGTCTTCTGATGGGATAATAGTCCCGGACTGTATTGTTCGGGTTGCCTGTAAATTTTATTCCCCTGATCGTGACGTTATCCTGGCCAATCAGTAACAATTCGCAATGCGGAAACTGGTCTGTGGAATTATCGCCGGAAACGGACATGACCACCGGCAGATCGGCAGGCGTCCAGTTTTTATCATCCGGCATATTTAAGGCTTCGATGGTAAAGGAGCTCTTTATTGATTTTGCAGCCGTATTGATCATTAATTTATGAGAAACGGTATATAGTCCCGGACCAAGAATGATCTTTACATTTTGATTGCCAGTGAACTTATTGGCTTTCAGTACGGCTTCATCCAACGTTTTTAAGGGAGATGCGTTCGTGCCGGCGCCCTGGTCATTGCCTTTTGTTGAACTTACATAAAGTGTCTGACCGTAGCCCATCGTAACCGAGCTTAGAAGTACAGCCAGCAATATTACGCCTACCTTATTAAAATTCATTTTGTAAATGGGAAGATTCATTTTCATACTGCAATAGTAGTTAGCAGCCTGCGTGTCTGCTATTCAATATCTTGCCAATTTTTATCATTTTTTATCATGCTAAATATCAATATCTTATGAAGCGCTGGATGATTAACGTAACGAATCAATAATACTACCTTTGTACCTATATTGTTCATGGAAGACACAGAAGTAAAACGATTACTGAAAATAATTGAAGACCAGTTGGGATGGGGACCTCCCAATGCCTGGGCCAGCCGTGACTTTGAAGAATTGAATATACTGATCCAGGAAAAGACCAAAGTTTCCTTAAGCTCAAGTACACTTCGAAGGTTATGGGGAAAAGCGGATTATAATAATCAGCCAAGTATGACCACCCTCGATACGCTGGCCCGGTTCGCGGGGTTTGAGAACTGGAAAAAGTTCTGCCGGAAACAGGACGAAAGGGTAATTATTAAAACTAAACTCGTTCAGCCAAGTCTATTAAATTGGATCATTACCTCGACTATCATTATAGTGGTCGTGTGCGCTGTAACAGCAGTTTATGTGTCAGGCACCTCAGCACCTCCTAAGAACAATTATACATTCTACGCTCACCCTATAACTCATGATCTGCCCAATACAGTTGTTTTTACTTACAACGCAAAGCCGGAATCAACAGATTCCGTTTTCATACAACAGTCATGGGACGCAACAAGGAGAATTAAGGTAGATAAAAATAAAACCTTGTTCAATTCCATTTATTATAAACCCGGTTTTTATCATGCCAAACTTACTGTCGGAAAACAAGTGGTCAAAGAGCACCCGTTACTTATCCCGACAAACGGGTGGCTTGGGTTGATAGACCAAAATCCTGTTCCTGTATATTTGAACAAGCAGGAATTTTTCACTAGGTACGGCATAAGATTCAATGTGTCCACAATTGCCGATCATCATCTCGCCCTTGAGCCAGAAGTACCCAACATTGAATTCTATAATACAGGAAACTTTGCCCCGGTTCCAATAACGGATTTTTCCTTTAGTACCGAGGTCAGAAATAATTACAAATCGGGCTCTTCGCGTTGTCAGCAAATTGACGTGATACTTTATACGAACGACATACCAATATCAATTCCATTATCGGAGCCTGGCTGTGTTGCAACTTTAAAACTTCTGGATGGTCACCAGGCTTTTAACGGTGATGATAATGATTTAACCGGATTTGGAGTTGACCCGTCCGATTGGGTTAAAGTTAAAATGATCAGTAAAAAAGGTAAGATCAATATTACTGTCAATGGAAAGAAGGTTTTTGAAATCAGCGTCAGTAATCATTCAACTGAAATTTTAGGATTGGGATTTATATTTAAAGGCGCGGCTGAAATCAGGAATGTTTGCCTAACTTCTGGAAATCTTGTAAAATTTAAAGATTTTTATTGAACCTGTGACCACTGCCGCAGATGCCTCGAGCTTCATTATCTTGACCTGCGGATTATGTTGGCTGATAATTACCGCCATTACAGGCATACGGCCCCCTCATTCAATCTATTCGATAAGGGGTGACAAGCTATTGGGATGATGTTTACCAAAAATTGCTCTGGCTGAGAAACCTATATAATCCGCGCGGCCCGACCAGTTGCTGCTTTCATCCGCAACAGGCCGGACAGCGTATTGGGTCGCCAGAGTTTCAAAAAATCAATCCTGCCTTAGCTATTCTTGATTTTCGGAAACACTGGCATATTAAATACGTTAAACAACTATTTTACAGCCAGTAGATCAACCTTTTCGATAACCGGTGGCTGGGCCAGTAATTCAGGAGCTTTGGCCATTAAAGCTTTGGCGATCTCACCGCCTAAATGAGCCTCCCGGCCTTCCTCGGCTTCAAAGGTGTCAAAGATCCCAAATGTGGATGGACCTAACTGCAGGGCGTACCAGCTAACGGTAGCCGGTTCCTGTTCTGCAAGCGGCAGGGCGCTTTTAATCAAGTCTGCTACTTCCTGTTCTTTTCCTGGTTTGGCTTCAAGCCTTACCAGTAATGCTAATTTTACCATGGTTGAATGTGTTTTTTTACTTTCTGTTTCCTGTTTTAGGCGTTCAATTTGCCCTTAAAGATATACGACACAATGAGTAAACCAAAGAAAAGCAAAGGGGCAACGGCTACCGTAACTGGGTCACCGGAACTGATATGGGCAATCGGGGCAGAAAGGAATGAAATGCCCAGCCCAACATACACCCACTCTTTAACTCTATTAGAAACCATAGGTAATAGGAGTGCGATGCCACCTAAAATTTTAGCCGTTCCTAATTCAATCCTGAAATAGTCAGGGAAACCTAAATGGTGAAACGTCTCAATCATTTGTTGGTTCATAATATACATAAATCCACTTGCAACCATGGCTAATGATAAAAAGCCCGTTGAAGCCCAATAGATAATTTTATTTTTTTTCATTTTTTGATTTTTTAATTATGTGTTATCGATAAGGGAGCGTCTGATTAATAAACCCCCAATTTTATTGTATACTTTTTTTGCTTGTCAATTTTTATTTTTTGCTTCCAGTTGACTGTTTAACCCTAATACGTCTGGAAAACTCCATTGCTCCGCTATCTTGCCGTTCGCTATTCTGTAAATAGCAGCTTCATAGATACTAACCTTCTTTCCAGTTGAGTCAAGTCCATTAAACGTTCCCTCATGGGTACCTGTCGATTTAAATCTTGCTACCACTTTGTCACCTTCACTTATCATATCAACTATTTCTTCCTTCCAGTCCGGAAAAGATTTTCTATGGTTTATAATGGCATTTTTTATTCCATCAATTCCTTTAAACTCAATTCCTTTTATAAAATGGCAGACAAAATCTGGCGCTAACATTTTGTCTAATTCCGCCACCTGCCCCTTACTTTTTACTTCGTGATATTTTCTAATAAGATCACGGTTAGCTTTTAAATTCATTTCTCGTTTATTTGAACTACAACTGCAAATAAGACTACCGGCTGTTAGAAGAAACACTAAAAAGAAAGACTTTTTCATTTTTGAATAATTATTCTAATTCGTTTACGTAGTTATTTATTCAAATGTACAACGAAATAATAGTATTATGCAAATTTTCGTAGGATTATTTTTAATTTTACTTCAATTACGGAATATATAGCGATGAACAAAACAGTTGAATTGGTAAATCTTTGGGCGCAGTTTGAAACCAAATACCCTAACGGCAGTATGGAGGACTTTTTCAGGTATCAGTTAGTAAGCAAGCCCGAAAAAATTGATAATGGTAAGATGGTTGGCGGCCTGGTGCCAGCTAATACTCCTTCCTTGTTAATGAAAATAATTGGAAGAATATCCCGGCTGCATAGTATGTATTCAAATATGGCACTTGAGGAAACGGGGCTAAACCAAATTGAGGAATTTAGTATACTGGTTGCTATAGACGCCTATAAAAACCCGCGTAAAACCGAAGTGATATACGATAATTTAATGGAGCTTTCAAGTGGAACGGATATGGTAAACAGGCTTATAAAAAGAGGATATATTACCGAACACGCTGATGAAGAAGATAAACGGGCAAAACGGCTGCATCTTACACCGGAAGGTTCCAGGGTCTTAGCGAAAAGCCGGATAAAAATTCTTCAAATGATAGAAATGATCACAATTGCTATGCATGCTGAAGACCAAAAAATATGCATACAACTACTGAAAGACACTGAAATTAAATTCTCCGAACGCTGGCAAAAAGATAAGGTATCAACTTTTGACACGGTATATAAGGAAATAGTTACTCCAAAATAAACAAGGGATAGATTTGGTTTAATTTAATGCTACTTACGCCACTTAACAAAAAAAATAAAAATGATAATCGAAAGAAAACATTTTGACTTAAATTATAAATGTGTCATTGAAAAGATAATTATCGACTCATCTCATAAGTTCACGAAAAATAGCGCCGTGATCCAAAATGAGGCATGTTTTTTATATATAAAAGATGGCAAAAGTGTTATAAATTCAGCCACAGATAAGTTCGACATTCAAGTTTCCGAAAGTGTTCTAATGAACTGTGGAAATTACTGTGCTGACCTTATCCAAAATGTAAAAGATGAGCAATGTGAAATTATTGTTGTCCACCTTCATTTGGATATTTTAAAAGAAATTTACAAAGATGAAATTCCAAACTTTATAATTCCAGACAGTAACAAGCAATTTTCCCATAAAATAAAGCGGCAAGGTGTTATAGTACATTTTATAGAGAGCCTTGATTTTTACTTTCAATACCCTGACCTGGTTAGCGATGACTTATTAAAATTGAAGTTAAAAGAACTCATATTGCTATTGCTGGAAACCAATCAGGAAAAAAATATCATCACCCTGTTCTCCTATTTATTTTCCCCACGACAAGCCAGTTTAAAAGAAATTATTCGAACCCATTTATTTTCTGAACATAGTATAAGTGATTTGGCTATACTTTCTGCACGTAGCCTGTCTACGTTTAAAAGAGATTTTGAAATTGAATATAACGACACGCCTGCTAATTATATCAAACAACAAAAACTTGTAAAAGCAGCTAATCTGTTAGCATCCACCGACTTTTCAATTAGTGAAATATGCTATGAAGTTGGATTTAGCGACCCATCCCACTTCACAAAATTATTTAACCATACCTATCATTTAACTCCTTCGGAATACAGAAAAAATAAGTCAGTAAATTAATCCTGGACTTTACATCCCATTTTTTGAACGTTTTATCCCATTTCAACCTGTTTTTTAGTGCCAGATTTGTCCTATTAAATAACAGTTTAAAAAAATAAAAAAATGGATAATGTTTCAATCTTTTGGATGCAGATACTTTCAAGTGTTTTCGTCTTCGGCACCATCGCTGTATGGTATGTTTGGCCGTTACTTACCAATCGTTCCCGCAATTCGGCTTTGATCCCACTGCTCTTTGTGCATGCGTTTCGCTACCTGGGAATGGCTTTACTGGTCTCTCATATGGTAGATCCCACCCTGCCTAAAGAGTTTCTCGCCAATGCTGCTTACGGCGATCTCATAGCAGCTGGTCTTGCAGTCGCTTCTATCTATGCGCTGCGGAGCAACTGGCGTGTTGCACTTCCTCTGGTGTGGGTGATGAACACCTGGGGATTTCTTGACTTGCTAGTCGGATTGCGCGGCCTCGTGGCGTCTAACATCCCCAGCTTTAACTTAGAGGTTTTTTGGTATATCTACATATTTTACGCACCCTTGGTAGCCATTTCACATGTGATGATCTTTTGGGTCTTATTCAAATCTAAGTCCTGGAAAAAATAAGATGCTATGCGCTCTTGTTAACTTCTAAATAAATTCAAAAAAATAAAATGAAAAAGTTCAATTTAATACTTGCATTAAGTATATCGTTAGGTATTGCTTCCTGCAATAATGGCAGCCAAAAAACTACTGCCGCAGAAACGAAAGACACTGCAACCACTATCATTAATGAACCTGCCAAAAGTATTTCAACCGCGCCAATAGATTTTATAACTATTACTCATAGCGTAAAAGATTACAACACATGGCGGGCCGGCTTTAATGCCGAATCGGTAGCCAGAAAAGCAAGTGGTATAACGGTCGTTTCGGTTGAAAGATCAGCGGATAAACCCAATGATTTAGAAATAGTTTTTGCACCCTCAGATATGGAAAAAGCTAAAGCATTTCTTGCTGACCCAAGATTAACAGTTTTAAGGTCAAAGTTAGGCGTTACTTCTAAGCCTGAAGTAAATTTCTGGAACATCATCAGAAACAATGCAGAAAAGAGAGTACCTGGCGGAACGCTACTGGAGATTACTCAAAAAGTGAAGGATTTTGATGCCTGGGTAAAAATCTTTGATGGCGAAGGAACTGCAACACGGGGAGCAAATGGATTGGCGGATATAGCTATCGGAAGAAGTAAAGACGACCCCAATAGGATTCACTTAATATTCGGAGTTACAGATATGGACAAAGCGAAGGCACGGTTAGCCAACCCTGAACATAAAAAAATGATGGAAGATGCGGGTGTAGTTGGTGCCCCAACCGTTACATTTTATAATGACTATTCAAAATAAACAAACTATTAAGAAACGAGGCCGTATCATAAATCAAATGATGCGGCCTTACTGGTTAATGCCAAATAGACTGATGCGGAATGTTTGCCCCGGCTTTTTAATACGCTATTATGAACACTAATATTGATACAATCAGGAATCTGCGTAATTTTATTTTAGCGCAAATTGCTCAGCTAACCGTTGATCAGTTAAACGAGATCCCGCCGGGGTTTAATAATAACATCATCTGGAATATGGGCCACCTTGTCGCCGCGCAGCAGATCGTTTGTTATAAACGCTCGGGATTACCGATGTTGGTAAGCGATGATTTTCATGAAGCATACAAACCGTCATCTAAGCCAACCGGTTTCGTTGCAGCCGAGGAGGTTGGCCGGATCAAAACATTGATTACAACATCTATCGATCAACTGGGTACGAATCTGCAGACAGGGACCTTTAAGACTTACATGCCCCTTGTAACCCGTTACGGTATTACCTTAAATTCAGTGGATGATGCGGTCGACTTTATACCTTTTCATGATGGCTTCCATATAGGATATATGTTAGCGCTTAAACGAATTATAACTGCCTAAATAAGAAAAGGGAAACCGGTAGAGCTGCTATGTAAAGGCGAGATTCTTCCGATTATCTTCATTAATAATGATGATGTGTTAGCAGGCGCGAGCACTCGAAACATTTTGCCATTATTATCTGTGCTTGGCGGTTGCTCGTGAATTAGTACCAAAAATATACTCCATGCTGCCGTAGGGGTATTTGGGCTTCAAATACTGCTGAAAGTTTAACAATTCAACTGCATTAGCCAAGCCAATTTTACTTCGTAATGGAAGTAAAAAGAAAAATAATCCTCCGAAAATTTGGATAATATTACGTTTTCGTTTTATATTTGAATTATTAATTACGTAAACGAATATAATTTTCTTATTTAAAACTAAAAAAATAAAAAATGAAAGAAGCTATTAAAAAGTTGGTTACTACCTACTTTGAAAAATTAAAGGCTGCTGATGCTGAAGGTATATCATTGCTATATACAGAAGACGGGGTAATGATGCCACCAATTTTTCCCGCAGTTTCCGGAAGAGATGGCGTAAAGAAATTCTATGAATTTGCTCTGGGCAAAAAGAAGTTTAACATGAATTCTGAAATCATAGAAATCATAGAAGACACCAATATCGCCGTAGTCAGGACCGAGTCAAAAGGCACCTCGGAAACCATTGAAACAAAAGAAACCAGTAAAGAGGACAGCAAAGAGTTGTTTGTTCTTAACAAAGTTGGTGACGAATGGAAAATCGCCAGGTTTATTGTAAACTAAATGTCGTAAACCCATGGAAATCATTTCCCCAGGAGCTTTACTTGGTTAAAGTTTCCGGCTCTTGGGGATCCGATTCTTAATATATCTGGTTAGTTGTAAATATTGTAATATTCCTGGTGAGTCGCCGGAACTATATTGAGCTGGCTAAATTACTTCATGGATTTGAAACCCTTTAATTCATGAATTTATCGCCTATGGTTCTTTATTCCTGGCGAACCCTGATCTTCCAAAGCGATTTGAGCTGAACGCCGAATTAAATGAGGCTGATCCGCACACTTTTTTCGGAGGAGATGAACATGGTTATATCGATTATCCTTTCTTAAATAAAGCCGAATAACTTAGGTAAATCATTCAAAAGCTATGCCGCAAGGGTTGCGTATTGTCACACTAAATCTGGATAGGCCAAATAATGTACATAAAATTTTGCCCCTGTAATTGAACAACATTCAAAACAGCTTATTAAAGCAGTTCTACAATTCAGAGTTGATGATTATTAGAAATGGAAAAGGACCAGCGAAAAACCATACAGTCAGAAGCGGCGAAATTATTTGTTCAAAAGGGGTATCATGCCACGACTATTCGCCAGGTTGCCAAAGCAGCTGGTGTAAACAGCGCCATGATTTCCTATTATTTTAAGTCGAAAGAGCTTTTGCTGTTGTCCATTTTTGAGATGTCCCTTCATGACCTGGAAACGATCAAATCACACTTGGCAAGCACCAGTAGTACGGAAATGCTTCAGCTATATTATCTGATCGACTTTTACACGGAAAAGGTGATAGCCGAAGATACCGCCACGTATTTAATGCTGCAGGAACAGCTGCTCAGGAATACAGAAGGATCAGCCAGGCTGCTGGATAATATCAATGCGCAGCAGTTTGCTTTACTCCAAAATATTATCAATAACGGGACAGAAAAGGGGGCCTTCAGGCAGAACGTTGATGCCAGAATGATCTTTTATACACTGCTTGGAACAATGCGGTACATGATAATCGAACATAGAAGTTTATGGCTTCAGCATCATTTGCCGGTTTACCAGGAAAATTTCCGAAAAACCGTCACTGATGTCAACACCTATCTCAAATCTCTTTTGGTACAGCTGCTTTTGCCGGAATCTCATCTGGATTTATAATCACATGGAAAATAGTAATAAATCTCTATTACAAACATGAAAGTGACTAAAGAAACTCAAATTATTCAGTTTGAAGACAATTATCAAAAGGTAGTTATAAACCTTAATTACACCTACGCCTGGTTAAACAATGCTATGCGCAGGGAATTTGAAAAGTCTCAGCTAACTGTTCAACAATCTAATATTCTAATCATACTAAGAAGTCAATACCCAAAGTCTGCTACAGTAAATTTCATAAAGGAATGCATGATTGACAAAATGTCAGACGCCTCACGCATGATTAACCGTCTTGTTAAAAAAGGCTTTGTTTCGCGCTGCTCGGATAAAGCAGACCGCCGGGCTGCGGATATCCGAATCAGTGATCAGGGCTTGGAAATATTATCCCATTTGGATGTTGAACTCAAAACGAGAGATTTTATATCGGGCAACCTAACCGAAGAAGAGGCCGGAACTTTAAGTGATCTTTTGGATAAAATGAGGGGCGAAGAGGTTATCGTATCCTCACTGCGAAAGACAGGTATAAGTAACCCTTAGCCACATTTATCGATATCACAAAATACGAACAGAAAGTAATACTAACCTATATCCTATATTTTAACCATTAAATAAAAATAAATATGAATAAAGTAAGAGAAATACCTGAATGGTTAGACAGGAATATCTTTCCATTCAAAAATAATTTTTTAGAGATCGAGGGCAACACGATCCATTATGTCGATGAAGGCAGCGGTCCGGTTTTGCTGTTATTGCATGGCAATCCAAGCTGGTCTTTCCTTTACCGGCACATCATTAAGGAACTGTCCGATAGGTTCAGGTGCATTGCACTTGATTACCCAGGGTTTGGATTGAGTTCGGCAAAACAGGGGTATAGCTTTAAACCAAGGGAACACTCCGCAATCGTTGAGAAATTTGTTGCCGTGCTAAAGCTTCAGGATATACGATTGATGGTCCAGGACTGGGGCGGCCCCATCGGTTTGGGCTTTGCCGGAAGAAATCCCGATTTGATCCACTCCTTGTTTATAGGGAATACCTGGGCCTGGCCCGCAGAGGAAAGCAAGGAAATTGCCCAGTTTTCCAGGATAGGCGGAAGTAGTATTGCCCGGTTCCTGATTGTGAATTTTTCCCTGTTTGCATCCTGGATCCATCCGCTCAACATCACCAGAAAATTAACGCGCGCTGAAAAAGCTGCTTATGACGGCCCCTTCCCGACCCGCGATTCAAGAATGCCCATCGCGATATTTCCGCATGAGATATTAGCAAGCGGTGATTACCTGCAAGAGGTAAAAGAAGGTCTTGAAAAATTAAAGACGAAGCCGGTGGTAATTCTTTGGGGAGATGATGATCTTGGCTTTAAAGAGGGGCCGCGTAGACGCTTTGAACAGATCTTCCCCGAAAGTAAGACCATAATTATGCATGGCGCAAAGCATTTTATCCAAGAGGATGCCCCAGAGACTATTTGCCGTGAGATTCTTGCGCAAGAAACTTTGGAAAGACAGTCAACCAAATAATAAATTATCAGCCAAGTATCAAAATTCATAGGGCTAATCTAGAATGTTACCATCCATTCCGCTTCCTGTACCAGCGGGATGGATGGTTTTCTTTTCGCAGTCGAAAACTATTTATTGCCTAAGACAGAAAGCTGATAACGCTTCCATCTGCTATTGTTTTATATTCAAAATCTGCATACTATTTAATAGCAGATTTAGCCTCAACTTTGAACTGTATTAAAACAACATACAGCTGCAAAGCTGACAGGTTAAAGAATTATAAAATATTAAAGAAAATAAAATGGACACACAAACATCAACCGGAGCTGACTTTCGCAACGCTAAACTTTTCACGCCGGTAAAATTAGGCAGGTTAGAACTGGATCACCGGGTAATCATGGCCCCGCTTACCAGGTTAAGAACGGATATGCCCGGCAATATCCCCAATGATCTGATGGTAACCTATTACAGTCAAAGAGCGACCAGGGGCGGCTTAATTATTTCAGAAGCGACCGTAGTATCATCAAACGGGCATGGCTATTTGGGGGCGCCGGGAATACATACAGATGAACAGACTGAAGGATGGAAAAAGGTAACCAGTGCTGTTCATGCAAAGGGCGGAAAAATGTTCTCGCAACTTTGGCACGTAGGCCGTCAATCACATGTGGATTTGCAACCCGGTGGTGGTCTGCCGGTAGGGCCTTCGGAGGTATACCATGAAAATTTTGCTTTGACGCCGAATGGATGGCAACCGGCTTCTCAAAACCGGGCCTTAACCGTACCGGAAATTCATGCAATCATCGAAGATTTTCGCAAAGGAGCAGAAAATGCAATGAAAGCAGGCTTTGATGGCGTAGAACTCCATGCCGCGAACAGCTACCTGGTGGACCAATTCTTACAGGATATCTCCAACAAACGTACCGATGAATATGGTGGCACTATCGAAAACCGCGCGCGCTTTTTGCTGGAAGTAGTGGAGGCTATTGTATCCGTTTGGGGAGGCGACCGTGTGGGGGTTCGCGTATCGCCAAATGGAACTTGGGGTGGTATGGGCGACTCTAATCCGGCTGCGTTATTTAGCCACGTCGCTGAACAGCTGAATCAATTTGGCCTGGCTTATTTGCATGTCGTGGATCCCCGG
Source organism: Mucilaginibacter sp. P4_D1 (assembly GCF_056401935.1). NCBI lineage: Bacteria > Pseudomonadati > Bacteroidota > Sphingobacteriia > Sphingobacteriales > Sphingobacteriaceae > Mucilaginibacter > Mucilaginibacter sp. P4_D1. Next base: position 71,269 of record NZ_JBFUIJ010000030.1, read on the forward strand.
ATCGTAAATAATGTGGAAAGAGAGGAAGGCTATGTGGCACCTGTTGCTGCCGGCCAATTAAGCAAAATCTTTAAAGGATCTGTTTTGGCTGCCGGGGGATTTACACGCGAAGACGCTGAAAATACACTCCAAAAGGGTGATGCAGACGCCATCGTATTCGGTCGTTTCTTCATTGCCAACCCTGATCTCGTGGAAAGATTCAAAAACGGCTATACGCTGAATGCCTATGATCGTGAAACATTCTACGGCGGCGATGAAAGAGGATATACTGATTATCCATTTTACCAAGGGCAGGCTGCTGCCCTTCAGATTATCTAAAGGTCAGAAGATTGGGAGAGCGTAAAACACTTCAGATTGCTAAAAAATCAGCAGCCAGTCTGAACAATTGTTGAGTCTTATAATCATAAGGCAAAAAAAATACGAATAGCTTTAAATGAAAAATTAATATGAAATCTTTAAAAATCAGATCCTGGATACTGGGTGTTTTTATGTTTATGTTCGGTACTTTAAAATTGGTCATTCCCACCATTGGTGGTTGGTTTCACACGCAGTTAATAACCAGCGGCATTGGAGACTTTGCCTGGCCAATTGGCGTAGGAACTGAAATTATTACGGGACTGATCCTGCTTGGGGCTTTGATTTTTGCAGGCAAAATGGACGGGCGGCGTTTTTTTTCCTTCATCATTTTCGGGTCAATTCTTGCTGTCGGAACAATGATTACTGCGATCTATGTTCATCTTCAACCGAACGTTCCCGCTAACGTGTTGCCCCTTGGGATAAAACCTCCGTTTATTCCTGTGTCGGTATTCATTTTGTCGGTAGGCAATATCTTTTCAGCTACGAAATTGTACAAGGTGACTCCAAAGCACTGAAAAGTAAACCCTACTAAGAATTCTACAATTAATACACACGGAATAAATCTTCTTAAATTTGTGAATTAGTTAGCTCATGATAGAAAATCGTCAATACCGTTACGAACAGGTAATACAAAAAATTGAAGAAACCATACAAATTCTTCAGCTTAAGCCAGGGGACAAAATCCCTTCGGTTCGCAAGATCAGCAGTACACTAGGCGTAAGCACTACTACGGTATTTCAAGCTTATTCAATAATGGAAGACCGCGGGTTGATCACCCCGCGGCCCAGGTCAGGATTCGTGGTCAGCGGTAAGCGTGACGGCATGTCGAGTTCCGTTAAAGACATCATTCCTTTACCTGAATTTGTCAATGTTTACGCCATGGAGCGTATCATGATGAAAAATACGCGGAAATATGGTGTAATAAATTTCTCGATCCTGGCTCCTGTAAATGAATTATTGCCGATTGCCAAGATCAATAAGACAATGCAGGCAGCCATAAAGGAGGTAGCAATTGACAATTACCAGTATCCGTTCCTGGAAGGTCACCCGCGATTGCTGAGCCAGATCGCCTTGCATTCTTTTGAATGGAATAAACGAATACTTCCCACAGACATACTTATTACCAACGGCTGCCTGGAAGCGATCAGCCTTTGCCTTGACACCGTGACCAGGCGCGGGGACACAGTAGCAGTCGAATCGCCAAGCTATCATGCAGTACTGCAGTGTTTGGAAAGCAAAGGCTTAAAGGCCCTGTCCATCAATGTCGATCCGGTCAATGGTCTGAACATTGATGAACTGGAAGTAGCCCTGATGCATAATAAGGTGTCCGCCTGCGTTTTTATGCCTTCCTGTCATAACCCTACGGGCGCATCGATGCCTGAGGAAAATAAAATACGTTTGGTAAAACTTCTCGGGGAGCAGAATATCCCGTTAATCGAGGATGATGCTTTAGGCGAACTATATTTTGGTTCTACCAGACCGTTACCGGCCAAAGCCTATGATACCTATGACAATGTGCTTTACTGTTCTTCCTTTTCAAAAACGCTCCCGCCTGGCTTCCGCATCGGCTGGGTTGCCGCAGGCAAATATCAGGCTGAAATCGAAAAGCATAAGTTTTCCAATAACATATCCACCAACAGTCTTTTACAGGATGCTATTGGAAGATATCTCGAAGGCGGTACCTACAACGCTCATCTTAAAAAGTTACGCGCTTCGATGAAAGCACAGCACATTAAATATAAAGAGGCCATTTTGAGGCACTTTCCCGAAGTCATCAACCTCTCCAGTCCATCCGGAGGATTTAGTTTCTGGATCGGATTTCCGGAGCAGCTGGATATCACGGAAATGCAAAAGGTGGCATTGATGAAAGGTATAAGCTTCTGCCCGGGGCATATTTTTTCGCCTTCGGATCGTTTCAAGAATTATATCCGGATAAACAGTTGCCCGTTATTTAACGCAAAGATCGAGTCATCGCTGGCAATTGTCGGCAATTTGGCCAAATCAATGTTACTGAAGGATTGAACCTGCTCAAAGTATATGGGTTTAATAGAATGTTCTGCCATCATTCATTTAATATATGGACTTCAGCTTTGTTCGACCGGAGCAGCTTTGGTTTTTAAAAACTGTTTGGTGACCAACTTATAGGCCAGTACCAACCCGGTCATCAATAAGGTGAAACCCAATATCCAGTTGATCAGGTTATGCTGTGCCTTCAGCGCGTTCATTAAATAATTACCAGCAACGCCGTAAATAATAAATGATATGCAGGTACCTGACCCAATAGCTATTATATAAAGGTTGTAGGCCTTCGGTGTGCTGATCAAAACCTCCCGGCCTTTTAGCACCGCGGTCCAGCCCATCCAGAAAGGCAAATGAAGCGGGTTAAGTAAACTAAGGGCCAGCCCGGAATAAAAAGCGTTCATGCCGACAAAGGGTAAAACATCTGCGAAGTTTTTCATGTGAAATGCAGCTTCCAGCGTCCGGTAGGCTAATATTAAAATAGCAATACAAGCAGCTATGCTCAGGACCAGGAAAAATCTTTTCAAATGAGCCAACTTATCGATCACGATCAGCGCGATCCTGACTAGCACCACTTCTACCAGTATCGCGGCAGATCCAAATTGGAAGGCACCCATAAAATTATTGTTCAGCGCAAAATTGGCAACGCTGGTATTTAAGGTGCCTATCGGCAAGGAACCAACAAAACTGATGCTAAAGGCCACCAGGAAAAGCTTGGTGTAGCTGGCAAGGCTCATGATACTAATTTTTCGTACGCTGAATTATTCTTTAACATTTCCCTTCCCTGGCGGTAAGTCAGGTAGGGCAGTCCTTGTCTTTCGTGATTGAGCTTGCTGATGCGGTACAACAGCTTCCAGTGCCTGGTGATTTCCCTCCAGGCAAACCACAGGGAATGTTTAGGGTCATAGATATGTGTCGGTTCACTTCCTGCCCCGTTTAATTCAACGATAGAAAAGTTTTTGCCTTCACAAAGTTCCTTCCAGTTATTATACATTACATCCATCCGGCCAAAATAGAATTCAGGGACCTGCCGGCACACGTCGTCGATTGTTCTGGTCAGTTGTTCATTGATCAGGTGGCTCAGGTCAATGAACTTAGCGCCGCGGGCGTGGTTGCCATAAGGCACCAGTGTATGTACTTCACCAGGAGATAAAATTTGTTGGAGCACCTCTTTGTGGGTATGCTGTAACACCCGTAACTGCAAAAGGTAACGCGGCTCGCTGATCAATAATTGTTCAATCGTTGATCTTCCGTCCCCCATCACCGTTAAGAAATTTTTACCCACAATACCGGAGATGCAGCCTTTATCCTCCCCGGGTATCCGGTAATAAAATATGCCTACTTCGTTTTTGAATTCAACGAATTCCTGCAATAGGAAATCTACCTTGATTTTTGTAATGTATTCGGTAAGTTCCGCCTCGTTATTTATTTTTTTTACTAAAACGCCCCTTCCGCCGATGTCCGGTTTGGCAATCACCGGGAAGCTTAAGCGTTCCTTGTGCAAAGTTGAGCTGACCAGCGCAGCGTTAGCTTTTTTATCAAACGACAAGGTACGGGGATAATAGCGGTCCGGCATTATTTTATAGATCTGATCCTTGCTTTCCATAGCAAAACCGCCATTTTTAATTAAGGGGTTCGAGGTATTAAAAAAGAACAGCGACCTGGCTTTCAGGCTTAGCCAAAACCAGTATGGCATTAAGAATAAATAGACTACCCGGAAAGGCCAGAATTCCCAGCTGAACAGCTTGATAAAAAATATTCTTAAAGCCAACAGCGGGACTTTTTCGGCCTTACCCGCGCTACGTTCAAGGCGGGGTTCAATAGCAAGTTTGCTGTTGTATTGTTTGTTGTCCTTAAGGTCATGATAGGTCATGGTCATACCCAACGGCGTAACGCTGAGATTGGTGATACTCATGGTTTTCATTTTTCCGTCCCTGTCGATAACCAGGCCATCCTTTAAATCGCCGGCGCCGCCGAACCTGTGAAAATGCAATATGCCCTCTTTGGTCCTAGCATACCTGAACCTGCGCCATTCATTAAACCAACTATTTCTTTTTGCTATGGCCATTTTATCATAAAGGGTGGCTGATGACCAGATGTAGGGCTTTGTTCTATCCAGTGCAGTAATATGTTTCCTTTCCCCATCCCAGCGGCACTCCTGCAATTTCTCTGATACATACAGCACAATCGTGAATGGCTCAATGCCATCAAGGTCCATTGTTCTGTAAAACAGGGTCGGATGGTCCGCTTTAATGATGTCCATTAAGATCAGGCCCCTGCTTTTTTTATAAGGAAGCTGAACGGTATGTTTGAAAAATGCGCCGTTCAGCAGCACAACCGCATCGCCATTGTTTTTTAGGGCGATCCAGGTTCCGTTTTTGTCCGGGTCTTTAGGATAAAGCAGTTTGATATTGTCTTCCTCATATTCCCTTGGCGGGATAGCCCTGGCCCGGTTGATACTTTCATCCCGGTTAGAGGTAAGGTAAAAGCCATCGTTTGCCGGAAGATAAGTTACTGTGCACATGCCTTCCTGAATTTAAGCGTAGAGGCAGCCACACCAAAGCTTTCCGGGATCTCCAGATCGGCGACTGCATTAACGCCGATGCGGATCAGCGCCATGTGGTGTACCATGTGTTCCAGATTATAGACCAGTTCCCGCAGGTAATTGGTAAAAACCGGAATAGGTTCAGCATCGTGGTCAGCGTATTCGGCATGGAGCAGCAGCTCCCGGTCAGGTTTATCCAGGCCTGCTTCGATCTTCCGCAGGGTTTGAACGGCGAAGTCCTTGTCCGTTTCGATCATGCGGTTGCGCAGGCGCTTGTCATAGTTAACGATACCGCTTAGATAGCCCTGGTTGAGTTCTATAAAGAATTCCAGTATATGACGGGTATGTTGCCCTGTAGTTGATCCGGACAAAATCTTAACCGGTTGTGCATATTGTTCATTGGTCAGTCCGTCAAGTACGTATTGCAGTTGCTCCAACAAATTGGAAATGGGTTCTTTGAGTTTCATTTGATTAGGCGGTTACCGGTTGGTCATTAAAAAATCAGGTTAAGAAAATTTTGTTTCCTGAAGATGATCAGCAGCAGGGAGCAGGCGACGAAAACGATAAGCGCTAAAATGAACAGCTGTCCGCCGTCATTTTGTACGACAAACCCTAATTCGGTTAAATGGGAAAACAAGGCGCCGGCCATAATACCGACAGCAAGTAATGCCCCATAGCTGGTGGTACGGGGGATAAGAACCAAAATGGAAGCGATGAGTTCCAGGGAACCAATGCCAATACGTCCCCAGGGTTCCAGACCCAGCTTTGTAAAGATGTAAACAGACTCGGGGGCTGCTGTAAATTTGAAAAATAAGGTCTGCAGCATGATACCTGCCGCAACGAGGCGCAGTGCCCAAACCAGTACATTAAACTGTGTGTAAGTCATGATGATTTGTATTGAGTGAATGTTGATTAGTACGGTGGTGGTTGGCATAACTGGCAGCCGCTTCCGCAATGTCTTTTCCGACCTCCTTTTTTGATTTTAAAGGAAAAGTGCGGCCAATAAAATCCCTGTTAATCATAGTGATCTTATTGGTGTCGTAACCGAAGGTAGCTCCCTGGTCCTGTACGGAATTCAGGATGACCATATCGAGATTTTTTGCAACCAGTTTTTTGAGTGCGTTCATCTCCTCGTCATTGGTTTCCAGCGCAAACCCGACTGATACCTGTCCGGCTTGTTTGACCTGTCCAAATTCAAAAGCGATATCTACGTTTTTAATCATTTGCATACTGAAGGCATTTCCGGACTTTTTCATTTTTTCCGTATGAACTTCTGCCGGCTTATAATCGGCAACGGCAGCGGCAAAAACAGCAATCTCAACCGTAGGAAAGTAAGGACGGCATGCGTCGTACATTTCATCCGCGGAATGAACCGCGATATTGGTCAGGTCAGGATGGGTCAGGCCCAATGTCACCGGGCCCGAAACCAACACGACTGCAAAGCCTTTTTCCAGGAAAGCTTCGGCGATAGCGTAGCCCATTTTACCCGAAGAATGGTTAGTGATGTAACGTACCGGGTCAATGGCCTCCCTCGTCGGTCCGGCAGTGATCAAAACCGACCTCTTGTCTCTTTCTTTTGACATTTATTTAGCGTTAAGGCCGGTCATTTTAGCGACCGGCCCGTTATGAAATCTCAATTTTTGTCTTTTAACTCAGTCCAGTTTACATCGGCTTTTTTGATCAGGTTTTCCTGGTCTTTTACCCAAAGTTCTTTTACTTTAGGATTATAGTTAAAATAAAGCTTATCATTTACTACGGTCCAGGTCTCTGTCTGCGTCGGCGCTTTATGGCCGGTGCCATCTGAAGCGCCGTAAGCGCAAAAACCGCCATATTGGGGGGCATATTTTTCCGGCGCTGCTTTAAAAGCATCCATATCTTCCTGGCTGGCAAAAAGCCAGTTGGCACCTTTCCACTGGTAAGAAAGGCTGTCGGCTCCCTTGACTGCTTTGGATTGTTTAAAGAAAGCTACGGCGTCATACCCTTTAATGGCTTTGCCTCCCGGCGCGAAGATCTCTGATTTTTGGGCTTTGGCCTGGACGATGCTGAACAGGGCAACGAATGCAATAAGAATAGTACGTTTCATGTTGAATTGATTTTAATGGATGAATAATATTTATATTGATTACTTGATAATTTTTGCCCAATTAGCATCGGCCTTGGGCTTCAGGTTGTTTTCGTCCTTATTCCAGCTCTTTTTAGTATTATTAAAAAATGCGTTGTAGAATAAGTACAGTTTGCCGTCGATCAGCTTAAAAGTTTCCGGGTCGATATCGACTTTTTCCCCCGTCGCACCCATTGCATAAGCACACCAGCCACCAAATTGGGGCTGATATTTTCCCGGGCTGCTTTTAAAAAGGTCACGGTCCTGCGTAGTTGCAAAGCGGTAAGTAATTCCTTCAGTGGTCAGGGTGATATCTTTTTTACCTTCCAGTGCTTTCTTCCCGGTGAAATAGCTTACAGGGTCATAGCCTTTGATAGCCAGGCCATTTTTATCGAGATTGAAGTGCTTTTTGTGTAATTCAGTTGGATTTTGTGCTGATACCAAACCGGCAGTAAAGACGGATATCAAAACCAGCGCGAATGCTTTTTTCATGATCTTTTGTTTTTATATTACTTTCCCGGTTTGTCGGGGGACTTGGGAAAGCCTTACAAATAATTTTGCTTTTTATAAATCACTGCATCATTTGAAGGAAAGACACTCAAAAGAAAGTGGCAATCAGCCTCCGCTGGAAACGCAAGCCGGGGTGTTCAATGCCTTATATGATCAAGGCTGACCGGGCAATTAATTCTTGGTATGAATTTTATTTTGTAGCTAAGGTCAGTAAGTGCTTCCTAATAATATCATAGTGCTCCCAGGGAATATGATGGTTTGCGCCCGGAATAATAATCACTTTAACGTGTTGATTAAAAGGTAACTTTTGCGTGCCGTAAGCAACGTTTTTAACGGTTACCAGGTTGTCTTTATCACCATGTATAAAGGTAACTGGCATCGTCATTTTATAGTAGCAGGTGTCCATTTCAAAAAGGTCCTTCTTAAAATACCAGATCTCCGTGTTACAAACCCTGAACGGTCCGGGCAGCAAATATTGCAGCGGATTATGAACAAAAATGGCACGCCACTTTTCTTTTGGCTCATCGTAAGGAGAGATGGAGCCCGCTAATGAAGTAACCGAGGCATAAGCTTCCGGGTGCTCCTGCGCTAGCTTTACGACGACAGGGCCGCCGAGACTGTGACCGATAAGGTGCAATGGCCTGCCGTTTTCTTCCTTTTTGACTATACCGTAGATGAGCTTCACCTGATCGGCAAGGTGATAAGCATGCCCGGCGTTGCTGTAGCCAAAGCCGGGACGGTCGATGGCTATGATCCGGAAATGTTTCAGCAGACCTGTATCCGTCAGGTATTCCCGGTAACCTTTCCAGCTTCCCGGCGACCCGTGGATAAAGAAAAGTGTCGGCAACGTATCACGGCCAACTTTAACATAGTGCAGGTTGACATGGTCGACAGACATATACATAAAATGCGGAAAAAGGTCCTGGCGGGAAAATTCCGATTTGGCCTTTTTATCCGGTATCCGCAGGTAACGGCAGGATGCGGATAAAACAAGCAAAATACTGAGGAGCAGGAATAAGTGCCGTGTTTTTATCATCCGGAAAGCGTTGTTTTTTCTGCTTAATCCAGCACAGGGCCCCGTTTTTTTCGGCAACCCTGTGCTTAGGTAGTTCCATTAATTATTTTACGGCCAGCAGGTCAACTTTTTCAATAATCGGCGGTTGTGCCAATAATTCGGCGGCATTGGCCATTAATGCTTTGGCGATCTCACCGCCTAAATGAGCCTGACGGCCCTCCTCGGTTTCAAAGGTATCAAAGATACCAAAGGTAGAAGGACCTAATTGCAGGGCATACCAGCTAACGGTAGCCGGCTCCTGTTCCACCAATGGCAGAGCGCTTTTAATAAAGTCGGCTACTTCCTGTTCTTTTCCTGGCTTGGCTTCCAGCCTGGCCAATAATGCTAATTTTACCATAGTTGAATGTATATTTAAAGTGTGATGAAAGCTTATTGATAACGGAAATATCACCCGATCGCCACCCTTACTTCCTGGTTTCGGGTAGGTGGATTTTTGTCATAGACGAAACGCCGCCGGTCAGACGCGATGCGGTTTTAGCAATAACGGCAGCTTTTGAATGAATCGAATGCGGGCTTTTCCTGGCTTTCAAGGCCAGGGAAAGCGAACCCAAACCGATGAAAGTCAGCCAGGCAATCAGGGTAAATTTTAAAGAGGGTAACATGTAATAATTCATTGATTTGGTATTTTGTCGTTAGCGGAATAAAATCCTTACAGAAAAATTTAAAAAACATATGTAAGGATTCTGCGGGCGTCACGACTAAGCCTGAAAGAGAATAGGTCACTGTCACTGTACAACGGTTAAATACCGTTACCAATCATCATTTATGGCTGAATTACAAATGCATATAGAAAATATTCAAAAAGCAGCTAACACGGTTCATACCTGTGACCCGCATCAATGGGTAAATAAATATGCCGATTACTTGTACGGCTATGCAATAACGCGCGTCGATGACGAAGAATTAGCCCGGGACCTGGTGCAGGAAACATTCTTAGCTGCGTTGGAGAAGGCGGAAAAGTTTGAAGGCCGAAGTTCTGAAATCACCTGGCTAATTGCGATCTTGAAAAATAAGATCATAGATGTCTACCGTAAAAAATCATCCGGACTCTTAAAAAGGCAGGAAGCCCTAACAGAACCCCAGGATCCTGATGATTTTTTTGAAGCGGAGGATGGCCACTGGAAGGTACAGTATCAGCCGAAGGCGTTTGGTTTGGAAACCTATGACCCCCTTTTGGGTAAGGAATTTAATCACATCCTTAGACAATGTATGCAAAAATTGCCTTCGCTGTGGCTATCGGTTTTTACCATGAAGCATATGGATGAGGAGACGACGGAAACGATATGCTCAGAACTTAAAGTTACATCTTCCAATTATTGGGTGATCATTCACAGGGCTAAGGTAAACTTAAGGGCGTGCCTGCAAAAAAACTGGATTTAAATTAAAGGAAGATGGAAGAAAGTGAATTGAAGAAAATTGCCTACAACTGTAAGAAAGCGACGTTTCTGATTGAGAAAAGACAGATAGGCAGTATAAGTATGCGTGAGAAAATGGAGTTGAAGATACACCTGGCTGGTTGTTCCGTGTGCCGGATTTTTGAGCAGCAGAGTATCGTCATCAATAAATTGGTGCATGACCTTTTTCATGAGCCGAAACCCAATGAGCTCGTCAAACTCGACGACAATTTTAAAAGGGAACTACAGCATCGTATTGAAGAAAAACTCAATAAACATTAAGACAGACGGGTTATGTCCCTTTAGGATCAAATAACGTTTAACCGAACTGACAGGCTGCGCAGCCCGGACATTAATTTTAAGATAATGATGAAAGTACAAATTCAACTATGCACCGCTGATTACAAAATCAGGCTGCGCTATTTATCCATCTTCGCATGGTTCCTGCTGATCAATATCCCGTTGGTGAGTAAGGGGCAAGACAAGAGTAAGAAAGACGCGGATATTCATTTTATGGAGAACTCGTTATCGGCTGCCGTACAGCAGGCTAAGGAGCAAAATAAGCTCATTTTTGTGGATGCCTTTACGGTTTGGTGCGTTCCCTTGGATATACCACTGATGTTGACCCCTCTTCGCCAATCTAAAGTGACCCCTCTGAGTTAGGGTTTGAAAGAGAGTAAAGTTGTTGTACAGATAGGCTCCTGAGAGCGGATGTTTTTGTCCGGTTTAACAACTATTATTTTTACAAAAATACATTTTCTGATTTAGAGTTTCTTCTCCTTAGTGATTCGCCATACAATTCGACCCTTAATGAGTGGTGAACAATGCGGTCAAGTATCGCGTCAGCGATGG
>NZ_JBFUIJ010000031.1:0-79544 GCF_056401935.1 Mucilaginibacter sp. P4_D1
AAATATCAAACAGAACCACGGGTTCCGACGCTTCATGCTCCGTGGGAAAGAAAAAGTAGCGATAGAATGGGGCTTACTTTCAATCGCACAAAACCTAAGAAAAAAAGCTGCCTAAAGGCCTTCTTTTCACTCGTTCTTAATCAATAATATTCGTTAGTTCGAAATCAACATCAAAAAACTACTTGAAATCGATTTATCCGCCGTAAAATAAAAAGACCGCATCATTTGATTTATGATACGGCCTCTTTTATATTATTTGCTGATTTCTATCTGCTTAAACTTTTTACTGTATTTAAACTCCATGGTGCCATCATCGTTGAGGATGAAATCGGTTACAGTTTTACCGTCGACCACTATTTTGTGCGGCTTAAAAGGTAAGCCTATAACGTTAAAGTGGTAGCCCTCATAGCGTGGGGTATACAGCCCTTCCATGCTTTGACCTATGGTTAGTTTTTTTGAATTACCATTTACCACAAATTTTTTCTCGAGGTAAATATCCTGCTCGTAGGCAAAAGTTTCGCCGTAATCTTCAAACAGGAAGGAGTTTACTTCGTAATCGGTATAGTAAATATTCAGTTTAACTTCTTCAATTTCTTTTTCGCCTATGTATTGCATTACCGGGTATTCGGGTATTACCGATCCGGCTTTTACAAACAGCGGCATGGTTTGCAAAGGCGTGTCAACGGTTACTTCTTTACCGCCATCCAGCACTTCAAATGTCCAGTAATTAAACCATTTACCTTTTGGCAGGTACACGTTACGTTTAATCTGGCCTGGCTCCATTACCGGGCAAACCAAAATTTTATCGCCATAAGTAAATTCATCCTGGCGGAAGTGGTTTAACAACACATCCTGCTCATGCATTACCACAGGCCTTAAAATAGGGAAACCGTAGCGATGGTGCTCCCAAAAAGTAGAGTATAAGTATGGGATAAGCCTGTAACGCAGCTCGATAAACTTACGGTTGATTTCGGTAAACGGCTCACCAAAGCTCCATGGTTCACGCTCTTTGGTATCGCCTGCCGAGTGCGCCCGCATAAACGGCGAGAAAGTACCTAACTGTATCCAGCGGGTAAACAGCTCGCCGTCAGGCTCGCCGCTAAAACCACCTATATCTGTACCGCAAAAAGGGATGCCCGATACCGACAGGCGCTGGCATTGAATATTACCTAATTTAAGGTGCTCCCATGAGGCTACGTTATCGCCCGTCCATACGGATGAGTAACGCTGTACGCCCGAATAGCCCGCCCGGGTAATGGTAAAAGGGCGTTTATTTTTCATGATCTTACGCAGGCCTTCGTAGGTGGAGCGTACCATTTGCATGCCATAAACGTTGTGCGCCTTACGATGCGACCCGCGGTGCCCATCATATTGATGACGAACATCGTCGGGGAAGGTACCTGCTCCAAATACGGCAGGCTCGTTCATGTCATTCCAAACACCGGCCACGCCCATCTCTACCAGCTCGTCAAACAAGCCTCCCCACCATTCGCGTACTTCGGGATTGGTAAAATCAGGAAACTGGCAACGGCCCGGCCATACGTGGCCTTCCATAAAGTAATCGTCGCTGCGGCGGCAAAAATATCTTTTTTCTTTACCTTCTTTAAATACCCAGTAATTATCGTCAACGCGGATGCCCGGGTCAATTATCACCACCGTTTTAAAGCCATCTGCAGCCAGTTCGCTAATCATCTTCTTCGGATCTGGAAAGTATTTCCGGTTCCAGGTAAAGCAGCGGTAGCCGTCCATATAGTCTATATCTAAATAGATACCATCGCAAGGAATTTTGTTTTCGCGGAAGCCTTTGGCAATTTTACGCACCTTGGCTTCGGGATAATAACTCCAGCGGCACTGGTGATAACCCAGTGCCCAAAGTGGCGGCATAGGGTGCGTTCCGGTTAAAATGTGGTAGCTTTTTACTACATCCATCATGTGCGGGCCGTGGATATAATAGTACTGCAATTCGCCGCCATCAGCCCAAAAACTGGTTTTGGTTTTATCTTCGGCGCCAAAATCAAACTGTGCTTTAAACGTATTATCAAAAAATATACCGTGTGCTATGCCTTCATTTACGCTGATATAAAAAGGGATGCTGCGATAAAGCGGATCCTGATTCCAGGCAAAAGAGTAGGCGTCGGTGTTCCAGTTCTTCAGCCTTTTGCCGCGCAGGTTAAGCTCAGTAGGCTTATCGCCAAGGCCAAAAAAGCTTTCGTCTTTAGCGCAGGTTTTGGTACAAAACACGTAATAACCGCCAAACTGTACGTTCTCTTCCCAGTGCATAGGCACGGCATCTGAACTGGTTACGTGGTTATTGCTATCAGAAAACGAAATGAAGAAATCCTTTTTACGGATATGGCAATTTATCGATTTAGTTGCTACACGAAACTCGTTATCATCCTCGTAAAGGGTGAAGGCTGCGGCTTTATGCTCCAGCTTAGGAACGGCGTATGAGAATTCTTCAAGGAAAACGCTGTGGGGCGCCAATCTTACACGAATAATGTCGTCGGTAACAACAACAACTTCTACTTTGGCATCGCCATCGGTAAAGTAAAATTTGTTGCCTATCTGGTCGGCATGGTTTGGCACGCCAAGGTATTTTTTGATGATGGGTTTTATGCCATCGGCGGGATTATTAAGGTGATGAAACTCCTCTTCCTCTTCTTCTTCCAGCAAGTTTTTAATTTCAACTATCTTACTGGTTAGCTCTTCCGGATTGGGTGTGTTACTTTCCATTCAAATTATTTAACGGGGTTTCTGCAAATATGTATAATGTGTACTTACTACGCAATATACAACATTTGATTTGAGGAAAAATCATTAAGCGTGTTTGTTTTTAACGTTTTCTTCAATTGGAAGCCTCTATTATTTGAATTCTCTTACCATCTTGTACAAAAAACACCGATATAGATGCGATAAACATAAATACCCCGCCCATGATTAAACCGTAAATCGACTCGCTATTAAACAAATGTTTGATAATAAGGCTGCTGGTAAGGCTGCTTACTATTTGTGGGAATGTGATAAAAAAGTTAAACAAGCCCATGTAAATCCCGATTTTTTTGGCGGGTATCGAGCTTGATAATATGGCGTAAGGCATAGCCAGTATACTGCCCCAGGCCAAACCTATACCTACCATAGGCAGCAACAAAAGGTAGTGGTTTTGAATAAAGAATATTGATATTAAGCCCAGCCCGCCCATTGCCAATGAAAAAGCATGCGTTGCCTTACGGCTTAGTTTTTTTACAATAAATGGTAGCGACAAGGCGTATAATGCCGATACGCCGTTATAAACACCAAACATAATGCCTACCCAACTGCTGGCATCATTAAACGATTTTGAGGTAGTATCGTTATCGGCCAGGTGATAAACGTGTGTGGCGATGGCAGGAGTTGTCCAAACCCACATAGAAAATAGCGCAAACCACGAGAAAAATTGCACTACACCTAATTGCTTCATGGTTTTTGGCATGTGCACCAAATCGTTTATAAACTCCATAAAGCCGCTTCGTTTGGTGGTTTCTATATCAGGCTCATGAAATTTGGCGTATTCTTCGGGGGGATATTCTTTGGTTTTTACCACAGTCCATAGTATACAACCTATCAGGATTAAGCCACCTGCGTAAAACGAGTAAAGCAGATTATTAGGTACAATACCAGGGGCAGCATCCGATTTTACTTTAAACCAATTGGTTAAAATAGATGGCAATACCGAACCTATGATGGCACCCACGCCTATCAAACAAGTCTGCATCGAAAAGCCAGCTGTATGCTGACTATCGGGCAGGTTATCGGCAACCAATGCCCTGAAGGGCTCCATAGCAACGTTAAAGGATGCATCCATCAGCATCAGCATACCGGCACCAACAATTATCGGCGGTATTAAAAATGCCAGCCCGGATGAGTTGGGCAAAAAGCAAAGCGCTAAACCAGACAACAAAGCCCCGGTTAAAAAATAAGGGCGACGACGGCCCAAACGGTTCCAGGTACGATCACTATAATGGCCGATAATTGGCTGAATGATCATCCCGGTAAGTGGGGCTGCCAACCAAAAAAACGACAAATTACCCACATCGGCGCCAAAGGTTTGCAATATGCGGCTTGCATACCCGGTTTGCAGCGCGAAGCCAAACTGGATACCCAAAAAGCCAAAGCTCATGTTCCAGATTTGCCAGAAACTTAATCTTGGCTTTTGTAATACTTTATTCATCTTTTTTGGTTCATTGGTTCACTGGTTCATTAATTCATTGGTCTTGGATGGTGTTGTCTGAACCGGAATTCATCGAATTAAGGAATTTTCAGAATTGCAGAGCAAACAACGCGAGCTTAAACACCTCACATAGCGGCAGCAATTGTACAGGCCGGACTTACAAGTTTCTATGACTTCGTAATTCTACAAGTGTTCAACACTGCCGACAAGTTTTCCATTCTGTTAATTCCGTAATTCGATGAATTCCGGTTCAGAACTCCAGCATCAACCCGCTACTGGCCCCTACAGTTACTTGAACACCATTTTTAATATCACTGGTGCCGAACTTGCTGCCGCTGAGCAGATCGGTAAATTGTTGCTTGCCGTTTATATTTAGTTTATGTAACAGGTCATCCGGAAGTTTTACGCTTAATTTGCGGGCATCCCGGTTAAAATTGGTTATCACTAATATACGCTGATTATTGGTATAACGCAGGTATATGTACATTTTAGTATCAAAACCCGGCTGATGTTCATTGGTCATCATCAGTTCATAAAAAGCGCCCGTTTTAATGGCTTCGCTGTTGTGCACGGCATTAAGCAGGGTACTATAAAAGCCGCGCAGTTTTTTTTGATCGCCAGATAATTTACTGCCATCATAAGCACCGCCGTTAAGCCATTTCTGGTGTTCGGGTACACCCCAATAGTCAAATATCGAACTGCGGCCATCGTTACCGCTAAAGCCTTCACTACCTGTACCAGGTTCGCCAACTTCCTGGCCAAAATAGATCATTACCGGCCCGGTGTTTAGCGTTGCTGTGATAATCATACCCGGCACGGCCAGCCACGGATTGCCGGCAAAATCAGGCGATGCAATACGTTGCTCGTCATGGTTTTCCATAAAGCGCAGCATATGTTCGTCTATACCTTTGCTATCGTGGTTCCACACGGCGTTGATGCCCCAGGTATTGGTGTGGTAATCGTTGCGGGTTAAATTTCTGATGGTATCATAAAGGCCAACCTTATCGTACAGGTAATCAAAATGTCCTTTAAATATATAATCGCTGTATTTGCCTTTATCATAAGCTTCGCCGATGAAAACGATACCAGGATGTTCGGCTTTCATTTTCGGGATCACCCAGGCCCAGAATTCGATGGGTACCATTTCTACCATATCGCAGCGAAAACCGTCGACACCTTTGGCAGTCCAGTATTTTAAAATATCATAAACCTTGTTCCAAAGCGGCGGTATCGGGTCGAAATGGCCGCGGCGATGATCCATGTAATCAACACCATAATTTAGCTTCATCGTCTCGAACCAATCATTGATAGATGGTGATGCGCTGAAAACGTCATTACCGGTTGCCTTAGCCGGGTTTTCGTCGAATTTGCCGTCTTTCAGCGGGCTTTTAAATTCATCTCCACCCGGATTATACCCGGCGGGAACCGTAAATGGTTGCCCTGGCATATAGTAAAAGTCATTTTGCGGGCTAAAGCCTTTGCTTTTATCATCATCCTGACCAAAATCGCGTACGCCGGCCGGTTTTACATCCGATGCATAAGTACGGGCCACGTGGTTAGGTACCAGGTCCATCAATACTTTTAGCCCATTGCCATGGGTACGTTTAATTAAGTCTTCATACTCACCAATTCGATTTTTTACATCTACAGCTAAATCGGGGTCGATATCATAATAATCTTTTATGGCATAAGGCGAACCAGCCCTGCCCTTCACAATATCCGGATCATCGGCCTTAATGCCAAAAGCCGAATAATCGGTCATGGTGGCATGCTCAATAACACCGGTATACCAAACATAGGTAAAGCCCATTTTTTTTATCTCTTGCAAGGCTTTATCATTAATATCGTTCAGCTTGCCAACGCCATTCTCTTCAATTGAGCCATTGGTTTTGTTCAGCGTTTTGGTATTGCCAAAAAGCCGTGGCAATAGTTGGTATATGATCAGTTTATGATTGGCTGCGGTTTGTTCCATTTTTGTTTTTTTGGGGTGATGTTTTTGTGCATATCCTGTGTTAAAGATAAACAAGGCTGCCAAAACAGGGATAAACTTTATTTTCATACAGATATTTTGTTTAGCCTCCACCGGCGTGCTAAAAGGCCGCCTGCACTTAAAAACACCAATATTAAAGGCAACTCAACTATGGGGTTGCTAAAAATGTTTAGTCTTAAAATGGCCAATATAACAACGGGGATTGGCAAAAAAATCCAGGGGAATAATATAGCCTTGTGCGTATTACATATTTTCTTACGCTCAATTAAATACATAACCAGGAAGCCTGTTGCCGATGGTATCGCAATTGATAACAGCACAATTAAAATTATAGCGATGATATTCTCGATTGATAATTGCAAAAACTGGTTTAACAGGAAACAACCTCCTGTTAAAAAGCCAATCATGATAATTATCAACGCTAAGTTTTTCATTATGCCTCTACCAATAATTCGTCGTTGGCATTTACCAGCTGATCTTTACCATAAACAAATATCGTGGTTGCCACATCCGACAGGTTTTTGATCTGCACGCCTTCCTTGCTTACTTTGATGTTTAGCAATGCGCCACGGAAACCGATATGGAATGAAAAAGATGCCCATTTTTCGGGAATAAACGGTTGAAACAGCAGTTTGCCATCCCTCACGCGCATACCGCCAAAGCCTTCCACAACAGCCATCCATGTGCCGGCCATCGAGGTGATGTGGCAGCCATCTTCGGTATCGTTATTGTAATCGTCCAAATCCAAACGGGCAGTGCGCAGGTAAAATTCATATGCGCGCGCTTCATCACCCAATTTGGCTGCTAAAATAGCGTGTACACATGGCGATAATGACGACTCATGCACCGTGCGTGGCTCATAGTAGTCAAAGTTTCTGCGGATGGTATCTATATCGTAATCATCTTCAAAAAAGTAAATACCCTGCAATACGTCGGCCTGTTTAATGTAGCAGGAGCGTAATATCCTGTCCCAGCTCCATTTCTGGTTCAACGGGCGGTCTGTAGCCGGCAGGTCTTTTACTAATATCTGTTCTTTATCCAGGTAACCGTCCTGCTGTAAAAATATGCCTTGTTTATCATCATGACCCAGGTACATATTTTCGACAATATGGCCAAAACGGCTAAACTCTGTAGCTTCATCCAGGCCGATCCTCGTCGCCAGGGCATCGTATTTAGCGTTATCGGCAATTTTAATTTTTCCGGCAACTTCCATGGTATACTTCATACACCAAACGGCCAGCATGCTGGTATACCAGTTATTGTTTACGTTATTCTCGTACTCGTTTGGCCCGGTTACACCCAGCATTACATATTGTTGTTTATCCTGCGACCAGCTTACCCTTTGCGACCAGAACCTGGCTATCGCTATCAGCACTTCAAAGCCATAATCGGCCAGGTATGCTTCATCGGCGGTATAACGCACGTAGTTAAAAATAGCATAGGCAATAGCGCCGTTACGATGAATCTCTTCAAAAGTGATCTCCCACTCGTTATGGCATTCGGTACCATCCATAGTAACCATGGGGTACAATGCGGCGCCGTTTTTAAAACCTAATAAGGCGGCATTCTCGATAGCTTTGCCTAATTGTTTATAACGGTAAAGCAACAGGTTGCGGGTAACTTTTTGTGGTGCGGTGGCCAGGTAAAAGGGCACACAATAAGCCTCGGTGTCCCAATAGGTTGAGCCTCCGTATTTTTCGCCGGTAAAACCTTTGGGGCCTATGTTCAGGCGATCGTCTTCGCCGGTATAAGTTTGGTTAAGCTGAAAAATATTAAAGCGGATAGCTTGCTGAGCCGATTCATCACCTTCGATGATGATATCATTGTGTTTCCATTTTTCAGCCCAGGCAGCGGCTTGCTCGGCCAGCATGGTGTCAAAGCCTTTGAGGCTGATGCGATCTAAAGTAGCTGCCAACGAGGCAACCAGGTCTTCGGGTTTATGATTTTGCGACGACAGGTTAGCAACGTATTTAATAATGCTGATGCTTTGGCCCTGTTGTGCCTGTAATTCAATTTTTGATGCTATGTATTTTTCTTTCGATATCGCTTCTGTTTTTGGGTGGATAGTTTCGCCATTTTGCGAAATACTGAACTTCATGCCGGTAGCTACTTCAAAGCCGGTTTTTTTGGTACGCATTACAATGTAACCACCATCAGGCTCATTGGCTTTGCCCAATTCGTCCCAAAACTTCTCGTCGTAGTTGGAATCCTTGTTCACCACATCGCCATCAATGGCTGGGGTAATAGTGATGGTACCGCTAAAGTTTAAGGGAGTAACGGAATATTTGATAGCTGCAGTTTCATCATCAACCATGCTGCAAAAGCGGCAGGCTTCAACAGATACCTCTTTGCCAGATGCGGTTTTGGCTGTAAAGGTACGTTTCAGATAGCCTTCCTTCATGTTCAATTCACGGCGGAAGCCGGTGACCTCGCATTTGGCCAAATCCAGTTGTTCGCCATCTAAAAATATATCAATAATTGTCCAGTTAGCGGCATTCAGCACTTTGGCAAAGTATTCCGGGTAGCCATTTTTCCACCAGCCTACACGGGTTTTATCGGGATAGTAAACCCCGGCAACATAGTTGCCCAGCAGCGTTTCGCCGCTGTATGCCTCCTCAAAGTTGGCCCGCTGCCCCATGCGGCCATTACCCAAACTAAATATGCTCTCAGATACCTGGTGATGATGTGCGTCAAAGCCTTCTTCAATTATCTTCCACTCATCAACTTTAATATAATTTTTCATTTTAACTAACCGTTTAGCCTCACCCCAAACCCCTCTCCAAAGGAGAGGGGCTTCAAGAATCTTTTAAAGCCCTCTCCTTTGGAGAGGGTTGGGTGAAACTTTATAATTTAAATAATTTATCTAACGTCATTTTATCTAACCCGCTGATTACCAAATCGGCATCCAGTACGCCGGGCTGGCCTATGCCAACTACCTTCATACCGCCGGCTTTAGCTGCCTCTACCCCGGCAATGGCATCTTCAAATACTACACATTCTTCGGGTTCGACACTTAGTGCTTTGGCCCCTTCCAAAAATACTTCCGGATCGGGTTTGGCTTTACTTACTTTGTTACCATCAATTACCGCATCGAAAAGATTGGTAATGCCAATTTTGTTGAGGATGGTCATCGAGTTTTTACTGGCCGAGCCTAAGGCTATTTTGATACCTGCTTTGCGGCAGACTTCTACAAACTCCTTTGCTCCGGGCAGTATTTCATCGGGTTTCATCTGGTTAACCATTTCCATGTACCAGGTATTTTTCTGGGTGGCTAAAACCTCCTGCTCCTCGGCAGTTTTGGTTACGCCTCCCCAGCCTAAAATAAGCTCGAGCGAACGTACTCTGCTTACGCCTTTGAGTTGTTCGTTCTGGTGCTCTGTAAAATCGAACCCTAATGAGTTGGCCAATCTTTTCCAGGCTTTATAGTGATAAACGGCTGTATCAACAATTACACCATCCAGATCGAAAATACATGCTTTAATATTGTTCATTGTAACTTTTTAGATACGTGGCTCAAAGCCACTAAGATATAATTTTTAATGAGTACCGCCGGGTAATATTTCGAGCACCAAAGCAGTTTTGCCAGGTATGTTCACCTGCGCCAGGTCAACGGGCTCGTCGGTTATCACGTTACGGGCTTTTTTGGCATCGCCAATTCGTTCAAAATACCGGTCTGTTGTTGTAGTTTGATCCTTATCGCTGCTGTTGAAAATAATCATTACCGTTTTGGCAGCATTGTACCTGAAGTATACATAAATCCCTTTTTCGGGTACAAACTGCATCATTTTACCGGTTTGCAGGGCGGTTGTGCCTTTGCGGTAGTTGGCCAGCTTGCTTACATAGTTAAAGGCCTCGTTTTCTTTTTTGCTGCGGCCGTCGGCGGTAAACTTGTTCTCTTTATCGCCTTTCCAGCCACCGGCAAAATCCTCGCGTACCAATCCATCCGGATCGCTATAGTTTTTCATCAGGATCTCGTCGCCATAATATAACTGGGGAACGCCACGCATGGTCAACAACATGGCCATGGCCGATTTGTATTTGGTAAAATCTTCTTTAACCATAGATAGCAGGCGGCTCATATCATGGTTATCCATAAATATGGTGTTGCGGGTAGCATCCTGGTATAAAAAGTCTTGCGCTATGACCGAATAAAGGCGACCAACGCCATCCGTCCACCCGTCATTGCCGTTCAGCGCTTCATAAATGGCATCTTTTAATACGCCATCGGTTACGCCTGGCAAGTGGGTATCCATACCACGGTTAACCGTATTACCCTGGGTGAAAAATGCCTGGTTTGCCGCCGACCATACCAGCGTTTCGCCAAAAATGGAAAGCTTCGGAAATTCGGCCTTAACATCCTGCGCCCATTTGGCCATATATGCCGGATCGTTATACGGGTAAGTATCTAAGCGGAAGCCATCGATACCAGCATACTCCACCCACCAAATATGGTTTTGGGTAAGGTAGTTTTGTACGTAAGTATTATTCTGGTTCATATCGGCCATCCGATGATCAAACCATCCATCGGCCATCAGTTTCTTATCCATTGGCGAGGCATGCGGATCCATCACCGCGGCATCCCTAAAGTTTGATTTGGTGTATTTTGGCCACTGGTGTACCCAACTTTTCATGGGCATATCCAAAATGGTATAGCCTTCGGTACCGGCGTGGTTGTGCACCAGGTCTTTAATTACCTTCAGGCCCATGCTGTGGCATTTCTCAACAAATTTTTTGTAAAGCTCGTTGGTGCCATAGCGGGGGTCTATTTTATAATAGTCGGTAACTGCATAGCCATGGTATGATGCATGCGGCTCGTCGTTCTCAATTTCGGGGGTCATCCAGATAGCAGTAACGCCTAAGGCTTTTAAATAATCAAGGTGGTTCATCACTCCCTGAATATCACCGCCGTGGCGGCTATACATCGAATCGCGGTGAACGCCTTTCTCGCGCATATTGTCAAAAGAATCGTTGCTTTCATCACCGTTGCTGAAACGATCGGGCATGATAAGGTATATCAAATCCTTGTTGGTTACGCCCTGTATGCGACCGGCAGATTTGTCGCGTTTATTAAGCGTATATTGATAAACCAGGTCCTTTTGACCGGCCTTTGTAAATTTTATCGGGAACGTTCCCGGAACTACCGATGAAAAAAGCTGCAAATCGAGGAATAAATAATTGGAGTTTTCAACTTTATGTACTGCTTTTAGCTTTACGCCAGGGTAATTAAGTACCACATTACGGCCTGCAATGTTATTGCCATGTACTATTAATTGCAGGTTAGGGTTGCTCATGCCCACCCACCATGACATAGGCTCAACGCGCTCTAAAGCAGGCATTTGCGCCGATGCGCCCAACGCAAGCGCAAGGCTGCATAAGGCAAAAAGTAAAGTTTTCTTCATATTGTAAAACAGGTCAAAAAAGTATAATTGGCTGCGGCCTGCTATCAGGCACTATCCGCGTTCCAAATTTATAATAAAATTGATTTGTTGTATGGAAATTTTAATAATTATTGATAAGCCGAATAAGGGGTTGAAAAACCTTCTTTGCCAAAATCATTATTGATGAACTTATTTGTTTTTCAATCTTCAAAAAGCATAGTCCTTCCCTTTGATAAAATAGTTAACCGGAAGGCGTGTTTTTTCAAACTTTTCATATCCGGGCTTTAACGTTTTCCAGAAAGCCATATAGGATTGGTGGCTGTAAAAATCCATGTGCGCTTTATCCATTCTGAATGGAAATATATCCAGATTTATTTTTTGCTGGCCCGCTTCAAAAGCTTTGTAAACCAAGGTATAAATTTCTTCAATCCGCGCATCGGTCATGGCGTAGCAACCAATAGATGCACAATGCCCATGTATCATAATAGCATCGCCGGTGTAACCTTTTAACTGCTCAACCTTGTTTGGGTAGCCTACATTAATAGCCAGGTAGTAATTACTCACCGGGTTAAGCTGTTTGGGTTGGATGGTGTAAAAGCCTTCGGGGCTTTTATTATCGCCTTTTTTGGTTTTGGTGCCCAGGTTGCCAGAGTAGTAACAAATTTCATAAGTTTTAAACAACTTATATTTATTGCCTGCCTTTTTCCAAACTTCCAGCGCATCCTGGTCTTTAAAAATACGGATGTAAATGGGGGCTTCCCCTTTAAAACCCTTATCGTTCAATTCTCTTTGCAATGGGGGCCATACGGTAGCACGCACGGCACCGGCCCGTTTGCTATCCGGCAATTTGGGCCGCGGGTTTAAAACAATAAAATAGGAAAATAGTAGGGTCAGGAATAATCTGGACATTGGATAAGGTACTTATCCGCCAATAACGAAAGATTTAGTTAATATCGTATCCCTAATTAAAAATATTAAATATAGGCTGCTTAAAAGTTAAAAAAAAGGTCTTTTCTATAGCTGTTTAATCCGCTCAGCGGCGCGTAACCCGCTATCAAGTGCAGCTTCAACAGTACCCATGGCGGTGCCGTTGTACAAATATTCGCCAGCGAAAAAAATAGTATCCTGGATCGGTCCGCTCAAAACATGGCGTGCCTGGTTGGCTTCTACCGTATCATAAGCGTAAGAGCCGCGGGAAAATTCGTCGGCCGTCCAGTTTACTATGTGGTAGTTAAGAAGCTTTTGATTGAGTTGTTGCTCATCGCGGTTAAAAATAATGGCTAATGATTGCAGGCTTTGCTTTATTATTTCGGTGTTATGGGTATCCGCTTTTTCGGCAGCTTCGGGGCCGCCTATCCAGCCGGTTAGCATATTGGTATGCCGGGGTGCCTGTGTCCACCAGGTGGGGATTTCCTCGGTGCTAAATAAATAGCCCATGTTACTGAGGCTTTTACCGGCCAGTATTTCGGTTTGCTTGTCTTCCCAAAAAGCTTCATCAAACTCCAGCAGGATTTTTATCACCGCCCCAAAGCCTAAGGCGTTGATAGCTTTGAGATAGTCAGAAATCTCGGGAATAAAACTGATCGCCCCGGAATCGCCTGCGTTAACCTGCAGAACGCCAAGCGGTAAGGCCACAATTATTTGCTTTGCCGAATGCGTACAACCAACGCTGCTAACCACTTTTACGCAATGTTGTTGCCAAGATATTTTCTTTACTACCGCGTTTAGTTGTATCTGCCCACCGGCAGCAACTATCTCTCCGGCTAAAAAACGGACCAAATTGATATAACCACCTCCTACCCGGTATTGTGCGCCATCGTCTTCAGATTGCCATTCGCGGCGCAGCGAAAACGAACTTGCTTTTTTGGGGTCGGCATTGTCATATCCGGATACAAACTGGCGTACCGACTCCCTTAAACGCCGGTATTTTTCGCCTTTAAATTCGCGAAGCAGGAAACAGTTGATGCTCATATCCTGCTCCAATTCGCCCAGTTTATTAAGGAAGGCGTCCCAATGTTCAACAAAAGATTCGTTCTGTTTAAACTCGCCATCCTCGTACCGCCACATGGATGCGCCGGAGTGTTCATAGGCAATGCCTGCCTGGTCCAATAACGATTTTGTGAGCGGCAAATCGCCGTGTATGAACTCGGCACCCAGTTCAAGCGGTTGTTGGCCCGATGCAGTTTCGAGTGTGTGAATGCGGCCGCCAATGCGGTCGCGGGCCTCCAGTACGGTAACTTTTTTACCGGCTTTTGCCAGCGTACGCGCAGCCATTAAACCCGCCGCACCTGCGCCTATGATCAATATATCGGTATCTTCCATGGTGTTATTATGGTAGGGCAATGTAATTATTGTAATGATACTATGCGGCATTTGTTTGTCAAAATTTCCGGCGAAAACGGTAGCCTCATTCACCGACAAAATATACTTGCTTACCGGGTTGTTATACCCTGTTCGCCAATATTGCCTTGCTGTGCCTTATATAGCGCAGTACTTTTAGGGTATAATTTAAAACTTACGACGATGAACAACGATATAAACACCCTGAACACCCCAAACAACAGCAAAGTAGCCGCAGGGGCAATTTTATTAGTAGCAGGCAGCCTTTTACTGATAAACCAATTCGATTTGTTTTTTATACCCGACTGGCTGTTTAGCTGGCCAATGTGGATGATTGCCTGGGGTACTTACATGGGTGCCAAATATAATTTCAGGAAACCATCATGGATAATTGTTACCCTGATTGGCGTTGCCTTTTTGCTCAACGAAAACATCCCCGATGCCGACCGCATAGTATGGCCACTGGCTATTATGGCCTTTGGCGCCTGGATGGTAGTTAAACCACGCAAACACACCGAAGAACATATTTTTACCCAGCCCAAACAGCCTTTCCATTTTGATAAGCCTGCCGGGCCCGAAGTATAACACATTTTGATTTAATAGTTTTGATTTGAGGGAGGGCCTGTACAGGTTCTCCCTTTTTTGCAGGTGTTCGGTTTTCTGTTTTTTTTAAACTGGACTTAATGATATTGGAATACCGGGAAATAACCGGCATTTAAGCGTCAAGAATTAAGACAAAAAATATAAAAAAGGCTGGCTTTTTAATATCAGCAATGAAAGAATTATACATTTTTTGATACAAATATTAAGGCGATTAAATTAACTCGGGGAAGTCCGGGAAGTCGGGAAGTATTTGTTGCTTCATCTCAAAATCCGTAGCTTCGGATTTATACTATCCCACTCATGAAAAAACTTTTTCCGATTTTGTTATTGTTTACTGTGCCGGCTTTTGGGCAGCAGGTTTATAAGGCTACCGAACCGTTGGCGCATACCTTCTCTATCGTGGCGCGCGACCCGGCTACCGGGCAAATGGCGGCTGCCGTGCAAAGTCATTGGTTTAGTGTGGGCACCTCGGTTATCTGGGGTAAATCGGGTGTGGGGGTGGTAGCCACGCAGTCGTTTATTAAAAAATCGTACGGGCCGCAGGGGCTTTGGCTGATGCAGGGGGGCAAAACGCCCCGGCAAGCGCTTGACCAGCTGATTAAGCAAGACCCCGGCCGCGACGTACGCCAGGTGGCGTTCCTGGATACCAAAGGCCAAACGGCTGTATACACCGGCAGCAAATGTATTGCCTACGCTACCGACCGCCACGGCGCCAACTACTCGGTACAGAGCAATATGATGCTTACCGACAAAGTTTGCGCCGCCATGGAACACGCCTTTTTAACCAACACCAAACTGCCGCTTGCCGAGCGGGTGCTGGCCTGCCTTAAAGCCGCGCAGGCCGCAGGCGGCGATATTCGCGGGCGTCAGTCGGCGGCCATTATTGTGGTAGCGGGTACGGCGGTTAAGGAGAGCTGGAATGATAAACTGATTGACCTGCGGGTTGATGATAACCCCAACCCCATTCCCGAGCTTGACCGCCTGCTGAAACTGGAACGGGCCTACGAACACATGAACAATGGCGACCTGCTGGTGGAGAAAAACAATATGCCCCAGGCCATGGCCGAATACACCGCCGCCGAGCGCATGTTCCCCACTAACCTGGAGATGCAATACTGGCACGCCATTACACTGGCCAATAACAAGCACGTAAAAGAGGCTGCCCCCATGCTGCAAAAAATTTACGCCAAAGATGCCAACTGGCGGGAATTGACCCGCAGGTTGCCAAAGGCTGGGCAATTGACGGTAAGTGCGGAGGAATTGAAGGAGTTGGTGAAGTAGGGATCGGAGGTGTGAGGTCTGTTGCCGGTGCGGGTGGTTGGCAACTATCGTGAAAACGAAAATGTCATCCCGATAGGGCTGTGGTGATTGTGTGTGGGTGCGAAAGAGGGATCTTATATGCCATGCCGGTTTACGGGTATTACCATATTTTGTTTTAATCGACTAAATCGTTTTTGGGGAACAACATTATTTTGTAGAAACTACGACATCGGCCCGCTCATGGCCGCGGGAGGGCCTAGTTCCTTTTGTCTTGTCAAAAGGAACCAAAACCGCCGTCAGCAGAAATGCTTCTTTACGCTCAAAGCCTCTGCGCTGCAAAACGGCCAAAACCTGGGCCAGAATTATTTGCCCCCTTGCTTTGCCCGCACAAGCCCCCCCTTCTGGCAAAACTTCCTATGCCCTGCAACAGCACCACCTATCATCGTTTTGGCCGTTTTCGCCCGAAGCTCCCTCTGCTGACACTTTTGGGATCGCAAGGTGTTTTTTCTGTAATGAAATTTGCAGCTAAAAATTCTGCTAATTCCTTAATTCAATAAATTCCGGTTCAGACAATTATCTGCAGCTAAAAATTCTGCTAATTCTCAAATTCCGCAAATTCTGATTCAGACAATTATCTGCAGCTAAAAATTCTGCTAATTCTCAAATTCCGCAAATTCTGATTCAGACAATTACTTGCAACCAAAAATTCTGATTCGCCAGCATATAGTCTTTCGGAGCATCAAAAGCATCATCAACCAAAATTTATAAAAACAAACAGGGGCAGGCTAAATTAATTTAGCGGTACCAGTAAATACCGTTCACCATGGCTACGCCGGGGGTGGTTTCAAAAGCGTTCAGGATGGTGCCGTCGGGGGTGCGGGTGGCCCATTTACCCCACATGAGTCCGCTACTATTACGTATCGACCATGCCTGCGTGGCGTTGGCATCCAGCCAGTTGCCATAGGTGCTTTGCAACCCGGCCGAGTGCACATAAATACAGGCCCAGCGGGCAAATATGCCCTTAAAGCCCTGGGTATCGGCCGTGTCGTACTCGTCCAGCAAAATGCCGCCGGGGGTTTGGCACATGTTGTTTTTGCTGTAGTTCATTACGTTGTTGGCCATGGCGGCGTAGTTTAGGGCGGGGTATTGCAAGCGCAGGGCATCGCAGGCGCCTATGAACGTGCCTTGCGTGTACGAGCGGCTGCCTTCGGTAATGGTGCCGGCCGCGTTTATGGCGCCCTTAACTTCGCCGCTGCTGGTGTACAGGGTGGCCACCATCCAATCCATCAGCAGCTTGGCCTTGGTTTGGTAGCTGGCATCACCAGTGGCAGCGTACAATTTCATGGCGCAGATGATGGCCGGGGCGTTTACGCAGGCGTTTTTGGTTTGCTTGGCGGTAGTCCACCACAGGCCGCCGCCCAGGGCGGTATCATAGGCGCGGTTCCATACAATGGCGAAGTTGTTTTTGGCCATATCCAGCATGCCGCCATCATTGGTAATGGCATAGGCGCGCACGCACATCAGGCTGCCCCAAATAATATCATCATTATAAATGTTGCTTTCCCAGGTAAGGCCGTAACCATCGCGCATACCGTTGTACAGGTAGCTAATTTTGTTCTTCAAATCCACGTTCGGGTTTATATTGTAAGCGTCAATGAGGGTTTCTATAGCCTCGGCCTGCGTCCAGAAGTCCATGCGGGTGGTGTGGTTCTGGTCTTTCCAGTAGTAGGCCTTAAAGCTGGGGCCGTAAGTGCCGTACTGGTTGTAAAAAGTATTGTTGTACACCTGCATGGCCACCAGCGCTTCGGCACGGGTGGGCAGGGTTGCATTGGTTACCAGCTTACGACCGGCCACCGCTGCCGAAGCCGCCGGCGACCCAGCCGCCAACTGCCCTTCCTTTTTACAGCCCGATGCCACCGCCATACAGCCCATCGCCGACAGCAGCAGGCCGTACCCGGCCCGGCCCATCAATTTAAAAGCACGCAGCACGCCCAATGCGCCGCCGGTTTGTTTAACATTGTTTTTCATAATTTTCATAGAAATTGATTTTGTTTAATTGGTTTATATAAAGCCTGCCCCTGTTTGTTGCATTATTTTACTACTCCGTGTGATTTTTCCGGCTCAAATTTGAACGCCGGCCACGACTCACCCCGACGAGGCTTAAGCCCGTCTGCCCCTCTCTCCGCTTCGCGCATAGAGGGGCTAAAAAAAGAAAAATGAGTTTCCACCCTCTTTGCGGCGCAGCCGGAGAGAGGGTTGGCCAGCGCAGCGTAGCCGGGGTGAGTCTTCTCCACCATGCCCTATACGCCATGCCCCCGCCCAGCCTGTAAAAAACTGCCGTCCTAAAAAAAATCACGAATGTTGGTTTACCCCGGCTGCTGCAAACGCTAAAGGCGCCCGGCTGCCCGGCTTATGGTATTGTTTTTCAATTGGTTTATAATAGTAAGATGCTGCCGGCAGGGCTCAGCCCCCAAGCGGCGGGGAAGTTTTTTAAGTTTTGTATAAATTTTGTCTTTCAACTAAATCGCTTATCAACTATGCACCGGGGGGAGCCTTGAGTCTTAAGTCCTGAAAAATCAGACTTCCGACTAAAGGCTTCAGACTCCCGACTTAAACGCCCTTTATTTGTCGCACCTGGCCCTCATTGCTATGAATGCCGTATTTTATTTTTGATATTTATTTAGCAAACCGGTCAATAAAAATCAACACTAAAACCAACCCCATGAGAACTGTAACTTTTGGCATCAATATCAGTATAGATGGCTGTTACGAACACACCAAATTTAATGGCGATGAGGAAATTCACCAATATTTTGCCGACCTGGCGCACGATGTAGACCTGGTGGTATACGGACGTAAAATGTACGATTTGATGGTTCCGTATTGGACCGAGGTGGCCAAAACCCAGTCGGGCACGGCAGCGGGCAATGCGTTTGCGCAAACGGTTGTCGACATTGATAAAATTGTTTTTTCGCGCACCCTCCAAAGCGTGGAAGGTAATACACGCATTGTGCGCGACAACCTGGAAGCCGAAATCCTGTACCTGAAACAGCAGCCCGGCAAAAAAATCTCCATCGCCGGCGTAAGCCTGCGTTCGCAACTCATGGCGCTTGGCCTGGTTGATGAAATTCATATTGTAATTCACCCGGTAATTATTGGCGAAGGAAAAAAGTTGATGGAAGACTTCCCGCTGCCGGAAAAGCTAAACTGGAAACTGGTGGATTCCAAAGTTTTTAAATCGGGATGCGTGGGGTTGCATTATTTGAAGGGGTAAGGGCGGCTTTGGGACTAATGGACTTTGGAGCAAGATTTTTTGACTTTCGGACTTTGGCAAATAAAATCCGGGCTAAAATTTGTATACATGATACTAAATTCCTCGTCTGTTTTTCTCCTTCTTGATACTAAACTGACTGATAGCTCACAGGGCGTTCTTTGGATGCAAGATACAAAGCGACAGCTTTCGCTATCTAAGCATGTAACAGTGCTATAATCTCGACTCCTAAAGATACGCTTAAACCTTACTAATTAAGAAACTAGCTACTTTAATCTGAGATATATGGGATGGTACTACCAGCCACACGCTAGCAGAACTTAAAATATCTTATTATTTTAAATATGACTACACAACTTTTTGCAACAGTTCAAATCCTTTATTAACAAGATATTTACTTGTTTCTATCAAAGCTATTTAAGAACTTATTTGAAGTATATTGAAAAGAAGCTTAAGAATAACAAAAGCGTTTGAATACCTTGAAAATAACTGCCATATAGTTTTCAAACATATATCCGAATAATAAAGTTGACATCTTCCTTTTCCGGCGGCTCGTAAAAATAATTATTTTTTTATTATGGGCCTCGATTGTAAATATGCAATTTTTATTATAATTTAACTTCTTGATTAGTTTGTTGTTACACTGTCGACAAACCCAAATAAAAATTATATGTCTAATAAAAATGACCAAGTCCAAAATGTTCAATTAAATGTTGATATAGCTGGATTAATAGAAATATTTGGAGAAGCTTTATATGACGAATTTGGTGCGACGGTAAAAGAGTTGATCCAAAATGCTCATGACGCCATAACAAAAAAACATGTTGAAGCTGGCGAAATCGACATTTTCAAAGACAAGATCATCGTAAAGTTCGATCAAAACACTCGATCTTTAGTGGTATTTGATACTGGGGTGGGAATGGATAAAAATGATTTAATCAATGAACTTAATAATTTCGCTAAATCAAGAAAAAGGGATTTACAAAAACAAGTTGTCAATCGGGATGAAATTGGGAATCCTAGAAATTTACAAGTTATAGGTGAATATGGCGTGGGCTTTTTATCAGCTTTAGCTGCAGGAGACGATGTTACAATATGGAGTAAGAAAAAAGACCAGGTTCCATTGTGTTGGAGATATAAAAATGGAGAATCTATAGCTACCATCAATACCGTTACTTCTTTAGAATATAAAAATGCTCAATTAAAATGGAATCTACCTGAAAGTAATAGCGGAACAATTTTAACTTGTGTTTTAAAGACAGAAACGGTAGCTTCTTATTATATCGATTCGGAATCAATTAGAAACAGCGTCGTTAAATATGCAAGTATCTTACCAATTCATGTTTATTTCGAGAATGAGTTATTGTCATGTAAATTTAAAGCATGGGACGAACCTGGGACGAGCAAAAAAAATGATTGGGAAGAATATGTTAAAAATAAATCCGATTACAAGCCTTTACTAGTCATTCCAATTTATAGTCCACCTGATAAATTAGATTTACAAGGGGTGCTATGGATACCGCCAAGATCATTTATCCAAGAACATTCTTCAATTGAAATTTACGTAAAAAGAATGTTTGTTATGGAAGATTTCAATCAATTATTACCAGAATGGGCAAAATTCATTAATGGCGTAATCAATTCGAATAAAATTAGACGAATCGTTTCTGGAAATGTTTTTAAGGTCGATACTAACAGCGCCGATGTAAAAGAATTCATTGCTAATAAAATAATTGATGAATTTCATGAGCTTCATAATTTTACGGACGAAAACTATTGGAAAATCATAGGTCCTCATGATGACACGATAAAAGAATCTGCCGCTGAATACCCATTGTTTTTAGAGTCCGTTTGGGATAAACTATATATAAGAGTACGAAATGGAAAATATACAATTGTTCAGTACTTGAAAATTATTGAAAAATATACCGGACTTAAAAATACTCTGTTTTATTATGACAAATCACATCAAGAATTTTCTGCAAACCAAGTTTCAGATTCTACTGGTGTACCAGTCCTTTCTCTTTGCTCTAGACAAGATTATTTGTTCATAAAAGCTGTCTGTGACATTAAACCTTATCAATTAAAAAACTTCAATGAGCTTGCTGATCACATA
The DNA here is from genome assembly GCF_056401935.1 of Mucilaginibacter sp. P4_D1. Lineage (NCBI taxonomy): Bacteria > Pseudomonadati > Bacteroidota > Sphingobacteriia > Sphingobacteriales > Sphingobacteriaceae > Mucilaginibacter > Mucilaginibacter sp. P4_D1. Next base: position 21,166 of record NZ_JBFUIJ010000031.1, read on the forward strand.
TTTAAAATCCCCGATGATAGTATAAATTTCGATAGCCTTATAAAGGCTTGTGCTCTTAATAACATCAAGGCAGAAATAAGAAATTATGAGCCATCTCATATTCCAGCCATGTTAGTAGAAAATGACAATATTAACGAGTTAAGAGAAGGCCTATTGCGGAAAGTTAAAAAGATGAAAGATTTTGGCATAAAAGATTTCGACGATTACGACCTCGAAGGTATCGAAAAAATGCTGAGAAGTGGCAACGTCGCAAATGCAGGTGTTTCATTCTATTTGAATGCTTCAAGCGACCTTGTACAAATGTTGGCTCAAACTCCGTTTGAAACTCAAACTCTAATATGTTCTGCTCTTTTCCATATTTCTTACATGTCGGCTATGCCTACCTTAGGAAAATCTGAAACACATCTAATTTTCAATTCAATTACTACCGTTCTTAAGAGTTTAATTAATATTACTATACAACCACTTGGTATACTATCGCAGGATATATCTCAACCTATTGAAGTAGCGGCAAATAAATGTCTCCCCATAAGGCTCTTTATGATGACGCCTTTCAAAGAAGAATATAGAAAAATAGAATTAGCCGTTAAAAGTATCTTTGAAGCCGAGCCCTACTTTTTTGAAGTAACACTTGCAAGAGATGTTATGCTTGATAATAAAAAGGTAAAAAGTATTAAATCACACATAAAACTGGCGGATGCATTTATATCCGAGATTAGTGAGTTAAACGAAAATGTAATGATGGAACTAGGTGCTGTCCATTTTACAAATGAAGAGGAGAAACCAGTATTTGCACTTCGAAATAATGAAGCAAAAAATATACCAAGCGATTTTAATGACAATATTTATATCGAGTATGGAAGTATTAATGATGATATTCTAAGTATTACAGATAAAATCAGAAAAGCCATTGAAAAAAACGGGAATCCATCGAGCAGCGAAATTCTAAAGTTAATACAAAAAAGAACTTGTAAAGCGTTAAATKCAAGTTTACTGATAAAACTTGGGGTCAAATTTAAAGAAGAAGAAGCAAAGAATTTGCTTAAAAATTTTAAAACTATAGAAGATTTTCTTGAGGCTGATAATTTTGAAGTTTCTAAAAGAACCAATATAAGGGAAGCCGCGGTTGTACTTATAAAAGATGAAATTGCTGATTTACTAAATAAATGATAGGCAAATGTTATGAGGAAAATAATACGTTGCAGTAATAACTCTTGCAATCAAACTATCCAAGTTACCTACCAAGATACAGATCAATTAATAATGTGCCCAAAATGCAATACAAAATTCCTTTTTGTTAACTTGGGAGTATATAGTTGCAAAACTTGTAAAAATGTTATCAAGCTTCCACTTTTTGCCATTTATGATAATTTCACGTGTGAGCATTGCAATCAAAAATATACGGTTCCTAATCCTAATTCATTTGCCTTCACACCTTTTATCTCACCTGAACTTGATTTTTGCGGATGTTGCATGCGGGATTCGTGGCAAGACATGGAACAAGAGGCCTATACCGMTAAATTGGCATTCAAAAAAATCGAAAATAAATTTTCGCCATATAGAAAAAGGGCTATTTTTATTGAACTTTTAGAGTATCCTAATTCGATATTTCCTATTCGATACATAAGATTCCTGCATACATATTGTAACTTCAAGCTTTATGAACAGTATGAAAATCCGAAATATTTTGGTTCTTTGCTTGGATTTGATAAGCAAAACATAATTGGTGAGTTGGTTAGAAAAAAAGAGCTACTTGATATTTGGGTTTTGAATGAAAAAACAAAAGAAGTGTTGAATTCGATGCCAAGTTTCACACAATACAAAAATAGGATTAAAATTATTTGACAAGTAGCGGGGTGTTTAATCAAGCGCTGAATTTATGGGAACGTGTTTAAGTATATTGGGATAAACGGCGATCGAATTAAAAAAAATCTGACATCTGCCTTATAAAAAACAATTTGCCTATTGTATCGGAATTATAGTAGCCATGACAAAAAGTCTTCGTAATCTCCTCGATAAAACTTTTCAATAAAACAGGCTCCCGGCTGCCGCAAGCACTTCCCGCTGCCTCCAGGCTTGTGTGCCCACATGCTGAGTATACGGAATATTTTTAGGACTTGTTGTTGTTTCAAGTTATCCCATAGCTTTAGCAAAAATATACAAAACCCGGATGCAATTGCACATCCCGGATTTGCATACAAATAATAAGTTTTATGCCGATAACCCAACAACATGCATCTGCTCACCCGCTTTTTCATAAGCATAGCTCAACCGCACAATGCCCGACGAAAATACCAGCGTGTTGGTTAACCGCATTTGTAAATTATGGCTAAGGGTGGGGAACAAACGTTTCCCGGTAGAAATTACTACCGGGTGCACCCAAAGCTCGTACCTATCCACCAGGTTTAGCTTCATGAGTGATGATACCAGCTGTCCGCTCCCCAAAACTATAATATCCCGGCCCGGCTGGGCTTTTAACTGGTCTATCTCTTTTTTTAGCTTTCCTTTTAGCAGGATGGTATTGCACCAGGGGGTAAGGTGGATTGATTTGGATACTACCGCTTTGGTGTGCCGGTTCATCAGTTCGGCCATTACAATATCTTCTTTGGCCATCAGCAGGTCGTTGGCTTTTGCGGGCCAGTAGTTGGCGAAGGCTTCATAGGTGCGGGCACCTAATAAAATGGTATCTGCCCGGGCCAGTTGCCGGCACAGGCTTTCGCACAGCTGGCTGTCCCAGTATTTAAAATGCCAGTCAAGGCTGCCATCGGGCCCGGCCATAAAGCCATCTAAAGTTACATTTACCGATGCCACCAACTCCCTCATTTTTTATTATAATTATTATCTACAGGCCATATATGATTAGGGGAACCGCTTTTTGATTTTTTCTCGCCAGGACGCTACGTCGCAAAGCAACTCCTTATTTTTCTTTGCGTCATTTTCTTTGCGTCTTTGCCCGAATTATTTTAAAACCGGTTCCCCGATTTACCACTTACCGCCAAAGTTGAACAGGCTTTTTACTTTTCCATCGCGCAGGTAAAGGCTTAGCCATACCAGTATGGCAAAAACTATAGGGAAATAGGCGGGCTGGCCAACCCTGATCATGATAGCTACTGCGCCACCCAGGTAGCCGGTAATTAAAATAGCGCCCAAAACAGCAGTACGCGGAATGATGTAGATGACGGTGCAAACCAGGAGTATAGCTCCTATTACCTGTACCATATTTTCGCCGTAGCCCAAAAAAATGGTACCTTTTACCGAGTGGCTTTCTTTTATGATTTTGGCGATAGCATCAAACAGCAGGAATAAAATGCAGATAACGCTGATGATACGCCCGGTTAACAATGATGATTTTGAAGGCGCGGCTGCCGTAGTTGGTGATACTGTGGTTTCCATAATGATATTTTTTTGTTGGTGATTTTGTTAATTCAAAGGTAGTGTGGCGTAAACAAATAAGTACTGCACGTATTTGACATCTGCAGGGTGTAAATGCGACTTTTATTTTTTGATTGCTTAGATTTGATCAACATGAAACACATTTCGATACTGGTGCCCTATGAGGCCGTCCCGTCTGCAATCGTCGATCCGCGGTATATGTTCACCGCTATTAATCAATTTTTGGTTAGCGCCGGTAAACAGCCCGCGTTTGAGGTTCAATTAGTGGGCCTAACCGCCCAGGTACCGCTCAACAACGGCGCTTTCGCGGTTAATACGGATGTGCTGATAAGCGACCTTAAAAAAACCGACCTGGTGGTTATCCCGGCGCTATCGGGCGATATGAAGGCCATGGTTGAGCTGAACAAGGATTTTGTGCCCTGGATTATCAACCAATATAAAAATGGCGCCGAGGTGGCTTCTCTTTGTCTTGGTGCTTTCCTGCTGGCATCTACCGGGTTGCTTAACGGAAAATCATGCTCTACCCATTGGATGTCGGGCAACGAGTTCAGGGCCATGTTCCCGGAAGTGGCCATGACCGATGGTACCATCATTACCGAAATTGACGGCCTTTACTCAAGCGGCGGCGCCAGCTCTTACTGGAACCTGTTGCTGCACATTATTGAAAAATATACCGGCAGGGAACTGGCCATTATGGCGGCTAAGTTTTTCGCTATCGAGATCGACCGGAAAAGCCAGTCGCCATTTGTCATGTTTAACGGGCAAAAAAAGCATGAGGACGAACCCATTAAGCTTGCACAGGAATTTATTGAGCATAATTACACCGGGAAACTTTCTGTAGATGGCCTGGCCGACCAGTTTGCCATCGGCCGCCGCCATTTTGAACGCCGTTTTAAAAAAGCCACCAACAACACCCCATCCGAATACATTCAGCGGGTGAAGGTAGAAGCGGCTAAAAAGCAGCTGGAAAACTCATCAAAAAATGTAAACGAGATAATGTACCAGGTGGGTTATAATGATGTTAAGGCTTTCAGGGCGGTGTTTAAAAAGTTCACCGGTTTGTCGCCCGCCGATTATAAGCACAAATACAACAGGCAGGCGGCTGCGTAAAAAACACCCCTCCGGTCGGGAACACCAACAAGGGCGTAGTAAAGTGTAAGGCAACACTTTTAAATATGGTTCGGTTTCCTCGGCCAAGATGCTCTTTTTTACAAACTCCGTTTCAACCTGTTTTAATGATTGCGTTGAATTATTGAAGTAACCCTATTACAGCCATTACCGTATCAATCAGCTGTAAACTGGTAGCAGTCTCGTCATTTAGCTTTTGTAACAAAGTAAGCAGTTCCGGGGTATCATAACCATATGTCGTTGGATCGGCATTTACGATATCCCATATTATTTTTGCAGCATTCCCGGTTGCACCAATAGGTATGGGCACCGACCTGTTTTTATCATGTTCCCATGCCGCATCAAATTCTATCATCATGCCAGGAGATTCGGTCAATACACCATCAATATATTTATTGCCGAATATGAATATACTAATACCCGATTGCGCGGTGAGCTCCTCCCGGTGCTTTTGCTTCAATTCTTTAATATCTACTCCATCCGGTGCAAACCGGGGAAAGGGAACCATAGCAATTACCTCATCAAGGTGCTGGTATTTGGTGGTATACAGGTATGTGAGCGCCCCATTTATTACCGTATCTCCTATACCCAAGCCGAAACCAGATATAATTTTGTAATTACTTGCTGCAATTTTATACGATAAATCGAATACGAATCTGTCTGTCCTGTCTTTTCCCCAAGTTCCATAGTTGGCCACAGCACCGGAAATAAAAATCTTTTTCCGTTTAAGTTTTTTATTTAGCAGGGTAAGCGTGTCTGTAATTTCGGCATAATCATCAATTAACAACGCTTTTATTGAATATCTTGTAAGGTCCCTCACCTTGTAGTTTAATTTTAAACAGTCATATGCCCAGGCCTTTTCGCCTTCTATCTCCCCAAGCTTTTTTTTATAATCTGAAAGTTGCGGTTGTTTAAAAAAACAATAATGATCACGTTGGTTATTCCCGAGTAAAATCCTGATCCTGCTCAATATATAACTCAGGTTAGGATCTTCAAAGCTAAAACCTATAAATAAAAATGTTTTCGAAACTAAATCGCCCTGCAATGCTGTAGTAAAAAGCTGCCTCGTTACGTTGTAGTCCTCATAATGTCCTTTGGTAAGTACGGCTTTATCAGGCAGGCTCTTGTCGCCATGCATTTTATATACAATAGCGTCCCTTTTCGGCAACGTTATAGCCAAATTTTCGGGCGTAAGCTTTACGTCGGCCGATTTATTGGCATCGCCTAAAGCCCGTTCTATTAAATCATCATAATTTGTTGTCCAATAATAGCCTATTGGCAATTTCGCCAACAATTTCAGATTTGGCGTAAGCGCCACACCCTTGCTAAACGCATTTACAATTGTTTGATTAATAGCCCCCTGCCCGCCTGCCTGGTTCACATAATATTGAGCTATTGAAATAAGATCATCCTCCTTATCTATATCAAGCTCCAGTTCTTCGGCTATCTTTCTCAGTAATTCCTTCCAATTTACAAAGCCGGCGGGTACCGATAGCCCTGCACCGGCAAATATAGCTGCATTATTTTCACTAATAGCGTTGAGGTATTTTTCTACAAATATTTTTACAGCCTGTTTCATATATAAAGTTTAGATAGTTAAAGATACAATTTGGTTAATGAGTTATTGATAGAATTGAAAAAAATACAAAACCTTAGTTGCTGGCCCCAAATCTATGCGCCCGCATACAACTCACAATACCGCATGTAAAGCACAAAACCCCAAACTCCCCCCAGCCTGCATTAGTAATAGCTATGGAATTAACTGAACATTGAGTTTTATGAAAGTTTACACGTCCTGCTTAGGTTCGTTTGATTTTGCTAAGGAGATCAATCCGCCCATAGCGCCCAGGTTCATGGAATCCAATGCCGAGCTTGGCACTATCACCATCGATCCTTTTTCTTTCAGGCCCTCAAATAACATGTTCATCCCCCTTAGGTGTAAGGCCACCGGGTTATTGATATATTGTTCACTTGCCACCGCAAATTTTTCGGCAATTTCCACTTCGGCAGTGCCCAGTATTACCCTTGCCCTGCGTTCTCTTTCGGCCTGGGCTTCCTTGCTCATGGCATCGGCTAATAGCTGAGGGATAACAATATCTTTGATGCCCACATTCTGGCAGGTTATGCCCCAGGGGTTGGTATGCTCATCCAGTATTCTTTGCAGTAAATCCGTCACCTTATCGCGCTCCTGCAACAGCTCGGCCAATTCATGTTTTCCTATTACATCTCTTAATCCTGTTTGCGCTATGTAGGCAATAGCCACCTCGTAGTCCTGCACTTCAAGCGCGGCCTTTTCAACGTCCCATACAGTCCAGTACACTACGGCATCAACATTTACGGGCACGGTATCTTTGGTAAGCGTTTGCTCGGCTTTAAACTCGGTAACCCTAACCCGCTGATCAATATAATTATCTATTTTGTCAACCAGTGGAATGGTGAAAAATAAGCCCGGGCCACGTAGCCCGGTATATTTACCCATGCGTAAAACAATAGCTTTTTCCCACTGATCGGCTATATGCACCGAGTTGGCCAAAAACAACGAAGCTATCAGCAACAGCCCCAGGGTTAAAGCGTTAATGCATTCCAAATAATACAAACCAATAGCGCCCGCTGTTAATACAACAAATATCACGGCTGCAATTGGGTTAACGCCCAACTTGGTATTCTTTTTACTACTTATCATATTATTGTTTTTTAAGTTGATTAATAATGTCGTCTGTCGAAAAACCATAGCTGAATGCAATGGACGAAAATTCGTTACAGATCTCTTTTAATTTGGCGCTTCGCTCCTTTTCAGTTATCTGGATCCTTATTTCGCTTATAAATGTGCCTGTACCCTGCTGCGTTTCTAAAATATCCTGAATTTCCAGCTCTTTGTAAGCTTTGGCAACCGTATTCAGGTTTACCTTTAAATCCACAGCCAACGAACGCACAGTGGGTAATTGTTCGCCTGTTTTCAGGTTTCCCGCAGCTATGCCAAACGTGATCTGGTCAATTATCTGCCGGTAAAACGGGGTACCCGTTTTAGGGTCTAATTTAAATTTAATCATGTTAAAATACTATTGTACTATACATATAGTACAAACATACAACAAGTTTCTTATTTTCAAAATATTAATTCAATATCTCCAAAGCCCTTCTGTTTAACTAAAAACCGGGCAGCGCGTAAATATTTCAATCTTTCGGAGGGATAAACTACCGGTAGTCATGTGTAATAGGAAATATATAATCAGATACAAGCCAGGCAATCGCCACTCCCCTTGATGATTGTCAGGTTTTATCTGATAGCAGGCGTTGTATATCCGGATTTGTACATAAAATTTATTGTTTGCATGAATAATACTAAAGGCACAGGGAAGGCTTCGGCTGCTGCTTCGCGTTATTTTGGCTCGCGTTTATTGAAGCTTACCGGTGCGGCGGCTTTGTTTTTATTTATGGGATTTGGCTGGATGGTGGCAACCACAAATAAATCGCGCTAACAATAACTAAAACAACATACACCCCATTACACAAAATAAAAATAACATGGAAAAAAGAAGATCTGTTTTAAAAAGGATACTGGCCTCGGCAGTGGGCATATCCGTATTCGGATTAAGCAAAGACGCAATAGCCGCGCCTGCCGATGAAAAGGTAGCTAACAATGTAACATCGTTTCAGGATGTGCCCTTGTTTTCCGGCTCGACCAAACTGGGCAACATGGTTTTTATAGCCGGAAAAGGCGCCCACGTTGAGCCCTTCGAGATTAAAGCCCATACCGAAATTGTACTTAAAGAGCTGGAAAAAGAACTCATAAAAGCCGGCTCATCGATGGAAAAAGTACTCAAAGTAACCGTGTTTCTGAATGATATTGCCGACTACCAGGGCATGAACGAGGTTTACAAAGGCCGCTTTGGCAAAAATCCGCCGGTACGTACCACCGTTGCGGTAGCTAAGGGTGGTGTGCCGGGCAACTCGCTTGTTGAGATGGATTGTATCGCTTACATATAATAATCAAAAAATGAAACGCAGAGACATACTCAAGGGCCTTACCCTATTACCCCTAACCGGCAGCCTGGTTAGCAAGGCAGCCGTTAGGCTCCCCTCCTCCCCGGCAAAAAAGCCGGTGCGCGATCTGTTTAAAGAGCTTGGTGTTACACCGGTGATAAACGCATCCGTAACCATGACTTTTTTATCCGGTTCGCTGATGTTGCCGGAAGTGTTGGAGGCCATCAATTCAACATCGCACGATTTTGCCAACATGTACGAGTTACAGGATAAAGTTGGGGCGAAAATTGCCGAAATGCTGCATGTAGAGTCGGCCATGGTTACATCGGGAGCGGCATGTGCCATATTACTGGGTACTGCGGCTGCCATAACCGGTACCGATCATGAAAAAATAAAGCTGTTGCCTAACCTGCCAGGGCCGCGGCCCGAGGTAATTATGCAAAAAACGCACAGGTACCTGTTTGACCAGGCCGTAACCACCACCGGCGCCAAAATTATTGAGGTTGAAGGCCCGGACGAAATGGAGAAAGCTGTTAATGATAAAACGGTAATGGCCCTGTTTTTTAACGCCGCCGAAAAAAGCAGTATTACGCACGCCGATTTTGTGGCTATCGCCAAACGGCACAACATACCAACCTTTTTGGATGCCGCGGCAGATGTGCCGCCGGTTGAAAACCTGTTTAAGTTTCAGAAAATCGGTTTCGACCTCGTGACCTTTTCGGGTGGCAAAATGATACGCGGGCCGCAGAGCGCAGGCTTGCTTTTCGGCCGTAAAGACCTTATTACAGCCGCCCGCCTTAACCACAGCCCTAATGAGGCGCCCATTGGCCGGCCTATGAAAGTAAACAAAGAAGAAATGTTTGCCATGTACGCCGCGCTGAAGGCCTACCTTGAACGGGACCATAAAAAAGAGTGGGAAGACTGGATGCAGCGCACCAAATATATCGGCACACAACTGGAAACCCTGCACAGTGTTAAAACCGAAACAGTAGTTGACCCCGGCCCGGCTAATGCCTACCCAAGCCTTAATGTTACCTGGGACAACAGCAAAATTAAAATTACGCCCGAGCAGGTAGTAATCGCCTTAAAAAATGGCACGCCAAGTATAGTAGCCAATGGCCAAGGCAATCGCCTTACTATCGGCGTGGTGCTTTTGCGGCCAGACCAGGTTGATATTGTAGCTGCAAAAGTAAAGTCCATTTTGCAGCAAGCCATCTGATAAAATTATCCGCTCAACCTACATCGGCCTGTCAAAAATTAAACCTGCAATACTTTATTATGATTTAAATACTTAACCCAAAATGCAAAAAACCTACTTCTTATTATTGGTGCTGTTAAGCGTATTAAGCACGGCGGTAATGGCGCAGTCGTATGATATTGTGATTAAGGATGGCCACGTGATTGATCCTAAAAATGATATCGACGCCGTAATGGATATTGCTATTATCAACAATAAAATAGCGCTGGTATCCAAAAATATCGACGCCAAACAGGCGGCAGATGTAATTGAGGCCAAGGGCATGTATGTAGTGCCCGGATTAATTGACATCCATACCCATAATTTTGGCGGTACCCAGCCCGATCATCAATACGAAAACGGGAACCTGGGCCTGGCACCCGATGGATTTACTTTCAGGAATGGTGTAACTACGGTTGTTGATGCAGGCAGCTCGGGTTGGCGAACATTTCCGACCTTTAAAACGCAAACTATTGATAATTCCAGGACAAGGGTGCTGGCGTTTTTAAACATTGTTGGCGAAGGCATGCGCGGCGATTACGAACAAGACCTGAATGATATGGATCCGCGGATGACTGCCTTGGTTGCCCGGAGATATAAAGATATCATTGTAGGCATCAAACTGGCCCATTACGAAGGTCATGATTGGACACCTACCGACCGTGCGGTAGAGGCCGGTACAGCGGCAAGAGGAATACCCGTGATGATTGATTTTGGCGGCAGCATCCCGCCACTACCCATTGAAGAATTATTTTTGAAACACCTTAGGCCAGGCGACATTTTCACCCATTGCTTCGGCCAGTTTAATGACCGCGAACCTATTGTTGACCCGGCGACTAAAAAAGTAAAACCTTTTGTATACGAAGCCCGGAAACGGGGGATTGCTTTTGACGTGGGCTACGGCAATATCAGCTTTGCTTATTCGCAGGCGCTGCCAGCCGCCAAAGAGGGATTTTTCCCAAATTCCATCAGCACCGATTTACATGTGGGCAGTATGAATGATGCCATGAAGGATATGCTTACCTGCATGACCAAATTTTTAGCTATGGGTATGCCACTGCACGATGTGATACAGGCATGTACATCAAACCCTGCGAAAGAGATAAAACACGAGGAGTTGGGAAATTTATCGGTAGGCTCGGGCGCCGATGTAGCTATTTTAAGTATTGTTGATGGCAAATTCGGGTTGTTTGATTATACAGGTTACAAGGTGGAGGCCAGCAAAAAATTGGTGTGCGAACTCACCATCAGGGCGGGTAAAATAGTTTATGACCTTAACGGGATAGCATCCCCCATATACCAGCCAAAAATTAATACCAAAAATCCGCAAACCGTATTAATAACCGAAAATCATTAATTAATATTATCCTGTTTTAATAAAAGTTATGAGATACTGTAAACTTTTAATCCTGGGGCTTTTTGTCGGCATAGGCTGTTACAGCAACGCCCGGGCGCAAACCATTTCAAAAGACGAACTGGTGTTTTACACATCGGAGTGGAAAGGCGGGCGCTTTGCCGATGGCCGGCCCAAAATTCCGGATGATATTATAGAAAGAGCAAAAAAAATAGGTATTGAGGAAGCCTGGACGGTATTAAAAAACGAAGGTTATAATAACCAGTTTGAAGGTGGGTGGAAACTGGTTAACGATACCTTGCCAGTTGTTGGCCGGGCCGTAACAGCCATGTTTATGCCAAGCCGCCCCGATATAGAAAAAAACATAAAAGACCGGGGCAATAAACAGGGGCGAAAAGGCAATACCAATGCCTGGCCGATAGAAACCTTAACCAAAGGCGATGTGTATGTTGCCGATGGCTTTGGCAAAGTTAAAGGGGGCACGCTTATTGGCGATAACCTGGGCAACTCCATTTTCAGCAAATCGGGTAACGGTGTTATTTTTGATGGTTCGGCGCGCGACTTGCAGGGCCTTAAAGAAATACATGGCTTTAATGCTTTTGTACGCGACTTTGATCCATCGTACCTTGAAGAAATGGTATTAATGGGGCTTAACACGCCCATACGCATAGGCCGCGCTGTAGTGCTGCCCGGAGATTTGGTTATCTCCGAAAAAGAAGGCGTGCTTTTTATTCCGGCGCATTTGGCCGAAAAAGTGGTGGCTACTGCCGAATTCATTGCCCTGCGCGACGAGTTTGGACATGCCATGCTTAAATCGGGCAGGTTTGCCACCGGCGAAATTGACAGCCAATGGACCAGCCAGGTGAAAGATGCATTTATGAAATGGCTTGATCAAAATCCCGGAAAAATGAAAATGACCAAGGCGCAATTAGATGCCTTTATGGAAAAACGTACCTGGTAACCAAATTATAACCTAATGCCAAGTTAGCAGTACTAAGTCTTAAGTCAAAAGTTAGATTTAATCTTTTTAACTTAGAGCTTAAGCCATTCGAGTAAAGACTATCAATCGTTACTCGATTAACATAACACTAAATTTAAACAGTTGAAAAATATCGTTATCTATAAACTCATTGCGGGTACTGCCGTGCTTTGTGCGCTTGCTGCAACCTGGCAAATTTACCGGGATGGCATTGCGCATGCCGGCCCGTTTATTATCGCATTCTTTATCATGCTATCTATAGCATGCCGCGGATGGGAGCTGTTAAAGGGACTCACCTTTACGCTTATTATTTTCGCGGCAGTTACTGCGGCATTATACTACCCACAATATTTTGTTGAAGTAAAAGGCTTTAAGCTGTCGGGGCTTATTACGCCGCTGCTGCAACTCATTATGTTCGGGATGGGCACCTCTATGGGTATTAAAGATTTTGCCGGTGTTATTAAAATGCCCAAGGGCGTATTCATAGGTGTTGGCAGCCATTTTTTGATAATGCCGCTGCTGGGCTTCACGCTGGCCAAATTAAGCGGCTTTCCGCCAGAGATTGCCGCAGGCTTAATCCTCGTGGGGTGTTCGCCAAACGGTACGGCCTCCAATGTTATCTCGTACCTGGCAAAGGCCAACCTGGCGTTGTCTGTTACCATAACCGCAGTATCTACCATGCTGGCGCCGTTTTTTACGCCACTGCTTATGAAACTGCTTGGCGGCGCGTTTATTAAAATAGATACGCTTGGCATGATGTGGGATATTACAAAAATTGTTGTTTTACCTATCGCAGCCGGTATTCTTTTTAATAAATACCTGCTTAAACGGGCCGCATGGCTGGAAACGCTGATGCCATTGATATCAATGTTTGGCATCGCGTTTATTATCGTAATTATTACTGCCGCCGGCCGAAACAGTTTATTAAATATTGGCGCTATGCTGGTATTGCTGGTGCTTATTCACAATTTATTGGGTTATACCCTGGGCTATTGGGCGGGCCGGTTATTTAAAATGCCCGAACGCGATTGTCGTACCATGGCCATAGAAGTAGGCATGCAAAATGCCGGCCTTGCTTCCGGGCTGGCAAAAGCTATGGGGAAAATCGCGACGGTAGGCCTGGCCCCCGCGGTATTTGGCCCGCTGATGAACGTCACCGGATCATTACTGGCCAACTACTGGCATCGCAAACCGCTGGAGAAGGATAGTATCAAGTAACAAGTATCAAGATTTTTTGTGGGCGGAATCAATTGGGAGGGGATGCCGGAATAATTTGGCATCCCACACTTAATTCTAGCGCAGCAAAGTGCATCATCGTACAAACTGCCAATTATTATTTACAGGCTGTCGGGGGCTTTTAAATAAAATATTGTTCTATAGCGTTTACGGTAGCCTTTAAACCGTCTTCTTTTTTAATTTCTTCGGCAATAGCATCTATATTTTTAATTACTTCCGGGCGTTTAACAAGTTCTACGGCGTTTAACAGTTTTTTAGTAGTGAGTTGCTTAAAAGGTATATGTATCCCCAACTGCTTTTTCTCGATGATATTTCCCCACCAGGGTTGGTCGCCAAAAACAGAAACTATAATTAACGGCAGCTTTGCTTTTAATGCAGCAGCAACCGTTCCGGCCCCGCCATGAATAACCGCACATTTGCATTGAGGAAAAAGCCATTCATGATTAATATAGCTTACTTCGAATAAGTTGGCATGAGCTTTAAGATTTGACACAACCGACCATCCTTTGCAAAAGATGACCCTTAAGCCGGTAATGGCAATAATTTCATTTAAAATATCACCTAACAACTCGGGGTTAGGAACCGGCATGCTTCCAAAACTTATATAAATTGGTTTTTCGCCGGCATTTAACCAATTTATTAATTCGTCGCGGTTTTTTTCGGTATCCTGCTTTTCCCTGATTGCTTTTGGTACAAAAAGAAACCCGATTACAAGGCTGTTGGTGTTCCAATCTGAAGGCCGGGCAATTAACCGGGGACTGAAACCGTGGATGTTTAAGATATTGTCTTTAACTACCTTATCAAGAGGGGATGTTTCGCAAGGCTTTAAGCCCAGGCTCTGCCGAAATACATTCAGGTCCTTTTTATTAAATCTCCAGAAAAAATGCCGCACAAGGTGATGCGTAAACTGGTTATAATAAGGAAAATCAAATAAAGCAAACCCGGCAAACGGAAATGCTTTGGTAGGAACCGAAGGAGGATTAAGCTGTACAATTCCCCACTTTTTTTTAAATTTTTCTGCAACTGCCTGCACCCAAATAATAGATAATACATTCGAAATTAAAACATCGGCCTGCTCGCAGCCTTTTAAAACATCCCGGCTCACCCCGGCCTGAATTTCGCGCCCGCCCTTTTGCATATACCGCATTAGCGAAAACGTATTTCCTGATTTAAGCACCTTTAATGCCTGGGGCGTATATAGCAGTTTTTCGGCATCACCATAAAGCGGATGAAATTTAATTCCATAACTTTCAACAAGTTCCCTGAAATTTTGAGGGGCAAGCAGCGTAACCTGGTGCTCTTTTTCCATTAACCCCAATGATAGGGCTATATAAGGCAGCACATCTCCCCTTGTTCCGTAGGTAATTAACGCGTAATGCATTTGTTTAGGTTCACTATTTGCTGCAAATTAAAACTATTTTCCGGATGTTTAATTCAAAGCTCATTCTTGTACCCCTGCATGTGTCATCATTATAGCTATGCAAAAGTTTTTTTAATTCCTTACATGCAGAGCCGGTTCTGCAGCAACGGGTGGCCTGCTACTGCAAGGTTTGCCCTTCGCTGTCGCAAACTCCAGCCTTTTGTGTCCGCTGCTAGTACGCACCATGCCCTTAGGATGGATCATTGTTGCAATGGTTAACCCATATCTCTATCGCTTAATTTAAAAGCACAAAATCGCGAATGAAACTCATATCGGATTTACAAATCCGTTACCTGGTCAAGGCGTGAGCGGCAACGGGAGATCAAATACTACTTATTTAACATATTTTAATTATCCTTATAACCATCAGAATTTTTCTTCCGGATAGCAATTCGTTCCTGCTCCAATCTCCGTCGCTCTTCCAAGTCTTCGGCATGCTTTGCTTGTTGATATAAAACCAATAATTCGTAATCATTTTTATCTTTTGACGATTTTGTTAGCAGAACAAATAGCTCAACTCCTAAAAAAAACAACAAAAAGAAAAGCCAAACAATCATGGGCATTTTTGAACTGGACTCTTCAAAAATGAAATTAAATAACAAGTCTATTTCATTCAAAAAACCTTTTTTGTCGGGCTTCATTTTTTTAATTAGGTCGAGGTTTTTAGCTTCAAGAGAGCCGTCTATAGCATTAATTTCATCATGGTTTTTTTGGATGTCGTCATGAATGCTTTTCTTTTGGTTTTGCAGCTGATCAAACTGTGGGTTAGCTCCGTAAACTTGTTGTTCAACCKTTTTTTTACTGGTATCCGTTGTTTTTGTTTTGCCGGTTACTATAACCGGACTTGTACGTTTAATTTTGAGATCGACAGCAGAATCCTGTTTTTTCAACGCCAGGTTATTGTCAAGTATCAGTTTCTTTTTATTGGTTGCTTCTGTTTTAAAATCATCAAATTGATTTTTCAGCGATTGATTGATACTTGCATAAGTGGCCTTTAAATTTTCGATATCCTGTTTAAAAACAATCTGATCGGTAATAACAGACCCAATGGCGGCCATTAAAATGGCGATAAATATCCTGAAAAAAGCAAGCCTCCAATTGGGCTTAAAAGCAAGTATAATCTGCCTTTCAATTTGTATAATTAAAACCATCATTATAATGGCCCCGATAACCCCACCAACAATGCCTAAACCAATATATCTTGTACAAAATGAGTAGCCTATAAATGCCCAGATGCAGGAAATTATTATTAAAGCCGAGGTATATTTAGCTACAGCTGCCCTGCTATTGGCACTGCACTCATTCAGCAAATTAATTTCATAGCCGGTTAAAAAGCAGCCAAATCTGCTCCACAAGTTTTTGTTTTCCATAATATCTGATTTTAGCTGGTTCTAAACTTTTTCTGTGTAGTTGTGCAACCCATTGTTAAAGCCTATTTCGTAACTTTTCAAAACACGTTTCAACTTTTTGAGGATAGATTCTTCATTTTCCAGGAGATCTTTTAGAATAGCAACCATATTAACATAGGCACTCCTTTTAGTGCTATATGGCGTAGCTGTATTAACCATTCCGTCTTCCGTGTACATTTTAATTATACCGTCAAATTCCAATACTTTCTCTTCTAATTTGGGCAGCCAATTATCTATAATACTTTCAAGACCGGCAATAATCATCATTTTGTTATTGTCCCTGTTCAATAAATCGGGATTGCTTGCCGCATCTTCAATGCCTTTTATTTCTAACGATTGTGCGCAATAATCTTGAATTTCTTTTTGAACAATTTCAAGCAGCGTGGGGTTATAGTTTTCCATTTTAATGATTTTTTGTTTTTAATGTGTGTTAATTAAAGTCCGGATTGTAGCTCCGGAAATCCAACCTCTTCTGCGACATAGTTCCGTTGCTTTTAACCCATCCTGCTTTTTCGAGTTTCCGGCACAAAAAATTATCGGATTATAAAACAGTTAAATACTTACAATTTCTATATTCACTATGCCTGTTGTAATAGCATGGGTACTTATCAGGTACTCCAGGGTTCTTTTAAAGTTCCTGATCTCGCGGTATTCAAGAATACTCTCCTTTCCCGTTTTGCCTATGTGCTCCTTGGCCGAGTATATTTCAATCGCCTTATACAGGGCATTTAACGTGAAAGGTATATCCACCAGGTGAAAATTGCCATGCACCGCTTTTGAGGTATCGATAGAAAAATCATAATCCCTGATATCTTCAGAAGTAAGCTTCATCTTTTGCCAGTTATCCCGCAGCCTTTTGGCTTTTACTTTATTAAACATGTTGTCGCTTAAATCATGGGGCAGCAGTATGGTAAATTCGATGGTGTTGATATTAAAATCTACGCCGCTTTGCAGCGTAAATACCTTGTGCTGCTGTTTATCTGTCAGCAAACGTTCGGTTGTTCGATGTACAAAATTGCTGAAGTAGCCGTATGCCAACGCGGTTGAGGGCAAAAAACCAATATCAAAGGTTTTTTCTTTATTAATAATGTGGGCTTTTATGCGGCTTATGCTATGCGCTACCGCCGTCTCAAAATCAGGTGATGACTTGTTGGGTATCAAAGACAATGAGATACCGTACAAGTCGGTTGGGATCCGGGTGCCT
Source organism: Mucilaginibacter sp. P4_D1 (assembly GCF_056401935.1). Lineage (NCBI taxonomy): Bacteria > Pseudomonadati > Bacteroidota > Sphingobacteriia > Sphingobacteriales > Sphingobacteriaceae > Mucilaginibacter > Mucilaginibacter sp. P4_D1. The sequence goes on from NZ_JBFUIJ010000031.1 coordinate 38,510, forward strand.
TGCTCCATGATAAAGAATACTTTAGACCGGCCCAACCCGCCGGCAAATAATCCAAATTCAAAAAGAACATTATCCCGCGTCGCTTTTGCCGCTTTTTTGCGTGAAATTATCACGTCTTCTCCCTGGGCAATCATTATGGCGTAGTCATAATAAGCTATATGTGTAACCAGGTTTTCATAATTGCTTTTACCCAAATCAAAATCATGAATCCACTCTTTACAATCGGCTATATCAGCCAATCCCGCCTTTACAAGCACGGCAGTTTCGCTTGCTTCCACAGCGTAGCCAATAAATACACTTGGTTTAAAATCCATTTTTATGATATTTTAGTTTTTCGGATAAACAAGCTGTCTTACAAATGATTAATTATCCAGTTTATCATAATGGGATATAATTACCTCTCCTAATCCCTTAATTACCCCTCCCGCAACAGGAGCTTTCACAATCCAGCCAGCAAACGGAACAAAATTTAATGCCTCAAGGGCAACTATTTTAGCTCCAACGCTTGCAAGCCCGATAACCCCCGCAACCGCTATTCCCTCAGACATGCTGTAATCGTCGCCCCGGTATATTTTGCCAATCATATAGCACATATGGCCTTCAATTGCAATCAATGCAGCCGAAGTAGTTCCGGGAAATACTGCTGCCGCAACAGCGGCAGCCCCAGCTATTGCATAACCATTCACCCATATTTGGGCTTTCTCTTTTTTTGAACGCATAACTTTAAAGGTTAACAGATGTTTATAATTAGTATCGGGTAGCAAATTGCAGTTTAACAGCATTTCGTACATGCTCAGATATTCAGTATAGTTTTCGATATCTTAAATCTTCCCCTCCTTCACCAATCGCCAGTAATGATAACCCAGCGGAGTAAGCCTGCAGGTTTTATGCTCCATAGCCGCGAAATACATATGTGGCGAATCCACAGGTGTTACCAAACCGGCGCTTTGTAGCTTCTGCAGGGCCTTAAATTTTTTTACATTTTCTTCATCCGCATACGGCGGTGTTTTTAGTTGCACCCAACTTTCGGTATTGGTATACTCATAAGATGGATTTAGCTGGTGCTCCTGGTTAAATGCCGGGAAATATTCGATGAGTTTTTGTAAAACTTCGTCCGGTACCTGCGGCTTAACTTTTCGTAAAGAAATAAAACGGAGAATGTTGGTTTTAAAAACAGGGCGTTGCCCGGTTTCGCCCAAAGCCTGGTCAATATAGGCATATATACTTCCCGGGGTAATATATCCGCCAATATCTGCCGCACCACCCGCCAGCGCCTGGATAAGTAAATTGGTAAAAACGCCGTGCCCGCCGGCTTCCATAGCAGTTTCATTTTTACGGCTGGCGGCTAAAATGGTAACTCCTTGTTTAATGCAAATATTTATCCCGGTAGCTGCATCGCCTTCGGCAAGGGCGCCAGCAAAGCAGCAATCAAGTATAATTACACGGTTCATGGCTTCAGAGGCGTTAGCCAGCTGTATAATTTCGTCCATCTTAATACCCTCGTCAAACTCACGGGCACCGGGTGTAACCAGGAAACCCCCCATGTTATTGACATAGCCATGCCCGCTAAAATATAACAACGATAAATAACGGCTGCCACGAAAAAGATCGGTAATTAAACTTAACAGGTATGCCCTTGATGACGTAGACGGGGGGGTGGCTGCGGCTACATTTACCTGCAAATCAACCTCCATATTTATCGAACCGTCTGCGTTCCTGCGCATTAAATTTGCAATTTCGACGGCGTCGTTAACGCAGCCGTGCAGGGGGTTGCCTAAATAGTTGTCAATTCCGATAACAAGTGCCTTGCTCATTGTGATGATGTGGTTTTGTTTTACAAAGTTGCACCAAGTAATACTTGGTAAAAACCTGATTATGAGTAGAAAATACCGGGGAAAATTCCTGAATCCGTTTTGACGCTACCGGAAAAACCCTGTATTGTAAACTGCTTTTTCCTGAATCTGCTTAAGCGGATATTTAGCATTATTGATTTGCTGTAGCTTGGCAAAAACTTTATTAATTAATCAAAAACCCAGCAATTATGGAAGCTAACAAACCCTTACCTTTTTTCTTTATCAGCCAGGAACTGGCAGACCAAAGAACTTCGGCTTTTTTAAACGAAAAAAACAACCTGTTAAGTAATGCTATTGGCAAACCGGATACCCGGAGCATATGGTACTCCCGCGATCATATAGCCGGATTATTGGAAGAAATTGACATTGCCGGCGGCGATGGGCTGCGCATCTTTTTAGGCATGTACGAAGCTACCCACCCCAATTTTGCCCACCAACTTTGCCTTATCATGAACCCGACGCGCGCTATCCAGGCGGGCGAATTTACTATCCATGAGAATGTAATACTGGAAAATGAGCCGGAATTTTCTACAAGATCGGCCATGGCCCGGGGAGGTGAATTGCCGTTGGGCGAAAACTTATTTAACCCGCAAAAGGGGTTCAACTTGGGCAGTCCCTGCCCGCCAATTTGCGATTAATAGTTATTTTTTATAAATTATAATAATGTATATTGGTATGTGCAAAAGTTGCTTAGTTATAATTATATATACCTTATCCCTTTAACCTTAAGTGTAGTTGCCAGCCTGAGAAGTTTCAGGTTGGCATGGCTTAAACCATACCGGTATTTCGCATTATTTCTGATAACAAGCATTATGATTGAAATACTTGCCATAAGCTGGAAATGGGGGCTTCATCAAACTATTTTTTGGAATTTCCCAAAATCAAATTTATGGATCTATAATATTTTTTTAACTGTCCAGCTATTATTCTACACCGGGTTTTACTACAGGCTTATTACCAGCGCCAAAATCAAAAAAGCAATTCGTTATGCAATTTTACCACTTGCCGGTTTCGGCGTTTTTAATTTCTTTTTTATTCAAAGCCCCGGCATACTAAATAGCTACAGCATAATTCCTTACTATTTTACCTTTGTGATTTTCGCGCTTGTCTTTTTTCACCAGGTGCTACATGATAAGCAAATCATCGTACTTCACTCGCATCCGGCAATCTGGATTTCGCTGGGCACATTCATTTATTATTCTGCTTCTCTTCCTTTCTGTATTTTTCTCCCCTACCTCGTCAGCCATAATCCGGCGCTGGCATTTTCTTTATTTAAAATCAATATGGCGTTTGATACGCTCATGTATTCATTTTACCTAATATCATTCCTATGCAAACCTCAATTTCTGAAATCAGCTTACTAACTATAGGTATTTCTACGCTGTTGCTATTTGTTTTTAGCACAGTGGTTATATATTATATTTTCCTTTCTCAAAAAAAAAGGTATCGGCATCAACATGAAATGCAGGAAATGAAAGATTCATTTAATCAAACCCTGATGCAATCCAAGCTGGAAATTCAGGAAGAAACGCTTGACCATATTGCCAAAGAATTACATGCAAATTTTAGCCAGCTTGTATCGCTGATTAACATAAACCTTGCAGCTATACTACCGCAAAGCTCCGATGATATGAAAGAGGGAATAATGGAAACAAAATCTTTAGCCAAGCAATTACTAATTGAACTAAAGGCACTTAGCGCAAGCCTTAATACAGATCATATAATGCATATTGGTTTCCCTGCGGCCATAAATAACGCACTCAACAGGATAGCCAAGACAAAAAAGTTCAATGTAGTTTTTACAAAAACAGGCGAAGAGTACAGGATTCGCCCCGAACATGAAATCATCCTGTTCCGCCTTTGCCAGGAAGTTTTAAATAACATAGTCAGTTACTCAAAAGCTACAACAATAACTACACAGCTTGATTACCAGCCCGAAACATTTAACTTAAAAATTGCCGATAATGGCATTGGTTTTAATATTGATGAAGTACTTAAGGACAGGCCCGAGAAAGAAAGTACCGGCTTATTAAATATAACCAAAAGAGCAAAGCTTATTAATGCTTCTGTTGAAATTAGCAGCGGCCCTGGCGATGGCAGCATGGTTGCAATTAACATACCCCATTATATTTAAACCTATTACCATAAACCTTTTTCAGATGTTGTATGACAAAAAAATCAAGTTAGCAATTGTAGACGATCACAACCTGTTTCGTAAAGGCATTATCAAATTGATAACTCTTGCCGACAAGGGCAACAAATATGAAATTTTGTTTGAGGCCGAAAGCGGCGAGGATCTGAAATCTAAAATAAATATTGCCGAATTACCCGACATCATATTGATGGACATTGACATGCCGGACATGAATGGTTACGAAGCGGTTGAGTGGTTAAACAAATGTTACCCGGATATACCCGTTTTAATAATTTCAATGTTTGAAAAGGAAGAAGGGGTGCTGAGGATGCTACGCCTTGGGATAAAAGGCTATTTATCAAAAGATATTGAAGTAGAGGATATAAACAGAGCCCTTGAAGCTGTTGTAAATAAAGGGTATTTTTATTCGGGTTTTGTATCAGACATTATTACCAAACAATTACACGATAAAAATTCCAATGCAGGTAATACCTCCAAAATAGACAAAACAGCGTTTACAGAAACCGAATTAAAACTTATTAAACTTGCCTGTACAGAGCTTACCTACCTCCAGATAGCCGATAAAATGAATATCAGCCCCAAAACAGTTGATGGTTACCGCGATAATCTTTTCCGCAAATTAGGGGTAAAAAGTCGGGTAGGTTTAGCCATGTATGCTGTTCAGCATGGCATTGTAAACAAATAATTCGGGCCACAAAATTTCAGGGAGATCTCTTGGGAACAACTTCAATGGCGGCATGAAATAGATAGATCAATGCTATTCCTTGCCACCTGCCGATCACAAAACGCCCCTTACCTACCGTAAAACCCCTATATTTGAGCAAAAAAAGAATACCATGTCAATCACATCTGAGGAAGAATTATTTGGAATGAAACAGGTGAGCAATGCTGTTGCCGAAACGTTAAAACAGATGCGTGAGCATGCCGTGCCGGGTATGTCGACCAAAGAGCTGGACGAGTTTGGGGGTAATATCCTGAATCAAATGGGTGCTAAGTCGGCACCAAAGCTAACCTATGGTTTTCCGGGTTGGACCTGCATCAGTGTGAACAACGAGGTGGCGCATGGTATTCCAACCGAGGCCAGGATTTTGAATGAGGGCGACCTGGTCAATATCGATGTGTCTGCCGAGCTAAACGGTTTCTGGGCCGATAATGGCGGCTCATTTATACTTGGCCGCGATTTAAACCGGCTGCAACCCCTGGTTGACGTTTCCAAACAAATTTTAAAAAAGGCTATCAGTGAGATTAGAGGTGGTGTAAAAATTGCGGATATAGGCAAGCTGATTGAAATGCAGGCCAAACAAGTTGGTTATAAAGTGATCAAGAACCTTGCAGGGCACGGTGTAGGGCGAAGCTTACATGAAGAACCTCATGATATACTGAACTGTTATGATAAGTATAACACCGCCCGTTTCAAAAAAAATTCGATTGTAGCCATTGAAACTTTTATTGCTACGCACTCCAGCTATGCAGATCAGCAGGAAGATGGCTGGACTTTGATAGGGAACCGCGGCGGGTATGTTGCCCAGCATGAGCACACCATTATGGTAACTAACGGTATGCCTATCATTCTTACCGCAGCAAACGATATTTGGGCGTAATCGGGTTCCATTCAGCATGCGGGGTAAAGTTCGCGACTAAACCGTCGGTTATTCGATGGTTAAGCTATTTAGCATGAAAGAAATTTAATCTTTATATCGTACCTTATTGCTCTTATTCATTTCAACGTCTACCAGGTATGTCTGTCAACCCCAAACCCAAGTTTCGTAAACGAAAAATTCTGAAATGGCTAAGCCTGCTTGGGCCGGGTTTAACTACCGGCGCGGCAGACGACGATCCGTCGGGCATAGCAACTTATTCGCAAACGGGTGCTCAATTTGGTTATGGCCAATTGTGGACGGCCCTTTATATGCTGCCCTTTATGACCGCCGTTCAGGAGGCCTGTGCACGTATTGGGCTGGTTACCGGCAAAGGCATAGCTGCTGTTGTGAAGGAACATTACAGTCGTAAGGTATTATACGCAGTTGTGGGCCTGGTAGTGGTGGCCAATACTATTAATATCGGTGCCGATATTGGCGCCATGGCCGCAGCTGCTCAATTGCTGATACCTATTCCGTTTATCATCTTAACCCTGTTGTTTACTACGGGCATTTTACTGCTGGAAATTTTTACCACTTATAAGCTGTATTCCAGGATATTGAAATGGCTGGCCCTTACACTGCTGGCCTATCCTATAACGGTGTTTATTGTTCATCAGCCCTGGGCAACAGTGTTGCGGGCAAGCCTGGTGCCGCATTTTGAGTTTAGCTTTGCCTTTTTGTTTATCATTACCGGGGTATTCGGAACCACCATTACACCTTACATGTTTTTTTGGGAAGCCTCGCAGGAGGTTGAGGAAGAACAAGCCAAAGGGCTGGTACGCAACGGCAAACCCAGGATTGGCTGGCCGCACATTCATGCCATGCGTAAAGATAATACCTTCGGTATGATCGTTTCGGAGTTTACCACCTGGTGCATTTTGCTGGTGGCGGCTACGGTTTTACACAACAGCGGGGTAACAGATATTAAAAATGCAGCCGACGCGGCAAAAGCGCTGGAACCTTTGGTACACTCGTTTCCGCATGCGGGCTTCCTGGCCAAGCTTATTTTTTCTATAGGTATCATTGGGCTTGGCTTATTGGCTGTACCGGTGTTATCAGGTTCGGCCGCTTACGCTGTAGCCGAGGCTTTTGACTGGAGTGCCAGCCTGAACCTGAAATTCCGCAAAGCTTATGGCTTTTATGGCGTTATTACCGTTGCTACGCTGGTGGGGCTGGCTATAAATTTTGTGGGGATAGATCCGGTGAAGGCCCTGGTATATACCGCGGTTATAAATGGCGTGGCAGCTGTTCCTTTACTGTTCCTCATCGTAAACATCGCCGCCAGCGAACAAATTATGGGTGTGTACAAAAGCGGCTGGTTATCTAAAACCCTGTTATGGTCAACATTTGTGATTATGGGCGCCGCGGCAGTAGCGTTATTTTTTACATTATAGTTCAGGATAAGTGCATCTATATTATCCCGTTTTTTACCGCGAACATTACCAGACCGGCGGTATTGCGAACGCCTACCTTTTCAATCAGCCTTATCCTGATGCCCTCTATTGAGCGTGGGCTAAGGAAAAGTTGCTTACCCATTTCGTTGGCTGTTTTTTCTTCACATATCAGTTTTAAAACCTCCTGCTCACGTTCGGTAAATTCAATGTTTTGATTAAATGATGGCTTCAGGTTACCCTTTATTACTAATTTTTTCAGGAGGGCCTTGCTCACTATGTCGTTAAAATAATAACCATTTTCATGCACGGCATAAATTGCCTTACCAATCTCGTCCGAGTCGGCATTTTTTAATAAATACCCGTTTGCCCCAATCTCCATTAAATGGATAATAAATTTATCATCATCATACATGGTTACCACCAAAATTTTAACCGATCCAAATCTTTTTTTTACCAGTTTGGTAGCTTCTATACCATCCATTACCGGCATTTTTAAATCCATGATAATAACATCCGGCAGCTCTTTTTCCATCCCTTCAATCAGTTCCTGGCCATTGCTGGCTTCCATAATCACTTCAAAATCATTGTGCTGGGCCAGGCCAACTTTTAAACCGTCTCTGAATATAGTATAGTCGTCGGCTATCGCTATTTTTATTTTATTGGGCTTCATAGCTTGTATTCATTAAAATAATGTATCGGGTAAAATATTTGCCAATGTTGTTATTGCTTCAGGAATTTACGTTGTCTTTCACATATATGTCAATGCAATACCCCGCGGCTATCTGCGAAAATGAGAGGTGGCCCTTTATCAAAATTATGCGGCTTTGTATGTTCTTTAAACCAAGTCCGTTTTTTTTAAAGCGTAACTCCTCATACTGTTTTTGGGTAAGCCCATTACCATCATGAAAAATGGTTAAGCTTAATGCATGATCTTCATAAACTGAACTGATATGCAGCGTTTTGGCGTCGGCGTATTTGATGATGTTATTTACAAGCTCCTGAAATATCCTGTAAATACTGATATCATTTTCTGTTGTTGGGGCGGTATATGAGTCGGCCAGCGCAGTTGTAACCTGTATTATATTGCTGTTATGGATTATCTTTTCGGCAAAGTGCTGGATTGCGGTATTCAGGCCCAATTCTTTCAATATCCCCGAGTGAAGGTTATGCGAGATATCCCTTACCTGTTTAATGGCTTCGTCAAGTAACTCTTTAGCTTTTTCATAAAGCTCGTTGTTTTTTTCGTCAAAAACGTTAATTTTTATCCCCTGGAAATGCAGTTTTGATGAGGATAATATAGCGCCAACCTCGTCATGTAAATCCTCCGCAATGCGGTGCCGTACGGCTTCCTCGCTGCGCACCGCGGCTTCAATTAACTGGTTTTGCTGATTTTCGCGTAAATTTTGAATGTTTTTTTGGTACTGAAATTTCTTTCGCTGAAAAAATATAAAAATCAATAAAACACTCGCAAACAGAAAAAGCATCACTGCTATCCCCATAAACAAAAAAAGCTTTATTTCTTTATAATTCTGACTCATAAAAGGCTTTGGCTATAAAAACACAGAAGATGATAAAGGTGATATTATGGATATTCCATAAGCTTACCGCAAAATTTTGCAAATGCACCGTGAGCTTGTTATATAACAGAAATATGAAAAAATTTACAGCAACATAAATCCCCAGGCCGGTAACAATCCATAAATCGGGCTGTTTTTTGCTTATTTCTTCGTCGTCGCTTATCCTGAATAAATAATATTGAATACAATAAAACAACAGCAGTGCCGCCTCAACCGATAACAACAGGCTACTAAAATGCCAATAGTCAAAAAAATGCTGATAAATACTAAAATTTATAATTACAAACACTGCAAAAACAAGTTGAATAACCTTTTTTGTGGTGGTAAGAAACGGTTGCTTAAGCCGGATAAAATAGGAACTGAACAACACAAACCTTACTATGGAATGGATATTATACAAATAATTATTCGACTGAAATTGAACAGGCAGCTTCGTTCTGAATTTCCAGGTCAGGTCGATAGCAATATTTAGTATCAGCGCTATCCAAACATATATCACTACGGGCCTATTAAAGGCCGGTTGTTTTTTGCGGATGTAAAGAAAAGTCAAAGGTATGAGCAATGCCCAAACCTCCGACCAATCGAGAATGTTTTTAAGAATATTTTGCACAGCCTTTATGTGTTTATTGCATGGTGGCCGGTGGCGAAGGGTTTGAGTTTACATCGCCGGTGCCGCATTTTAAAACAACCTCCCCTTTAATAATTTGAACCTGGTACACCACATGCTGATTGGCCGGCAGTATTATAGGGGTAAGGAGAAGATAATCAAAATCCCGTTTTTTTCCCCCCGAATCTTTTAACATATCGAGGATAGTTTTTTTGGAAATATAGGAGTTACCCAATATGGCTTTACCATTTAGCGTAGTTAAACTATCTTTTGCCAATAATAAGGTATCGGGGCTGGCTGCATTTAAATAATTTCCAGCCGTATCAATAATGTACGAGATAAGCTGGTAAGGCCGCTTTTCGCTCTCAGCAGCGGGTGTATAAAACTGAAAAACGAAATTGTTGGTTTTGGTCGAATCGAGCCAATGGGTAACCTGCCCCGAAGTATATTTTAACGAGGCAAATTTAATGGCCCCGCCTGCCGATGGCTTACAGGCTGTTACAAATAAAAATACACAAAAAATAAGTACAGGGTGAAGCAATCTGGTAAAATTGCCAAAGGGTTGTTGTTTCATAATAAATTGATTTACAAGGTTTGCGATGCGTAGCTTAACAGTTAACGACTTTAAAGGCTGGTCAAATTAACTAAGGTTAAGTTAAGTATATTGTTTTAATAATTAATATAATAATATACATTTTTTTTTCGCAAACGCCTAATTTCTACGTATAAATACTTATTTATTTTTTTCGGTATTTCTACTCTTCCCTAATTTCTGTTTCAGGGCAATATTTGTATCGCAATAAGGGCATACGATACCGGTTAAGAAGCTTCGGTCATACGCCCCAGGAGCAGGAGTTAACTCGAAAATCCTTTTAAAGAGTAGAGACCATTTATTTAACTTTTAAATTTTACTACTTATGGCAATTTCACCAGCAAGCGATTCCAATGAAATCGTGTATATCCAGATAGTTATCGACACAGAAGCTATTATAGCCGATAACCCTGCGCCAAGCACTAATGCAGATAGCCCAACCGGCCTGGCGCATAATTATATGTACATGGTAGCCACCAGGGGCAATGTATTTACTCCACAATCTGAAGGAACGGCAGACCTTAACGTAAAAGCCATTACCGGCGATGTTGTCCGTTGGTACGCAGTATCTGAAAATGGCAACTTTGACACCGCCGTAGCCATTTACAAAATTGCAAGATATGACAGCAGCGATGATGTATTCAGTGCAGTTGATTTTAATGTTTTTGCCAGAACAGGCATTTTACCAACCGACAGGACTACATTCCCCATTACATTTTCGTTACAGAATTACTGGTTTAACAGCGCAACCATCCTTAAAAGCGGAACAGAAAATTACAGTATCAGTTTTGCACTTTACCGCCACACGAGGGACCAGGCAGAGCCGGTATTATTCGGCTACTTTTGGTGGGATCCAACGCTTACCATTCAGTTTTAAACCAAGGCGCCGTAAAAGGCTGCATGGTTAACAACTTTAGTGGTTTCCACTACAAATTATCTGTCCTTTTGTAAGCCTTACGCGGTTGAACCGCAGATAGCCGACCTGTGAATTGTTACGCATAAAACAGGTTGGCTATTTTACAAATATTATCAAGTCGCAAGTATCAGGTATCAAGATTTTTTTGGGCTACCGGATCAATTGAAGCATTGAAGCCAACCTATAGATTCCTGATTAATGTTTGTTTTGTGACGCTGCCTTTACGTGCACAGCTAAGCTATTGTCCAAAAACCCTCCAGGTAAAGCATATAACGGCCGGGTTGAAACTCGCCGTAGGCAAAAACAATTATAGTGTTACCCTTTTTATGGTAATACAGCCTTAGGTTATTGCTGCCCTTATATAAATTCAGGAAGCCGCCATCAGTAACAAAAGCCCCGGATTTTACTATGAATTCAAAGTCGGGGCTACTGATAATTCCTTGCAGGTCTTCAAATGTATTATTGGCAAAGTCATTCAGTTTAATGGCTACGCCCAGGGCGGTTTCAGGGTTCAAATCAAATGAGCTGTGCAGTATATCCTGTTCGGGGCCGTCAAATATGAGCAACTTTGCCTTTTTGTAATTGGTTATCATTTGGGGCGTTCTTTATCTTTTTGTTCGGCAATATACCCGCCTTTTTTCAGATCGTTGATATTATAAGGCAATTCAAACTGGATGCCCAAACCGGGCTTATTAAACCAGGGGATAATTTGTCCGCGTTTGACGCTATCAATGGGTTTTACAATTTTGTAAACCCTATAAGGCGACTGTAAGGTTTTATCGGGCAGAGCGCGTTGCGGGAACGGAACACCTACAAATGATACAAAGGTTCCCTTGTCCTGGAAAACACTATCGGCATCGTAATAACCTCCGTACCTATCAACCAACAGGCCGGCCTGCAGCGTAATCATTTTTAACGAAAGGGCGCCGCGGTTTGGAGGCCAGCCGCCATTAAGGTTGTTTGTGCTGAAAAACTGTTCCAATTCGGCCCATTTTTCGTGCTTCCATAGTTGCCAGGCAGTTTTAGCAAGCGTTTTTTTGGTAGTGTCGGCAAAATCAGCAACTGAGGCTACAAAAACGCTGTACGAAACACCGCGTACAAGGCTGTCATTTTTTTGATGTTCTCTTACCGAACCGGCTACGTGTTTGTGTTTTTGGGAGTGCTCTGTTTGCGCGCTGGCAACAAAAGGCAGCAGTACTGCCAACAGCAGTATTCTAATTGTTTTCATACGACAAGATGTTTGGTTTATTATTGGTTAAAGTTAATATATGTAAATACTTTATCAATGCAAACAAGCATATTTATTTTAAATAATATGTTGGTATAATTAAAATATTAAAGCGGTACATTTTGGAATCAGGCGGCAAAACCGAAACAATTAAATAATAATCTCAAACTGCGCCGATTCTTGCTATTAACTTACCTGCACTAACCCTTTATTGCCAAAAACATTTGCGCCCCACTCATGTATACTGTATATGTATTCCATCCCTCTGTATCTCCTTATCTTATTGACATTTAGCGGTTGCCGTGGCTGCAGCCACGAGGCGGTGGTAATTAACGGGCAAACGTTGCTGCGCCGGGATACGCTGCCGCCGCCGGCCCCGGATAGCGCGGAATTTGTTACCAGGATAAACACCGTAGGTACGAATGCTGATAGCCTGGTGGCTTTTGCCCAAAGCCTTCGGGGTGTCCCCTACCTGTATGCCTCTACCGATCCGGCGCAGGGGTTTGATTGTTCAGGTTTTATTACTTACGTATTTAATCATTTTAAGATAGCGGTGCCCCGCCGATCAATGGATTTTGACCATATGCACAACCAGATTCTGTTAAGCCAGGCCAAAACGGGCGACCTTGTGTTGTTTACCGGTACCGATAGTACCGACCGTGTGCCTGGCCATATGGGTATTTTAATTGTAAAACCCGGCCAACCTGTGGTGTTTATCCATTCCACCTCGGGCAAAGCTAAGGGCGTTACCGAAACACCATTTAGCCCATATTATAATAGCCGGTATTTGAAAACAATCAGGGTGTTTGAAGATAGTAGCAAGTAGATAGTAGCAAGTACCAAGATTTTTTTTCGAAGATATGATAGGGCTATAAGTATAATAGTACAAACATCCGACAGTTCAACAAATTTAAACTTCGGTTAAGTTTTTTGCCCGGCAAGAACTATTTATGTAAAAACAACGTTTGTATTGAAAATACTGAAACTATGAAAAAGATATTTACTAAAACAGTACAACTACTGTTAGTTACCATTTGCCTTGCCCCTACTCTGGCGAAGGCGCAAAACGCCGATACCGTAAAAACTAAAAACTGGACACAAGGCAGCTGGCATAAAGACATGACCGGCGGCATTGAACTGCAAGCCGAGTACCGCAAAAACAACGTACGTGATATTAATGCCTATTTAGCCCCAAAAGGGTTCCCGCTGCTGGCCAATAACAGCACCTGGTTTAACCTATCCATGACCAGGATGTATAATAACCGCTTTATTACAACGCTGGGCATTGGTGGAACAGCGCCCGAGTCGGTAACGGCTAATGATGTAAAGGTGTCTATTTTCAGAGGACAAATCCAGATTGGGGCAGGGTACAACCTATCTACCAACACAGCTTATCGTTTTTACCCCACTGTGGGCCTTAATTTCCAAAACTCGTTTCTGAAGGTGAAAGACAATGCCAATATTAACAGCACTACCGATTTTGGGCAGGAGATTACCCAAAGCTCGTCAAGCAAAACGCTTAACCAGCATACCTTTGGCATCGAGCTTGGCGGTGGCTTTGACTACGTGATACACCTCAAATCAAAACAAATGGATTGTGTAACCGTCGATCGTACCATCCCGATAGGTATCCGCGCCGGCTACTACATTGCCGCCAACAACAGCGATTGGAAAGTAGACGACCACAAACTTACAACCGGCCCCGACAGCAAACCAAACGGGGTATTTTTAACCCTCGTGCTGGGTTTGGGGTACGGGGTGCATAAAAATTAAAGAAGAGTCAAGAGTTAAGAATCAAGATTTACGAAAATAAGTGGCGGGCCGCAAGTATCAAGGTTTTTTGAATCAGAAAATCCATAGCTATTCGCACCTGGCGATCCAAAAACTTACCTATTACTCAAAAATCAACTCATCTGAAATTTGCAGATCTGAAATCTGCACATCTAATCAACTATATAAGCCAGCTTCACATTTTTGTAGGCTGGCTTTTGTAGTTGCAGCTTCAGCTTTTTGAAGCTTTCTATGGGCCCTTGCGTTACAAACATATTTACCAGCCAGGAGGGAATATTGCCTCCGGGATCGGCATGCAGGGTGTACTCTATTTTCACCTTGCCATCGCCGGTTGGGCTGATAATCCATTTCCCTGTTGATTCTTCTATCCGTACGGTATTGGCCTTGCGGGGCACCATATCGGCTATGCAGGGCGCATCTACAGTTATTACTTTGGTAACAGGGTCTTGCGTAACTTTTATGTGGGCAATAAAATCGCGGTTATGAACCGGCCAGGGCACATTTACCAGCGAATAATAATATAACTCAGACGGCGATACTTGCTTGATAACATAGCTGGAAGCAGTATGGTATACCCAACCGTCACCATTGCTGATATCCATTAAAACCGCCACCAATTGTGATGGGGTGGCATCCAGGCTGCACTCTACTTTGATAGCTTTAACTTTTGAAGCAGCAACGTTGCGGGTATAAACTTTAATACCATCGTCGTTTTTATCAAGGGTCCAACTACCGTCGGGGTTTGCAAAGGCAAAATTCACAACCAACAAAAGTAGCAAGGTCAATTTTTTTTTCATGCTGTTACGGGTTACAGGATCCGTTACATCAAAACTATAAGGCTTATTTATTTTGCTTGTCAGTACAAGGTCATTTGCCTTGGGGTTAATATAAATGTGAAATTGCGATGGCAATTCGCTTAATCACGGCCGGGGCAGCAGGATTGGATAAACAAATATGATGCAAACAATACATCTAAAAACTCCCCTCATTAGGGACTCGCGCGTTCCCGTGCTTTTTGCTGTGTTTTCCATCTCTGCAACACGCTATCCCTCAACCTCATTGATGGCCTTTCAACAACATACCTCAATATCAAAGCCCCGGCAACACATGCGCAAAAGCAACACAACATCATCAGGTTGCCATTTTTATCCACTCCAGCCTTCTCCAAAAGGGCCTGGGTGGCGTGTATGATCAATTTATGGCTAAGATATATGCCGTAAGAAAAGGTTGCAATTTGTGATGTTACTTTAGATTTGACATGGTACAAAAAATTTCCGGGGCAAACTATGGCCGCCACTATCAGCCCATATCCTAAGGCAATTAAAGGATAGCCCCAAATGGCGGTACTAAAGGCAGCCTGTGGCGTGCAAACAAAATATGCTACAACCAAAACCAATACCCCTGCCAACATAACCATGTTAGCATATTTATTTATTGCTGATTTAACAGTTGGATAAAAGGTGTACAATCCTGCAATACTTACCCCGACCAGCAAGCCATCCAGCCGGTTTACGGTTGAATAATAGATGTATTTATTAAAAAAAGCTCCGAAATGATCGGACGTTGATGCTGGTTCAACAAAGTAGTGCCAATTGAAATAACGGATAGCGAAACCCGCCAAAAATAAAGCGGCGAGCAGGTATATGGCTTTCTGCCCACCCTTAAAATAGCCAAACAACCAGAACATTAGTGGCAGCACCAGGTAAAATTGCTCCTCAACACATAACGACCAGGAGTGGGTAAATGTTCCGGTGTAACGATAATCTAATCCGAAATTAAACGTAAAAGTGAGGTATTTCCAAAGCGGCGCCATTTGCTCCCGCTCGCGTAAAACCGGAAAAACTGCATACAAGCCCAATATTAACAGGTAAGGCGGGATTATCCTGAAAAAGCGTTTGGCAAAAAACTCCCGCATTGAAATGGCGTTCCCTTTTGCAACTGTACTAAAAAGTTGTCCTGCTATCAAAAAGCCACTCAAAACAAAAAACAGGTCGACACCTGTCCAGCCGAAACTGCCCACTTTGTTCACCCAATCCGGGTGTGCAAAAATCTGGTAATGGAACAATAAAACGTAGGTAATAGCCAGGGCCCTCAAATGATCTAACCCTAACAGTTTGTGCTTATCTGATATATTTAACGGAATAGTTTCGGGAGATGACATTAGTGGCGTTTACCCTTATATTTTTCTATCTTGATTCTTGACTCTAACCTCTTGACTCTATATTTCCCCTTCCCGTTTTCTCAAAAACCATTCGGTACTTAGCAGCAGCAGGGTTAGTACAAACAACCATTTTACATCAATGATGTCACTATAGTGTTTATCTTCATACACTACGGTTTTGATATTGTCGTTCTTGCGGATCATATCTGCAAGCTGGCCGATCTGGTCAGGTCCCAGCATTTGCCCGCCGCTTTGTTGGGCAAGTGCTTTTAACAACTGATGATTTGCTGCGCTTTGGCGGGTTTCCAGGTTTAACGCTTTAACGGTAAGCTGCCCCGCTGCCTTAAACTGGCTTTTTCCGTTTTGGGTTGATGCGGTATAGCTATACTCGCCAACAGGTAAGGTTCCGGCATCTAATTGGTAACTGGGGCCGCTGCGGCTGAAAAGGAAGCTGTAGCTTTTGCCTGTGCTGCTTTTCAGGTCGATTTTTACATCGGGGGTGTTAATCAATTCAAGCGCGTCATTGTATAACTCAGCGTTCAGGATTACGTTTTCGCCCTCGTCAAACACATTACGAGCCAGGTAAACACGGAAGCGCTGGCGGTTGGTATTGGCCGTTAAATACTGTACTGTTTGGCTCAGCAACTCATCTGTTGCATTACGGTTGCCAAAGTTTTGAAACTCGGATAGCTGCCAGCGCCAGATTCCTTCACCTGTTAAAACCGCCGTGCGGTGGCCCCCTTCATCGCCAAAAGCCAATAAGGGGTAGCTTGTACCAATGGCGCCAATTTTTTGCTTTAATAAAATGGTGGTGCCTGCTGCCGTTCCGTAGCTACCAAACGGGGCCAGTAATGGCGGCAAATTGCTGATTTTTTTACGCGACGAGTCGGACAGAGTAAAAGCGGCAAAACCAGCTTCGGGCAAGGCATAAACTTCCTGCGTTTCACTACGGCCGGCGCTTATTTTTACCACGCTTTGCTCGGCATTAAATGCAGGCAGGTCGCTTTGTGAGCCTAAAATATACCAAACCGGGGTTTTGCTTTGGGCGACGATTTTTTTCACCGGCGCAAGGGTACCTGCACTAATTTGATATAATACGATAAGGCTGTAATCGGGCAATTTAATTCCGCTCATATCGGCCAGCAGCGCTGTTTTTACCTCGTAATTTTTATTTGTCTCGATGGCTTGTTTTATGACCGTTATATCAGGGTGCGCACTTTGATAAAGCACCAATACCTTTTGGCGGGCATCCAAAACATCTACATAAATAACTTCGGTGTTATTTTGGGTTGATAGTTCGTTTTTAACCGGTGCTATGCTGATGGTAAATTTACGAACGCCTTTTTTATCGGCGGTTAACTTAACAGGTACAAGCTTTTTAAAATCGGCACCGGTTACCGGGATAGTTTGCGAAAAAACCTGTTTACCATCTTCGGCAACGGTTAAATGGATGTTTTCGCCTTTGCTTTGGTAGGCGGCAGTTAATACCTCTACCTCAAAATCGTTACCTAAAAAGGCGGTTTTATTATAGTTTACATTGCCAATCAACAGGTCGCGTTTGGCTACCGTATCGCCAAGGGCAATGGTATAAATACTCGTCTTGATGTTTTTGGCCTCGTATTGCGGATCGTTACCCTGGTTGTATAAACCATCGGTGGCTAAAACCAGCGCGCCAATGTTTTGGTTAACAAATTTGTTGTTTAGCTGGTGCAGGGCATTTGCTAAATCGGTTTGCCTACCGTTGAATTTATTGGATAGACCATTGTTCAGGTCTTTATCAAAATTAAACTCCTGCACATCGTATTTATCGCCCAGCTGTTCTTTAAGTTTTGCAAGATCAGTCATCAGTTTACCGGCATTAAAACCCGGAGCTTTAAATGTATTTACGGATGATGAATTATCCTGCGCTATCAATACCAACGGTTTCTGAGGATCGTATTTGATGGATTTAACCAATGGAGATACCAGCAGCATCGCGATAAAAAATACCACCACCATTCGGATAACCGACAGCCCATACCTGAAATATTTACCAAGGTTTACCGGTTGCCGGTAAAGCAGCCAGGCATATACAATTCCTAACAGCAAACAGGCGGGCACCCACCATCCCGAAACCGAACCCCATGTAAGTGAAAATAGAAATAGCATATTATAAGTGATACGTATTACGTTGTACGTTTTACGTTATGGTGCAATATCAGAAAATAAGCTGAATTGAGGAGAAATTAATCATCTACCGATAGCTTGGCATGAGGCATATCGGGAGATGATATCTTGTAGCTACAAATTTGCCATTCATCTTGCCAGGTGTCCACTTTTTTTTTTGACTATATCAAACAATCTGCTCGAAAGTAAATGATCTTTACCGCAGGGATCTCTTACAACGGTTTCGTTATCAATTGTTCCGTCTGCCTCGACAACAAAGGCAATAATTATCCTTCCTGGCAATGGCGCCAATAAGTTTATCTAATCCGCCTGCTGGCATTGGCATTTCTTCAACAGATTCGTAAATGTGTCGCTGTGATATTGGAACTACCTTCTTATGCGCCACCACCTTTTTACTTTGGGCGTGGCTGCCTCCAAAAGCAAAACAGATGAGTAAAGTAAGCAGGAATATTTTCACGGTTTAAGCATGGTTAACGATATTTAAAGTTACCTGCTTTTTATCGCCAAATTTGTATGAGGATGGCATAAAAATAAAATAAGGCAAGCTAAATGCCTGCCTTATTAAAATATCTGTCGTAATATCCCTTTGCTATAGTGGAATCCCAGACTTAAGTTTTTAAAACATCGTAGGTCTTTCGCCCGCTGTACTTTACAGAACGAACCGTCAGGAAAAACCAATAAACAAGTGAACTATAATGAACGATTCAACTAATGAACCAAAACACAGTACCAATGAACTATTTCTTCACCCACTCCTTTTGCTCTTCTGGGGTAAAGTAAGTCCAGGCCATTATGCGACTGGCCTTTTGGCCTTGCGACATGTTGATGGTTTGTATCTCAACTGCGCCGGCTTTTTGCAGGGCGTTATACAAAATACGCAAGTTCTCTTTTTTTGATACCAGGGTGGTAAACCACAGGCATTGTTTGGCAACACGGGTACTTTGGGTAGCCATTTGTTTTAAAAACGCAGCCTCGCCACCGGGATACCATAACTCCATATTCTGACCGCCAAAGTTCAATACGGGTTCTTCCCTCCCTGTTTTAAGGCCAAGGTTATTCCATTTGCGTTTGGATCCTTCGGCAGCTTCCCTGATAGATGCATGGAATGGCGGGTTACATAGTGTAAGGTCAAACAGCTCGCCCGGTTTTATAGCGAATGTAAAAATATCTGCTTTGTGTTTTTGCAGGCGCAGTTCAATAGCGGCTTTTAATTCCTTACTCTGGTCTATTATTTTTTGTGCCGATGCCAGGGCCTCCTCATCAATATCAACCCCGATAAAGCTCCAGCCATATTCCTGGTGACCAATGATAGGATAAACACAATTGGCGCCTACACCAATATCAAGTACGCGTACTTTTTTTCCTTTACGCACTACGCCATCATTAGCGGTGGCTAACAAATCGGCAGCGTAATGAATATAATCTGCCCGGCCCGGTATAGGTGGGCAGAGGTAGCCCTCGGGGATATCCCAGTACTCAACCCGGTAATGATGTTTGAGCAAAGCCCTGTTAAGCAACTTTACAGCTTCGGGATCAGAGAAATTGATGGTTTCGTTCTCGTATTTATTTACGGTAACAAAGGCACGTAACTTAGGCATCGCCTTTATAAGCGCTTTAAAATCATAACCCATACGGTGCGCGCTACGCGGGTGCATGGTTTCTTTTACTTCGGGCTTATCTGGTGTTGGTTCTGGCAAAATATTTATTTTAATATTCGATTAATTAATTGCTTTTGGCTTTAAACTTTCTGCTTTTAGCCTATTATCGCTCCCAAACTTGCAGGCGAGTAATTGATTGATTTAAGCGTTTTATTATCGGCCGTGCGGTAAACTAAAAACAGGCCGTCAATTTCTTTATAATGCGATTCGGTACCGGCAGTATTGCGGTAGTGCTCAATAGTTTGGTTGGCTTCTTCTACCGTTTTGCATGCTTTGCTCATATTGGAGCGGTGTACCTCGTCAAACAACTCCTTAAACTTTTCCGCAAGGCCAAATTCCAATACCGCGCCGGCCAATACATATTGTAAATCGCAAAGGGCATCGGCAACTTCAATCAGGTTGTTGTCATCAACAGCCTGTTGCAACTCCTTTAATTCTTCGGCCAACAGTTCAATACGCAGCTGACTGCGCTGTTTTGATGGGATTGCCGGGGATGCTACAATTGGGTGCTTAAAGGTGCTGTGAAATTCGGCAACCTGGTTTAGTGAGTTTAAATCGTTAATGGTCATTTTTAATGCGAAGTGTCTGAGCCCGCTAAGTTATGAATAAGCTAAGGGCTTTCAAAAAGTCGTGTTTTAAAAAGGCAATACGTAATTAAAACATAGTCATGCGAATCAAGGGTCGAAAGGCGTTGAAAACTCTATCGACTAAACACCTGATTATAAGTTGCTTATTTAAAGTATTTAAAATCAGTGCTTTAAAGAAGATTAGCACATCGAACTTTAAGAATTATCCCCAAGACTAAAACGCTCAAACTAATCGCTATCTATTTACATATCTACAAGTTACACAACGAAGAAATCGCCGCTGCTTTCATCTATCTTATTTTTAACCCTTGATTTGCATTACTACTTGATAATACTCCCCATGGTGTTGCCTGCGGCCTGGCTATCTACTTATACTGCACAAACCTTAGCCACATTGGCCGGTATTCGCTGCTATCCCTAACACTTTGCCTGAATTAGAATTAGCAGGATTAAAGAATTAACAGAATGCTTTTTTGCGCCCTAAATTTCTTTGAAAAAATTTATCTTAGCTAAAAATGACAGATAATATATTGGCATATCAATTTGACTGGCCACCTATCACCGTTGAAGGCTATAAACAAGCGGAGAATAAAGTGGTCATGGTTTTCAACGTCGATGTCGGTACCCCGGCCAAAGTTGAGCATGTGATTCAGTATGTAGTGGGGCGTACGTTATGGTGTTCATTAAACTCGCCGGCAAAGGTTAATATTTTGCTGTCATTTGATTTCAGGGGTCAGGGTATTATTGTCACCAAAACCCAAAGCCTTAAAAGCGAAATATTGCGATTACTGAACAAAGCCAATATAACCAACCAGGTATCTATCGACTTTTTAATTTAGTATGGCCGTAATAAATATATTAGCGAAAAGCAAAAAGGCCGATTGGGTCAAAATAGCCAGTGATGTTAGCGACATGGGCCTCAGCATTGTCCAGGTTTTCCCTGTCCCGAGAGAGTTAGGCTTTGATGACGATGCCCTGGCCGTTAATGTTCATCGCGGCTTTTCAGACAAGAAAACAGTACTTACCGAACTGAATTTATTGATCCAATATCTCACAATACATAACTTTATCATAATAGAACTATATGATGGTGTAGAAATTACCAGTAATAATTTGTTACAAATAATTGAGCCGTTATTAGCCTGAGCAATTATCTGAAGATGAAAAGGCTATTTAAACTTCTCCTGGTATTTTTATTCCTCACCTCCTGCAAAAACGGTAAAAGCCCAAACAGGCTAAAATACACCATCGCCAAAGACAGCAACTTATATCTCCAGATTTACCGCACCGGCTTATTTGAAACCAATACCACCGCCTACCTTACCGATTCGGCAAACTTCAGCATCAACTTAGGCACTTATGATGACGAAACCTGCTATATTGATTGCATATTAAAAGGGGACACCGTATTGGCTAAAGAAAAAAAATACTTGTATGATAATAATATGCTGTTAGATACTATGCAAACAGCCGAAACTAAAGTATATAGCTTAAAAGCGTTAAAAAAGCTGGGTAACTTTGAGTAAAGAGCCTATGATAGTACAATGCTGCGTTTGTTTCCCGGTAATATTGTAACAATAGCGCTGCCGTCTACTTTAAGTTGCGTTGTAAACACTTCATTTTCAAACTATAATTTGGAATATTAATTCGCACCCATTGTTACATTCTGCCCTTTAACTTTTCAATAAATTTAAGTACGTTTGGGGAAATGTGAATTTTTAATTTTTTTACGACTGATCTTACTAATTTAAACATGAAGTTATTTATTAAAAAACCTATTGCGCAATTGATGGCTGCCTCGGCGGCAACCGAGAAAACGCTGAAAAGAACGTTAGGCGTTGGCTCGCTTATCGCCCTGGGTATTGGCGCAATTATTGGCGCCGGTATTTTTGTGCGAACGGCGGCGGCGGCAGGCGAACACGCCGGTCCGGCTGTTACAATTTCATTCCTTATTGCAGCCTCGGGTTGCGCGCTGGCTGGTTTGTGCTATGCAGAATTTGCCAGTATGATCCCTATCGCCGGTTCGGCCTACACTTATTCTTACGCCACCATGGGCGAGTTCATCGCCTGGATTATTGGCTGGGATTTGGTATTGGAGTACGCTTTGGGAGCGGCCACGGTATCTATCGGCTGGTCGCAGTACTTTAACGAGTTTCTACATACCTTTTTTGATATACACATACCCTATCAGTGGGCGCATTCCTTCTTCGAAACATCCAATACTACTACGGGCATGTATGCCGCAGAATTGGGCACACGCGGTATTGTTAACCTTCCGGCTATCCTTATTCTGTTCCTGTTAACTTTATTGTTAATTAAGGGCACGGCAGAATCAGCTGTAGTAAACAACATTATCGTTGTAATTAAAGTTGCAATTGTACTGATGATCATCGGCTTAGGCTGGCACTACATTAACCCTGCATTACACACACCATATATGATCCCTGCCGATGCAGGAACTGTTAAAGTGAGCACGGGCATAGTTGATTACGCAGATACATTTAACCACGGCTGGCTTGGCGTATTACGCGGTGCAAGTGTGGTATTCTTCGCGTTCATTGGTTTTGATGCAGTATCTACAGCGGCCCAGGAAGCTAAAAACCCACAAAAAGATATGCCAAAAGGTATCCTGATATCATTGGTTATCTGTACTGCGCTTTATATCCTGTTCTCGCACGTATTAACCGGTCTGGTATCGTACAAAGAATTCCTGATACAAGGTAAAGAAGCTTCTGTTACTTACGCAATTAAAGCGGCAATGGGCCCAAGCTATCACTGGCTGGCCAATTTGGTAACCGTTTCTATCCTTGCAGGCTTCTCATCGGTTATCCTGGTGATGTTAATGGGGCAAACTCGTGTATTCTACACCATGAGTACAGATGGTTTAATCCCTAAAATATTTTCTAAGCTACACCCTAAATTTCAAACACCCTACAAATCGCAGTGGTTATTTTTTGGTTTTGTATCCCTGTTTGCTGGTTTTATTCCTGACAGAATTGTAGGCGATATGGTAAGTATAGGTACCTTATTTGCGTTTGTACTGGTTTGTTTTGGTATCATGATTTTACGCAATACCGATCCTCACCTGGTTCGTCCGTTTAAAACACCTATTTATTTTATTGTTTGCCCGCTTGGTGCTTTAATTTGTTTAGGTATGATCGCTTCTGAAGGTTGGGAAAACTGGGCAAGGCTAATTGTTTGGTTACTCATCGGTTTCGTTATTTACTTTGGCTACAGCATCAAACGCTCGCATGTAAGGCACGGAAAAGTTGAAGGAGCAATTGACCCCATCAACCCTAAATTTGTTGAATAACTGATAGCAATATCCATACAAATAAAAAAGGTTCTGAAATTTCAGAACCTTTTTTATTAAGTTCTTTTTTATACCGAAGCTTTAATTGCAACTTTGCTCAGTTTCCGGTTAAAGTCAAAAACATAAAACCCTAAAGCCATGCGCCCATTAATTTTCAGGGAGATATTATCTGTTACGATGATCCTGTTTGCCATTATTGATATACTGGGCGCTATACCCGTAATTATCCAGGTACGCCAGCGCGTAGGGCACATCGAATCGGAGAAAGCAAGTATAGCAGTGCTGGTATTAATGGTGGTATTTTTATTTGTGGGTGATGAGCTACTGGCTATCATCGGGCTGGATATCTCGTCATTCGCGATAGCCGGCTCGCTGGTGATATTTATCATCGCCATGGAAATGGTATTAGGGGTAGATTTTTTTAAGGAAGAAGTGCCGCTATCCGCATCGATAGTACCCATCGCCTTCCCGCTGATAGCAGGCGCTGGCACCATGACCACGTTGTTATCTTTAAAATCTCAATATCAAACCCAAAACATTATTGTAGGCATTGTACTAAACACCATTGTGGTTTACCTGGTGCTAAAAAATGTAAAGTGGATAGAGAAGCTTTTGGGGCCGGTTGGGTTGAGTATACTGCGTAAATCATTCGGGATAATATTGCTGGCGATAGCAATTAAATTGTTTAGGGCGAATACACACCTTTAATTTGAAAATGAGTTAATTTGAAAATGAGTTAATTTGAAAATGAAAAAGCAAAATTGCGCTTCAACTTAAAATGCTACCAGGTTAAGGATGATTTGGCATCTTCAAATTTTCAAACCCTCAAATTTTCAAATTGCTAAAAGCCTCGCTACAAACATCGTATCCGCCTTATGCTCATACCCCTTCAACACCTTGCTTTCTTCCAGCTTTAATCCTAATTCTTCCACCAGGTAATCAACCACATCCTCATTCTCGCCTTTAAAAGCCGAGCAGGTGATGTAAATGAGCGGCTTGCCGGGTTTAAGGTATTTAACCACGTTTTGGGCTATGCCTTTTTGCAGGCGCTGAAAAAACTCAATTTTGGCTGGCATAAACTGGGCTATCATCTCGGGCGTACGGCCCCAGGTGCCCGAGCCGCTGCAGGGGGCATCAAGGATAATGCCGTCAAACTCGTAATCGTGCAGGGTTTGATCAATGTTGGTGGTAAGGTCGAGCACTTTTTTCTGGTATTTGGTTAAGCCTGCTAACTGGAAGCGTTCATCCAGGTTGGCCAAAACCGATTCGCGGATATCTGACACTACCAGTTTAATGTTGGGTTCGTCCTCGTGCAGTAATAACGACTTACCGCCCGATGCCGCGCAGGCGTCCCACCAGCTATCCCAGCGCTGGGGCCTGAAAAAATCGCCAGTTTGCTGCGAGGAAAGATCCTGCACCTCGAACCAGTTTTGTTTTGGGAAGATGGTTTCGAGCCTGGTTCCGTTAGGCAAAGCGTAACAGCCGTTGCCTTCGTCTTTAAACACAACTCCGGCTTTATTTAGTTCGGCTTTAACCAGGTGGTCGTACCCATTGCGTACCCGGATAAATAAATCGGGCTGGCAAAAAAATGATTTCAGGAATGCATCTTTATCAATCCCGGCAGATATCTGAGATGCCCAGGGGAAAACATCTTCCAGTTTAAACGCAGGGTAGGCTGTTTTTACTAAGGTAAGCTTATCATCAATGGCAAAATTAATGCAAGCCGCCCAGTCGGGTTTAAAATGCAGTAAAAATGAATTGCTTTGGGTATTGCACAAAAATTCGGCAACTATCAATCGTTCGTCAGTAGCTAAATTAGGCAGTGCCTGCCCCAGGCGAAAATAGCTGTATACCAAGCGACTGGCCACCCGCCGGTCGGTTGATCCCATTTGCTTATTTTGCCTGTAAAAGCCGGGTAAAAATTTACTTAAGGGCGTATCAACCGGGTACTCCCCTATTATGCGCTGAAACGTTTTAAGCTGGTTTATAGCCTTCATTCTACCTGTTTAAGCTCAAAGTTAGCATACATTAACACATTTACATGCGTATTTACCCAGCCCATTCCATTTTTTTTAACAAAGCGGAACTGATTGTGCAGGCCTGTATAGTCGGCTTTGTCCAATGCTGCAAAGTTATTATCAATCAATTGGCGGCCAAAGTACATACCCTCGTCAAAGCCTTTAATGGCAAAATCAGTAGGCTCTACATGATAAACACGGTGGTAAACCCTCACAAATTCCATATTGGCGTCTGATTTATAATCAATTTGATCAGCAGATGTAATGTGAGTTTTCAACCGTTGCAAAATATCTATTTTTAAAAAGCTAAACTTCTCCCAGCTTGGGTGCCCAAACAGTGTTACCGGATAATGCCTGTTTAAAGTATCCAGCGATTTTAAGGTAACCGATAAAAATGCCTGGTCGGTAGCGGCTACCACAAATATGTTTTGTTCTTTTTTTGACAGTTGAGGTATCAACCCTCCTAACTGGCCTTTTGAAATGGTAACAATAATAACCTTAACCTTTTTATTGCTCAGGCTATCCGTGGCATTTTTAAAGCCCCGCACATAATCCTGCTCCTGGCTAAAGCCCGACCGCAGGATGAAAATCTTCTTAGGCTTTAATTTATCGTTAATATACTGCGCCGCGCCCCAGCCATGATACTCTAAGGGTGGCATTACCGTAATTAAATTATTGCTATTGATGGTTGCCGGAGATGCAGGCGAAAGTGGTGAAACAATGGGCGACTTTGTATTAAGCACCGCAGTAAATATCTTCATCCCGTCCGGAAAAACCGGGCCCACAATCAGGTCGCTGTTTTTGATGAGGGGGTTAAAACCGAGGCTATGCGCCTGTGCGCCCTCGTCTTTTGAATCGTACAGCCGGAGCTTGAAATTTGCGCCGCTGGCTGTAAGCGAATCCAGGGCAAGTTTAAAACCCTGGTAATACTCTACGCTCATGTTAGCCTTGGTTAGGCCGGGCGAAGTATACCTGGCACCGGGTTTCAGATGATCTAAACCCAGCGGCAATACCATAGCTATGGTTAAAGGTTTGGAAGCCGCCGGTTTTACGGGGGGCTTTTCGGCAATCTTTGGCTTTTCGGCTTCTGTGTCAGTTGGTTTTTTAACAGGCGCTACCGGCTGCAATTTTGGCGAACATGCAGCCAGTACCAATGCCGTTATAAAAAACAGTAACCATTTATTCCCACTCAATTGTAGCAGGTGGTTTCGAACTGATATCATATACTACCCGGTTAATTCCTTTTACGTTGTTAATGATCTCGTTACTGATCTTGGCCAGTAAATCGTACGGTAAATGGCACCAATCGGCGGTCATTCCATCCAACGACTCAACAGCACGCAGGCAAATTACGTTCTCGTAAGTACGCTCATCGCCCATTACCCCTACCGATTGTACCGGTAAAAATATAGCGCCTGCCTGCCAAACTTTATCGTAAACACCGTAACTGCGTAAATTGTTGATATAAATCGCATCGGCCTCCTGTAATATAGCAACTTTTTCTGGCGTAACATCGCCCAGTATCCTGATAGCCAGGCCCGGACCAGGAAAAGGGTGCCTGCCTAAAATATTTGGATCGATGCCCAATGCTTTGCCAACACGCCTAACTTCGTCTTTAAACAGGGTGTTTAAAGGTTCAACTACCTTTAGCTTCATAAAATCGGGCAGTCCGCCAACGTTATGGTGCGACTTAATGGTAGCCGATGGTCCCTTAACAGAAACCGACTCGATGATATCCGGGTAAATGGTACCCTGGCCAAGCCATTTTACATCTTGTACCTCGTGCGCGGCATCATCAAATACCTCGATGAAAACACGACCGATAGCCTTACGTTTCTTTTCAGGATCGCTTAAACCGGCCAGCGCATCGTAAAAACGGGCTTTGGCGTCAATGCCTTTTATATTTAAGCCCATGTGCTTATACGAATCGAGCACCTGCTCATACTCGCCTTTGCGCAACAGGCCGTTATCAACAAAAATACAGTGTAGGTTGGCACCAATAGCATGGTGCAGCAATACAGCCGCAACAGACGAATCAACACCGCCTGATAAGCCTAAAACTACTTTATCATCGCCCAGTTTCTCTTTCAAAGCGGCAATGGTAGTTTCAATGAACGAATCTGGCGTCCAATCCTGGTGACAGCCGCAAATATCAACCAAAAAGTTTTGCAGCAATTGTTTGCCATCAATACTGTGGGTTACTTCGGGGTGAAACTGGATGCCGTAAGTTTGGGTACCAGTTACCTGGTAAGCTGCAACTTTTACCGTATCGGTACTGGCAATAACTTCAAAATTATTAGCAATGCGTGCGATGGTATCAGCATGCGACATCCAAACCTGCGAATTCTCGGGGATATTTTTAAACAGCGGATTTTCGCGGTTAACGTAATCTAAATTAGCACGGCCGTATTCGCGGGTGCTTGATGCCAATACCTCGCCACCGTGAAAATGCGCCACGTACTGCGCCCCGTAACAAACTCCCAAAATTGGCCGGGTGTTATGAAATTGCTCAAAATCAAAACGTGGCGCATCCTCCTGCCGCACAGAATACGGACTACCGGAAAGGATAATACCTTTTACGCTGCTGTCAATTTCGGGATAATGATTGAAGGGGTGGATCTCACAGTAAATATTGAGCTCCCTGACACGGCGCGCTATAAGTTGGGTGAATTGCGAGCCAAAGTCAAGAATGAGGATTTTTTCTTGCATGGGCAAAGATAGGATTTTGATATGAGATGTGAGATATGAGATTTGAGATTTTTGGATGGCGGTTTTGATTTCGGATTTCGGAATTGGGGTTTCGGATTTTTTTAATTGATGATTTTTGTCTGAACGGGATTAAGCAGATTTATCGAATTCCACAGATTTTAAAATAGACACAATCAAAATCCAAAAAAAATCCGATAAATCCGACGAATCCCGGTTCAGATAATTCAGCTGCACATTGTCTGAATCAGAATTTACAGAATTAAAGAATGAACAGAATTAATAAAGCGATTCCGGTTCAGGCAAAAACAATCTTCAAATTCTCAAATTTTCAAATCCTCAAATTGTTAGCACATCAACTCTCCTCCCGCTTCACCAACAAAACCTCATCCCCATCCAGCAGCAAATATCCGTACTCGTAACAAAACATATAAGTCGATCCTGTTTTGGTTTGGTAGATGCTGGTGATATGGTCAAAATCGAAACCTTTTGCCGCCATTTTTTTGCGGGTAGTTTTGGTTTTGCCGGTTGGGTTTAGTTCTTCCAGTACCCGGCGGTTGCGGCGTAATATGTTGTTGATATTGCGCACCATGTTATAGCTATTGCTATTGAGCTGGTTGTTGTAATTGTTTCGGCATAAGTCGTTACAGAATTTTTTATCGGCCCGGCCGTGCAGGGGTTCGCCGCAATCCAAACAGTTTCTTTCCTGGTTCATATGATAAAGTTAGGCAATTCTTTATCCGTTTGCAAACGCTTACAAATGGATACTATCGACTGTAAACGGTTATTATCCGGTTAATTTTTCGGGGTAGCTGCACCTTTGTATCGTTATCAAAACAAACAGTAACATTAAAAAATAAAACGATGAACACATTAAGAAACAGTGTACGCCTTGTAGGCAACTTAGGTATGGATCCCGAAGTAAAAGTTTTTGACAGCAACAAAAAAATGGTGCGCGTGTCGCTTGCTACCAACGAAAGTTATAAAAATGACAAAGGCGAAAAAATAACCGATACCACCTGGCACAACCTGGTATTTTGGAATACAGCAGCCAAACTTGCCGAAGACCTGCTAAAAAAGGGCGATGAAGTAGCCATTGAAGGTAAACTGGCCAACCGCAACTATGTAGATAAAGACGGTGTTAAACGCTATGTATCTGAGGTTGTGGTAAACGACTTTTTGAAAATTGGCACAAAAAGCTGAAGAGCAAAAACCGCAAACCATCCCCCGCATGCCGAAGAACCCAAAGCCTTGGATGCAAGTATTGAGGAAGAGAAAGCAAAGGAAGTAAAAAGGGTTTCGGGCCGTTGGTTTGTGGCGCCTGTAAATAAAGACGATGAAAAGTAACACGACGTTATTTAATCATGTTTACAATATCAATAATCAGCCTGACCAGAAAGCACGGCATTGTTTGCTGGTACTGGCTGATTATAACTGATGATTGTTTATTAGTTTTTCGCGCCGGAATTGTCGACGCGCAAAAAACAATCAAGTCACGTTGCGCCTCTGCGGCTTTGTGCGAAATAAAACTCACCGATATTAAAAGCTTTCCCGCGGCTTCACTGGCATTTGCGAACGTTCAAAAAAACGATTCCATGTTTTAGGCAGGGCATATAAGCGGCTTTGGGTTTTGAATAGTATATTTGAGTCCAATTATATCTACCCATATGGATCCCGGACAAGCCTACATGTTTGAAACTGTATTTAATCAGATTGGTTTCCCCATGACTATTATTGAGCCCAACATACCCCGGTTTACCATAATAGCCATGAATGAGGCGCGAATAAAGGCAACTTCGATGACCGCAGATCAAATGATTGGCAAGGATACCTTTGATGTTTTTAAACCATGGGACAAAAACAGCGAAGAACAACTAAACCTGTTAAAAAACGGGCTCATTGAAGCCGTAGAACAAAAAAAATACGTTAAGCTCCCACTACTCTATTTCGAAATTCCTGTCCCCGGGGGGGCTACAGTTCAGGGTTGGGCGCAAACCGAAATTACGCCCATTTTTGATAGCGAAGGTAAGGTAGCATACCTGCTAAGTATTGCCAAAAATGTAACTGAACAGGAGTTGAACAAACTGGCCCTTGCAGCATCAAGGAAAAAAGAATTGGAGATGGCCGAAGAACTTGCCAACGCCAATAATGAATTACAAAACTTTAATGAAGAATTGCGGGCAGTAAACGAAGAACTGGCCTGTACCAACGAAGAACTTGCCGTTACAAACGAACAGTTGTACACATCAAATGAACTGTTGGAGCAATCGCGCGAAAGCTTGCAACTGCTCAATACCGAATTGGAAGACCGCATTTTAAAGCGCACCAAAGCTTTGGCCGACAGTGAAACCCGATTTAGGACCATGTTTGAAACCATATCGCAAATGGCATGGACCGTTGATAATAACGCTGAGGCAACTTTTTTTAACAAAAGATGGTACGACTATACCGGCCTTGATTTTGCCGCCAGTAAAGGATATGGCTGGAAGGCCGCGCTGCATCCCGACGATGTGGAAGCAGCCCTTAACAAATTCAGGGATATACAATTGGGCTTGAGTATTGATGGTGGTATCGAAAACAGGATTAAGGGCGCCGATGGCGAATTTCGCTGGCATTTAACCAGGATGGTTCCGGTTAAAAACGAAGAAGGCGAAACAGAAATGTGGATTGGTACCGCTACCGAGATAAACCAGCTTAAAGAATTGCAACAGCAAAAAGACGATTTTATAAGCATTGCCAGTCATGAACTTAAAACACCCATGACCAGCCTAAAAGGTTCATTGCAATTATTGGAGCGGTTGGTTAATGACCTCACTTCGCCCATGCTGCCTAAACTGATAGCTCAATCAAGCAGGAGCATGCATAAAATAACAGCACTGGTTGAAGACCTGTTGAACCTGAGCAGGATAAACCAGGACCGCCTGCAACTAACCAAATCAACTTTTTTACTTTCAAAAATAGTAAGTGCTGGCAGCAGTGAAATAAGGCTGGCAGAAGAATATAAGATAATAGTAACCGGCGATCTTGAACTGGAGGTATTTGCCGACGAGCACCAGATAGACCAGGTATTGGTAAACTTTATAAACAACGCTGTAAAATACGCTCCGCGGTCGAAGGATATTATTGTTTCGATTGAAAAAATAAACAATATGGCCAGGGTTAGCGTAACAGATAAAGGGCCCGGCATACACCCCGACGAAGTAAAACGCATTTTTGAACGCTATTACCGGGTTGAAACAGCTGGCTTTCAAACAGGTGGATTAGGCTTAGGATTATACATCAGCGCCGAAATTATTAAAAAACATGAAGGGCAGATAGGTGTTGACAGTGAACCAGGGAAGGGAAGTACTTTTTGGTTTACTATTCCAATAGTCTGAAATCCAAACCACTCATTATTTTCTTAAAGTTATTAGTTGTACAGACGAACCGTTTTAAGGTTATTTTGTCAAGATAGCATAGCGATCCCGGCCAATGGCTCTGTAAAACCTATATTTAAACTTAGCCCAAAAGGAATTTATTTTATAGGAAAGTGAGTTGTTTTGCCAGTTGATGTCGAACTTTTTTTTTCCATTAAAATGATAATAAAAAGGATGCGAAACTTTACTATGAAGCATTGGTGGATTATTTTCAATCGTTTTTCTGTAATCCTCATCCAAAGCACTTTTAGGATAATACCCAATTTCAATTATAGTACGTTCGTTTGAAGCTTTATAAACAAACAGGTTAATATCATAAAGGTCAGGATACAACTTTAACATTTGAGGCATTATATCGGCTAAGTATTGCGGCGCCAGCTTTTCGGACCTGGCTTTTTCAAGCTTTCTTCGCACGCCAAATTCTTCGTCCTRTTCTTTAAGGTTACTAATGATATACAAACAATTATCAGATATAGTATTCCACGCCAAATCGCTGGCGATGCTAAGCAAACTAACCGTGGCTTCGGCTAAATGTTCTTGCAGTGTATTTTGGGTAATTATTTTCCTGTAGAACATTTGATATGGTTTACCTTCCACCCTTCACTTCCTCGCCATACATCTCTGTTTCGTTAACCCGCATATAAACGGTTTTTTCGACAATATTGTGTATCACCCCATCCAGTTCACGGGCTGTGGTGTCAAGGTGGGCAACTATTTCTTTATTCAAAGGATTTTCCATATCATCCTTGTCGAACAAATTTACCAGGCCGAGGATGGTAGCTACCGGTCGCCTGAGTTCGTGCGAGCTAATGTTGGCGATGGATTGCAGCCTGTTGTTCTGGTCAAGTATATTTTCTTCGTTTCTCTTACTTTCTATCAAAACCCGCAAAATATTTACCGTACGTCCAATCAACTGTAGTTCACTATCCTTAGGCTCGCGCACAGTGTTATAATAAATACCAAACACCGCCAAAACCTTTGACCCTTTTGAACTGATAACCGGGGTAGACCAACACGCTTTTAATCCAAATTGTTTAGCTAATCCGGCATAGTCGGCCCAAAGGGGATCGTTTTCAATATCGCTCACAATAACCTGGCTGCGGTGAAAAACCGCCGTACCACATGAGCCAACATTTGGTCCCACCGAAAGATTTTCGATTGCATCACAATAATTTTTAGGTAATTGTGGGGCGGCAAGGTTATGTAATTTATCCTCCACGTCATCAACCTCCAAAACCGAGCAAATCATTTCAGGAAAAATACCTTCAATTCCCATTAACAATTCGTTGGCGGTTTGAGCAAGGGTATACCTCGAGGTGGTATTTAATTCTAACACCTTCTTTTCCAGCGTTAAAACCCATTGCTGAATCATTATTTCGGTGATATCCCTGATAAAAACAGCTAATCTGTTGTGATACGGATATACATTCATTCGTAACCACGAATTACAAAATGTATTCAGATACTGTACCTGTATTGCTTGTTCGCTGGCCAATGATCGTTGTAACTCATCTATTACCCTGGGTGTTAAACCCAGGCTTTTGATGTATGTAAAGCGAGATGACCTTATCTGGCTTTCATCCAGATTGGTCATCGCCTGGAAGGCAGGATTGAAGGCTAAAACATTCCACCCGGTATCAAGTACTATGAAACCCTCGGTAAGGCTTTGAATGGTATGTTGCACAATATCATCACTTGTGGCGCCAGATTTGGCAGGAACGCCAATCACCGCGTTGCCAGTTGAATAAATAAGACCATCGTCATTCAGTAAGATAGACCATGTTACGCTATAGTAACATCCATCCTTAGCTTTAACGCGGCTCTGATATCCTATCAGTTGTTTATCTGCAACTAACTTGCCAACTGATTCTTCTTTGCGTTCCTTATCGGCCGGGTGGCAAATATCGGCAATATTTATTCCCAGCAGTTCGGCCTCGGTATAGTTAAATAATTGCCGGAAGGATGGGTTGGTATGTAATATTACACCACTAATATCCATCACAAAAAATATATCTTTTGAGTGGGTAAAAAAGGATATGAATCTTTTATCCATAGCGGGCTATTATGGCATATTTGACTATATCTAAGTTATAAAATATTTACAATAACCAAATATTAATTTAAGGAGTGCTTACAGCAACGGGCAAAACTTTGCCATTAAAAAAACGATGCCCGGTAAGCGCAAAATCGGCCACGTATTTTCCCATTTCAAATGCCAGTACCGGCGATTCATAGCCAGGAAAAGCTTTTTCAAGCATTTCAGTTTGTGCCGATCCTAATGCCAGGCAATTCACTTTAATATCCTGGCCGGCCAATTCCTGGGCCAAACACTCTGTTAAAGTGTGCAATGCCGCTTTACTTGCCGAATATGCCGCCAACCCCGGAAACTTAGCGCTGCCCTGGTAACCGCCCATACTGCCAATATTTACAATATGCCCGCCACCCTGCACCAATGGTAATAAAGCCTGGATAATGCGCACATGCCCTATAAAGTTACTTTGCAGCATTTCTACAAAGTCAGTTTCCTGCAGTTCTGCAAAAGGCTTATTAATAAGTACACCAGCGTTGTTAATTAAAATATCAACCCGGTTATCAAAATTGGCTTCAATAAACTCAAGCAAACCTTCGTAATCATCATGTACAATATCAAATGTGAGGGCATACAACTGGCAATCGGGGTTAAGGCCATTGGCAATMTCTAGTAAACGTTCAAGTTTATCCTGCGAGCGCGCCAGGGCTATCACTTTATGATTACCGGATAGTATCAGTTCAATTACAGCTTCAAATCCTACGCCGCTGCTGGCTCCTGTTATAATAATGTTCATACGTTAGCCCCAATATATTTAGATAGAGGTCATTGCAAGGAACAAAGAAATCTCCCGACTTGCAAATCGAGTTTGCTTTTTGAGGATTGCTTCATCCCGCATAATAACGCACTTGTAAATCACTGACTGTAAGTGTATTTTCAATGTAATTTATGTCATTACGAGGTACGAAGCAATCGCGAACTAAACATACTGGACGTGCACAGTTCGCGATTGCCGCGCTACGCTCGCAATGACATGGCTGTTGTTGAGTCCTAAACCCAGCGTGTCATTACTATTTTTCCAGCCAGGCTGGTCGTTAGTCGCAATGAGGTAGTTAAAACGTCTATCTAAAAGCTACGATCCTACTCTCCTCTTATATTTCTCTGCCACTCAACCGGATCTTTAATATCGGCAAAAAGCTTTTTCCCTCTTGCGTTATTTAAAATGGTCTTTATTTTTTCATACCGATTGATGGAATCATTAAGCGCAATCTCTTCAATGACAACTTCTCTCACGTATGAAATATTTTGCAAAACCACTTTTAAAGATTCTACGGCATCATTATCAACCCTTACAATCAGCTTTGCCATCCTCTAAAATGCACAACATTCTGTTAAAATACCAATTTTTGCTCAACCGGGTGCGCTATCAGGTAAAAACCATCGTCAATCAGTTTTTTTAGTTCGGGCTGATCTTTTGCTTTTTGTTGCAGGAAATTACGGATGTCTGATGCCAACAGTGGCTCAATATCCTCATGTTCCAAAAGTTCCAGTATTTCAAGTGCACAAAGCCAGTCGTCATGATGGTCTTTTTGTAGTTTGAGCCAAACGTTACCTAAAAAACCATAATCGCCTTGTTTTTGGCGGCAATCCCTAACTTGTTTGTACAGCTTGTGCAGTTCCTTGTTTTTAAAATCGTATTCCATGTGATGGGTTGCTGTTTTTGATTTATAAACAGCCTCCTCAAAGGCTTCTTTATCGGCGGCGCCGCAAAATACCGAGGTTACATTTTGGCCAACAGCCATATCATAAACACCCCATGATGGGTCGAACAGTACCGTATCGCCGTGGTCGGTTACCGTACAGTCTGTAAAAGTAATGAGACACGTTTTGCCTTCATTTTCCAGGATGCTTTTTACTATCCCTTTCACCGTAATACCACTTTCAAAATTCAGCACCGCATTTTGGTTTATACTGATGCCGGTATTTTCCAATTGCGTTGCATTCAAATCTTCAATCGGGCCAAGGTTTTTCAGCCTGCCAACAGGCGAGCTAAAGCCGTTATGATGATAGCTTTTGCCATGACCCTTAAGCTGCTTGTTATTTACAGCCAAAGCTGTAGGCCCGGCGGTTTTAATAAAACAGGGCTGGCCATCTTTATCCACCTTAAACTCGGCAACCGTGCCCGAAACCTGTAGGCCCGAGCTATAAACTACGGTACAGGTATTTTTGCTTTCAACAGCCTTACCCAAACCATATGCCCCCCCTCTGCGGAAGGCCATGGTATTGGCAAATTCCTCCAGCACATCTATCAGGTTTTGAAATGTCGGCGTTACAAAAAGCTGCGGCTGTGTTTTGGTAATATCATAACTATAATTCACGGCATCAATGGTATACCAAAGCTTCTTTACGCCGGCCATCATACAGCTG
Source organism: Mucilaginibacter sp. P4_D1 (assembly GCF_056401935.1). NCBI lineage: Bacteria > Pseudomonadati > Bacteroidota > Sphingobacteriia > Sphingobacteriales > Sphingobacteriaceae > Mucilaginibacter > Mucilaginibacter sp. P4_D1. The sequence continues at coordinate 74,744 of NZ_JBFUIJ010000031.1, forward strand.
GCGCTTTCACCTATTGACGATAGCAGGCCCGCCCCATATATTTTCGGATTTTCAAGTGTGCCTATCAGTCCATATTCTACCGTCCACCAATGTAGGCGGCTAAGCAGTGCCATTTCTGAAGGTTCGCCCATATTTTCCTGCCGGCGGGCCAACAATTCTTCAGCCTTTTTGATCTGTTCGGGGTCGGCATCGGGCATTTCCTTTAATATTGATAAAGCTCTTATGGCTTCATAAAGTTCAAAGTCCTGTGCCGAAAACATCGCTTTTGCCCCTATCGACCCAAAATAGCTCAAATACTCGTGATAGTCTTTATCGGCAATAATTGGCGCATGCCCTGCAGATTCGTGAATAATATCAGGTGCTGGCGTATATTCAATATGTCGCGACTGCCGGATATCGGCAGCAATAACCAACACCCTGCAGGCCTGGTACTCCATGAAGGCGGCCGGCGGTATAAAGCCATCAACAGTAACCGCCCCCCAGCCTATTTTAGCCAGGGCATCGTTCATTTCCTGCAAGTTGGGTATCCGCTCAATTGTTAGCCCGGCTTTGGTTAAACCGGGGATATATGGATAGTAGGCTACATCTTTAAGATAGCTATAATTTTGCCGCATTACATAGCGCCAAACCGCGTGGTCAATAGGCGTATAATGCTCGTAATGTTGGTCGACTATAAATTGTTTTAAATGACCGGGCAATGCCGCAACCTGCGGATTATTAAAATCATTAAAATGGCTCATGTACGTTGGGTACGGTTTATAACAGAACGTAAAATTAGGAAATAAGGTTTAATAAACCTGTCTATTTTTCTTCAATATCAGGCAAACCAGCCTGCAGTTTATCGGTACGAAAAACGTAATATACACCCAATAAGGCCACTACGATAGATATGAGGTAGAAAGTAAAACTCAAATAAACCGCCATATCTTCGGCAAGATGAAATGGTTTGGCCAGGTTCACAAAAATGGCGTCGCGTACGCCGCCGCCACCTAAGCTAAACGGAATGATGGATGCCAACGCAGAAATGAGGAACGAAAGCAGGTAAGGTGCAAATTTACCGGTAAAATCCTGCGCAAGCAGCAGGCATACTATACACAGCAATTGCATGGATTGTACCCCGATAGCCTTTAAGTGCGCCGTAAAAAAGTTATGCGTGTAATCTTTAAAAAACTTGCGTACCACTATATAATATATTATGGAGCCGCCTATCAATAAACCAAGCGGAATTTTTAACCCTATTTGCACACTTATATGCGGTATTAAAATAATAAGCGCAACGGTGATAACCCCTATGGCCCAAAAGCCGCTTAACCTGTCGAACAAAATAGCCCAGAAAACTTTTTTGGTGGGCAACTTATAATTTTTATGCAGCAGGTAAATTTTATACCCATCGCCACCTATACCACCCGGCAACAGCACGTTATAGCATAACCCTAAAAAGTACAGGCGTAAGTTAAAGCGATAATCGAGCTTTAAGCCTATCGACTTAAAAAAACTCAATAACCGCCATGCCGAAAATAACATCGAACCGAAATAGCAAAGAATTGCTGCCGCCAGCCAGGCCCTGTCGGCGTGTACCAGCCTGTACTTTATTTTGGCAAATGGCACTTTGCTAAAAACCCAATACAACAGGCCGCCGGTAACTACAATAATCAGGATAACTTTAACAACGCCCCAAAGCTTGCCTTTCCAGGTTTTATGTTCGGTGCCTTCGTCTATAATTTCTTCGGTATCTGTCATCTGGATGCAAAGCTATGGTATTTTTTTATTTGGATATAACCGGCACGTTATTTAACGGTAAAATCAAGTTTAAAGCTTTTTGGATAAAAGTTTAACAGGGGGATATTTTTGTCATGAAAAGACGGTAAAACGCAAAGCTTTAGTCAAAAAAATCAAGATCGATTTCCTAAAACAGGTATTTAAAACTAAGATTATTTTCCGCCCAAAGATGCAAATCAAACTCCTTATTTTTCTTAGCGTCTTTGCGCGAAAAAAAACCGAGTTAAAACTGACACCTATATAACCTGCAAATCAAATCAGTGTAATCATATAATATTCGGTGCAATCATAAATTCATAATTGTTATTTTTGCGCAAATTTTTATAGGTATGAACAAAGTAAAAGTTGGCATTGTGCAAATGAGCTGTACTGCAGATAAGCAGCAGAACCTGCAAAAGGCTATTGTTAAAGTAAGGGAAGCGGCTGCCAAAGGCGCGCAGATTGTTTGCTTACAGGAACTATTTACCTCGCTTTATTTTTGCGATGTAGAAGATTACGACAACTTTAAACTGGCAGAAGCAATCCCCGGCCCATCAACTGACGAATTGTCGAAAGTTGCTGCTGAGTTAAATGTGGTTATCATTGCATCATTATTTGAGAAGCGTGCACAAGGCCTTTACCACAATACAACTGCTGTATTAGATGCCGATGGCAGTTACCTTGGCAAGTACCGTAAAATGCATATACCCGACGATCCGGGTTTTTACGAAAAATTTTACTTCACACCAGGTGACCTGGGTTACAAAGTTTTCAATACCAAATACGGCCGTTTAGGTGTGTTGATCTGCTGGGACCAATGGTACCCCGAAGCTGCACGCATTACCGCGTTGATGGGTGCCGATATCCTGTTTTATCCAACGGCCATTGGCTGGGCCACCACTCAGGACGAGGCTACAAATATTGAACAATACAATGCATGGCAAACCATCCAGCGTTCGCACGCGGTTGCCAATGGCATACACGTTGTAAGCATAAACCGCGTAGGCGAAGAAGCCGGCGTTAAATTCTGGGGCGGATCGTTTTTTGCCAATCCCTTTGGCGCTATTATCCATCAAACATCACATGATCAGGAAGAAGTTGTAGTGCAGGAGTTGGATTTGGATAAATCTGATTACTACCGCAGTCACTGGCCTTTTTTGCGCGACAGAAGGATTGATTCATATCAGCCGATAACAAAACGTTTATTAGACGAGGACTAATTTTAGTCCGGAAGTCGAAAAGACAGAAAGTCCGAAAGTGAACTCTGAGTTATTTAGCAGCTATCATTCTTATATGGGTTTTAAATTTGAGAAACTAATTGTTTGGCAAAAATCGGTTGATTTATCATCCGATATCCATTCATTGACCAAAACTTTCCCAAAAGACGAGTTATTTGTTTTAACTGCGCAAATAAAAAGAGCCGCCGATTCTGTTTCTTTGAATATCGCAGAAGGATCAACCGGCCAATCAAATTTAGAGTTCAGCAGATTCCTGGGCTATGCTTTACGATCAAATATAGAAGTTGTAGGGTGTTTGTATCTGACTCAAAAAAGACATTTAATATTACAAGTAGATTTTGACAAACTCTACCAACAATGTGAGGAAATACTTGTAATGTTAAATGCTTTGCGTAATTCTCTTAAATAAACCCAATGTCAATAAATAACGATACCTCAAATTCAAAACTTTCGGACTTTCGGACTTTCGGACTTTCGGACTTCCCAGCGAAGCTGGGTTTTCACTTTCCTGCCGAATGGGCACCACATACAGCCACCTGGCTTTCGTGGCCTCACAAAGAGGCTTCATGGCCGGGGAAAATTGATTTAATTTATCCAGCGTACATTGAATTCATCAAAGTATTAACCAAAGGCGAATTGGTACGCATTAACGTGGCTGATGAAAACATGAAAGCATCTGTAGCTTTCCAATTGCAAAATGCTGGGGTGGATATGAGCAAAATTGAATTATTTGAATTTGCTACCAACGATGCCTGGTGTCGCGATCATGGGCCGGCATTTTTGATAAACCCCGATACCAAGCAAAAAGCCATTGTTGACTGGGGCTATAATGCCTGGGGCGGTAAATATCCACCGTTTGATTTGGATGATGTGATCCCTACAAAAATTGGCCAGCATTTTGGTTTGCCTGTATTTAATCCGGGAATTGTGATGGAAGGTGGCTCTGTCGATTTTAATGGCAAGGGCACTATTTTAACAACCACCGCCTGCCTGCTTAACAAAAACCGTAACCCACATCTTAACCAGGATCAGATTGAAGGCTACCTGCGTAATTTTTACGGGGCCGAACAAATTTTATGGTTGGGTGACGGTATTGTTGGCGATGATACGGATGGCCATATTGACGATATAACCCGTTTTGTAAATGAAGATACCGTAGTTACCGTTGTTGAAGAAAATAAAAACGACGATAACTATCACCTGCTGCAAGAAAACCTTGAAGCCCTTAAAACTATGCGCTTGCTTAACGGTAAACAACTTAATGTAGTTGAGTTACCAATGCCCGATGAGATAATTTATGAAGACACCCGTTTGCCGGCGTCATATGCTAATTTCTATATCGCTAATTCGGCAGTGGTAGTACCTACGTACCGATCGGCAAATGATGATAAAGCACTGCAAATCATCCAGCAATGTTTTCCCGACCGCGAGATTGTGGGCATTGATTCAACAGATATTATCTGGGGATTGGGCAGCTTCCATTGCTTGAGCCAGCAGGAACCTTCGCTTTGATGTGCAGATCTGCAAATTACAGATGTGCAGATGGTGTTTGATGTGCGCATTGCAGATACGCAAATGATATAAAAATAAAACCGCCTTGCTTTTTCGAAGCCAGGCGGTTTTGTTTAAGGGTAATGATGCCAAAAATAGTTGGTGGAATTAGCTAAAAAAAGCAGTATATAGCAAATGCAGATATAAGAGTACCCAGGCTCTGCAGAGGTGCAACCTGCCAGCAATAATATTTGCGAACGATACCATGGCCGGACGAAAGTCCGGCTTTTTTTATTCATGGTAGAGTTCAAATA
>NZ_JBFUIJ010000032.1:0-72035 GCF_056401935.1 Mucilaginibacter sp. P4_D1
AGCACCACATAACACTGCCAAGACCGATAAAATGATTACTTCCAGTAAATTATGCTTCTTATTCCACATAACACTGCCAAGACCGATAAAATGATTACTTCCAGTAAATTATGCTTCTTATTATTGCCCGTGCGTGGATCGGGTATCCATCTGAAATGATCGTGAAGGGATGTGGGCATATTCTTTTTTACAAAGAAAAAAACTTGAAAGCCTTTTTGACAACCGCAACCCTTAAACTTATCACCTCTTTATCAACATTTTGTTGGCAACACCTCCCGTTTTTAACGTTTCTTATGCGTCAGCCCTGATAGTATCAGGGATAGTATCAAGTAGCAAGTATCAAGTATCAAGATTTTGAGCCGCCAGGTGGAGCAATAATTGTATCAAGTAGCAAGTATCAAGTATCAAGATTTTGAACCGCCAGGTGGAGCAATAATTGGATCAAGTCGCTGGTATAAGTGTCAAAATTTTGGTCCGCCAGGGGGGAAAATAATTGTATCAAGTCGCAAGTACTCCACTGCGGCCCGTATAGCTAAATTGGCCTACCAATGGTTTACAACCCGGACTATTAAAGCCAGCTTATTTCGGCCTAACTTGCTCCCGCAGATACAAAATTGAAATACTTATGGAAATCACCTATAAATTTGATATAACCCCTACCGCCGAACAGGTAATTGAACTTTACAAGAACTGTGGCCTCCCCCGCCCTGTCGACGATCTGGATAGGATAAAGCGTATTTACAAGGGGTCAAACCTTATTGTTACTGCCTGGCATAACAATGAACTTGCCGGCGTTGCCCGCTGCATTACCGATGGTGCATGGAGTTGCTACCTTGCCGACCTGGCAGTTACAACCACACTCAAAAAATCGGGCATCGGTAAAAAACTGATCGAATTAACCCAACAACACCTGGGCGACGAGGTGATGATACTCCTGCTATCCGTGCCCGATGCTATGGAATATTACCCTAAGATTGGGTTCAAAACTGTAGATAACGGATTTATGATGGCGAGGAAAAAGTAGCGCATTTCCATCAGGATTGATGGCCACCGCGGATAATAATCTTAGTATAACCGACTTTTTTGCCCAAATTATTTCATCAGTTTAGCACAGTTGCCAACGGCAGGCTAAAGTAAAAAGTAGATCCTTCACCCAATACACTTTCTGACCATACTTTGCCTTTATGCCTTTGAATAATTTCAGCCGATAGGTAAAGGCCCAGTCCAAAACCCGAGATACTTACCGTATTCGGATTTTCGATCCGGTAGTAACGATCAAAAAGCTTTTCCTGTTCCTCGGGGTTAATGCCTATCCCCTCATCTTTAACGCTAACCAGCAGCATATTATCGGCTTGTTGGCAGTACAATTTAATACTGCCACCCTTAGGCGAGTATTTTACCGCATTACTCAAAAAATTATTGATCACCTGGCCTATCTTGTCCCTGTCGGCCCTGATTGAGATAACAGTACCGGGAATTACGCTCACCTGGTGCGTATTGGTTGTTAATAACAGTTCTTCAACAACTTCGTCCAATAAGGTATTCATCTCGAAAGTTTCTTCGTTCAGGTAAATTTTACCTGCTTCAAAACTTGATGCATTTAAAAAACCATTAATCAGCGATGTCATCTTTTTTACCTGGCTATTGGCCTTGGCAAGATAGGTAACTCCAAAATCGTCACTGGCTTTTTTAGCTTTTAAATTTAATAGTTGTACGTATCCCTGTATCGCGGTAAGTGGCGTTTTCAATTCGTGGCTTGCCATGGCAATAAAATCGTTTTTACGGAGCTCATCCAGTTTAAAAACGGTTATATCAAGCAGCAGGCCGGTAAAATAGGTTGGTTTGCCATCATTATCCAATGCCAGGTTGCCAATTCCGCGTACCCAACGCAGCTTTTTGTCGTGAAACCCCAGGAGCGGATATTCCACGTCACATTTAGCACCGGTGCTCATGGCGGTTTCTATTGCATTGGTTACCACATGCCGGTATTTTTCAACAACCTGGGCTATGGCGTCTTCATAACTCATAGCCTCACTTGGGTAAAAGCCAAACATTGTTTTAAGGCGGGCAGACGGGGTAAACCTTCGGGTTTTAATATCTATAGTCCAGGTGCCCATTTCGGTAGAGTCGATGGCCATTCCCAGCATATTGTTACTGATATTTAATTGCTGCTGAATGCCTTTTAATTCGGTGATATCGTTAAAGGTAATAATAGCGCCATTCCGCTTATTATCAGATTGCTGCACGTAAGGCATGGTCATAATCTGGTACCATTTGCCATTGTTGGTTTCAATCTCTTTAGTGATTACGCTGCCATCGTGAAGCACCTTTTTTACATCATCAATAATAGTTTCAAATTTAATATTGGTTGATATATTGCTCAGCGGCCGCCCTATGTCGGTTTCCAACAGGTTAATCTGCTTTACGGTACCCGGCGAAAACTTCATCAGCTCCAGGCTATTATTAATAAACAACTGGCCATTTATGTTACTCCTGAAATAATTGTTCAGGTCGTCGTTGGTTTCCAGCAGCTCTTTATTTTTTAACTGGTAGTCTGAATTGATAGTATGCAGCTCCTCGTTCACCGATTCCATTTCTTCATTGGTACTCTGCATCTCCTCGTTGGCAGATATCAGCTCCTCGTTAAAGGATTGCATATTTTCGTTTGAGGCATCCAGCCTTTCGTAAGCCGAGTTAAGCTTAAACTTCAGCTCCTTTAATTCTTCTTCCAGGTTGGTGGTGTATTTGTCATGATAAATTTTCTCGTCAAATACTTTATCGGTGGTCGTGGCAGTGCTCACCTTAGTATCCTGCATAAAGGTTACCAACAACAAGGGCTGATCACCTTTTTTAGGTATCAGCGGGATAACCGCCAGGTTTACCTTAATTATTTTTTTGCCGTATTTAATTTTAACACCGCTAATACTAACCTTCTCGTTTGTTTTTAGGGCATCAATTTTTAACGCGTTGAATGCAATGGCAAGTGGTTTGGGCAATAACTCGGCAAGGTTTAAATTAAAGTTTTGCTGTAGCAAAAACCTGGAAGTATCCCCATATGATTTTACCACATTATTGGCCTCATTAATACAAACGGCCAGGTAGCCCATATCTTTGGCAAGCAGGGTGTGCATATGCTCAGATAACGCGTTATTGGCATTGCCGGTATCTTCGGGCAAAAATTTTGCAGGTGTGCGTTTGATATCCAGTAACTCGGGCAGCGAAAACGCGTCGAAACTGACGCCCCGTTTGGCCTTCAGGTTTTTGTATATCTTCCATTTTTTATTTACCACTTCCAGGTCCTTAATAATAGGCATTGGGCTCTCGCTCGATCCTAAAAACAGGTACCCATTAATTTTTAGCCCGAACAGCAGCATCGTATATATTTTCTTTTGCAGTACCGGCGTCATGTAAATGAGGAGGTTGCGGCAGGTAATCAGGTGCATATTGCAATACGGCGGGTTTTTCACCAGGTCGTGCTGGGCAAAAATCACCATCTTACGAATAGCCGGTGTAACCCGGTAGCCTGTTTTTTCTTTAATAAAATAGTTTTGCAGCCGCTCTGCCGATACATCTTTCTTTATAGCATGGTTGTAAACTCCCTTAGCAGCGTGGGCCATGGCAACACCGTCGATATCGGTGGCAAACAGTTTTACTGCTACGTTTGCAAAATTGCCGTTGAGGTGTTCGGCAATTAAAATGGCTATCGAATAAACCTCTTCGCCTGTGGCGCAGCCGGCTATCCACATTTTTAATTCTTCGCCTGCGGTAAGCTTTCCCAGCAAATCGGGCAATATGTCGCTCTTGATAAATTCAAACGCCTCTTTATCCCTGAAAAACGAAGTTACACTGATCAGGAAATCCTTACCCAGGGCTTCTACCTCATCGGGCGATGTTTTTAAAAAATCAAGATAGCTGGCAAGCGACGAGTAGTTTTTATTGGATGCGCGCCTTTTGGTACGCCTGAGGATGGTACTCAGTTTATAATCCGAAAAATCAAGCGGCGATTTTTCTTTTATCAACGCTATAATTTCGGCGATGTTTTTTTCGTCCTCCTCTTCATCTGCTAATAGCTCCTGTTCATGTTTTACGTATTCTTCAATTGCGGCCGGCATAAGTTCGGGCTCTAAAATAAAATCGACCATGCCGGTAGCGATAGCGTGCGATGGCATACTACCAAAAGCTGTAGTTTCGGGGTTGCGGGCCATCACCATTCCGCCGCCTTTTTTAATAGCTTTAACGCCCTCTGTCCCATCGCGCCCCAGGCCCGAAAGTATTACCCCTATGGCTTTGGTGCCGCTATTATCGGCCAGCGAGTTAAAAAAAAGATCAATAGTGAGGTGCGGGCCGGGATGCTTTGCTTTTTCTGTTAACACCAGTGTGCCATCATGAATGGTCATAAACTGATCATGTGGTATCAGGTACACCTCATTACTTTTTACGGTAACGCCATTTTGGGCCTCTTTTACCACCAGCTTGCTATGCCTGGCCAATAACTCAACCATCCGGCTTTTAAAATCGGGCGATAGGTGCTGGATAATTACGTACGATACCCCATCTAAAGGGGTATGGTCAAAAAACGAGTTAATTTCATCCATACCGCCGGCAGATGCGCCAATGGCAATAATATGATGGGGATCCGCTGTGAGCATAAAATGAAATTAAAGAGCCTTAGGATTTATAAAAAAATCTTGTGAGGAGGGTGTGAAAGTATGATGAAAGTTACGATTAAATTTAGCATTTGCAAGCCTTTTGAAGTTTAATGCGAAAAGGAGTTACCTAATAAGAAATATGGTGGGCCATTTAGTATCAAGTAGCGAGTATCAAGTATCAAGACCGCTGCAATTGTATCCTTGAATCCGAAAGTCAAAAATCTTGATACGCACTACTTGATACTACTTAATACTACTCATCACTTTTTGGAAGAAAAGGAACTGGTAAGCTACGGCGTTGCTCCAGTAGGGCCATTCGTGTTTGCCGGGGCGTTCGGTGTATTCGTGGGGCGTTCCGTTGGCTAATAACAGTTGGTGCAGTTCGCGGTTGGGTTTAATCATGATGTCGTCAAACCCGCAATCAAAAATCAGCTTCACATCGTTGGCTTTCATTTTATCGGCCAGCCCCACGGCAGAGTATTCGCGGTACGGGTTCGCGGCATCTTTGGGCGGGCCAAGCAAATGTTCAAAGTTTTTATTGCGCAATTGGGCAAATTCGGCCGGCACTGTCCAGGTGGCGGTGTTAATGTTCATTACGCCGCTCATACTGCCGGCAGCACAATATAATTCGGGGTGGCGCGCCGATAAATACATAGCACCGTGGCCACCCATTGATAGGCCGGCTATAACCCTTCCCTTCCTGTCTTTTATGGTGTGGTAAGTGCCATCTATTTTTGCTATTAGTTCTTTGGTTATAAAAGTTTCGTATTGGCTGCCTTTATCCAGGGGGCTATCAAAGTAATAGCTCATCAGCCCGGCATCGGGCGTAACAATGATAAAATTATACTGGTCGGCAAGTTTGTGCAGCAGCAGCCTATCGTCGGTTTTTGATAGCCAGTCGCGGTAGTTGCCCTGCCCACCGTGCAGCAGGTAAATCACGGGGTAGTTTTGTTGCGTGCTTTTGTATGATTGGGGTAGCACTACAGCGGCTTTAATCGTTTTTTGCATTACCTGGCTATTAACATCCAGGGTATCTACTCCGGCGGCAAAACTGTTAAAACAGCAAAACATAACGCAAACAAACATAACGGAAAACAACACATATTTTTTCATAGCTGAACCTGTTAAAGGTTGATTTTTCGGTAATTTGGAACAAGCCTCCTTCCTGCTGTTCCCGGTTATATTGGTTTACCGGCCCCTTTTGCCCGGTGCGTAAATATAACCAAATACCATTTACATTTAGCAACATGCCGCCGCTTAGGCGCTATTGAAAGGCTGGATTATTTTATAAGTATAAGGCGTTAAAATAAATTGCCGGCGAAAGCACAGTTTTAATTAAATTAGTCAGCAGCAAACCATGCTTATTGGTTTCTGTAAACTTTACCAACTTGAAAAGATCGCTACTCCTGTTTGCCGCTTTGTTATGCCTTTGCCTGGGTGCATTTGCCCAGCCAAAAAACACATATGTAAAAATAGAAACGCCACAGGGATGGTGTATTGTAAAACTGTACAACCAAACGCCGGTGCACCGCGATAATTTCATAAAACTGGTTAAAAGCCATTATTTTGATGCCACCACCTTTAACCGGATACTGAAAGGTTTTGTGATACAAGGCGGCGACCCGGATTCGTTATATGACAAAGGGCGCACCTTAAAGCCCGAAATGAAATGGATAGCGCCTGAGTTTGTAGCCGATTTATACCATCGCCGGGGAGTAATGGCCATGGGCCGGGATGCCAACAAAACCGAATCATCATACACCACCCAGTTTTATATTGTAGACGGCCGCACCTGGACCAACGACCAACTGGATGCTATCGAAAAAAAGTACAACACCCACTTTACCGAAACTCAGCGCAATACTTACCGCACTGTTGGCGGAACGCCTTTTCTTGATGGGCACTATACCGTTTTTGGCGAAATTGTAAAAGGCATTGAACTGATAGACCAGGTAACCGTGGTAACCGTTGACAAGAACGGCAACCCCGCCACACCCGTTTGGATGAAACTGACTTTACTTACGCCGCAAGAGGTTGCTAAATCTTTAAAATAGGATTAGCGAAGTTACCAAGCGGCAATTTTTGTTACTATTATTACTATTCATCAGCTTCGTCGTCATCATCCGAAGAGAACCACTTTGCGTTCATTTGTATCAAAAAGTCCCTGTCGGTTACCGGAAACCCCGATGCTGAACCTATCACTGTATCCATTGCGCATAACGGGCACCATGCTGTCTCTCCTGCTGAATTTCCTTGATCAGTCCATTCCAGTATTCCATCGGGATAAAAAATCCCAAGGCAATAAAAACATCCGCAAATATCACTCTGCACTATTTGGGTTTTATGAAAAATAGAAGCCCGGTGTGCTTGCTCCAAATATTCAGGGTCATAGATAACCATCGACATCGGTTTTAATTTTTATGATGTGAACATTAAAAATTGGGTTCGGAGAAAGATGACAGAATATAACTAATTAACTTATTTATAATGAATTAATTTAATCACTCTAGCGTCTTTAGCAGCCATAATTATAACAAATGTGCCGCCGACATATCCCTCGGGCAAGGTTCCTGTCAACACCCAGTAGCCATCAACAGAATTAACTTTGTAGGGCTTTTCGCCCAATATCTCATCCTTGCCATAAACTTTAAATAAAATAGGCTCTGCAACAACAACAGCCGTGGCAGAATCCGGGATAACCATATCAACTACCCGTTGATTTTTTTTATTGGCAAGTGCTTTTTTTATTTCTGTTCTCCAAAACGCAGTCACTTCTTTATCCTTTTGTTGAGCAAAAGAAAATATGGGAACGAATAGAAAGCATATAAGCAGATATTTCATACCCAAATATAAACTAAAAAAGGTGCCATGCCTAAGCATAACACCTCTTATCTTTAACCCTCCGTTCCCTCCTGCAAAACACAAATTTCCGTAAACTTTCCCGGAATATAATGATACCCTTAATTTCACGCTAAACAGTAATTTAACCAATGCATTCATTAGTCTTTTGGTGTAAGTTCGAATATTTTTCTTGCAAATCCTTAATTACTATGTTATTTTTGGATTACAATCCAAATTCACTATGTATTTTATAAATTACAGGCCAAGATGATTAAACGTACACTGCAAGCCATTATTGAACAACGGCTATTCAAAGGAAAAGCTATATTGCTTTTTGGACCGCGCCAATCCGGTAAATCCACACTTATTGAACAAGTTTTAATAAACAAGGATTACATGTACCTTAACGGCGATGATGCAGATGTTCGGGATATATTGACCAACACCACGGCGACAAAATTGAAGGCAGTGGTTGGCAATAAAAAAATCCTGTTTATCGACGAGGCCCAACGCATTCCCAATATCGGACTTACCTTGAAATTGTTTACCGATCAGATTAAAGAGGTACAGGTTATCGCAACAGGTTCATCGGCCTTTGAGCTATCGAGCCAGGTTAACGAGCCATTAACCGGCAGAAAATATGAGTTTATGCTCTATCCGCTAAGTTTTTCGGAATTGGCAGACCAGATAGGATTGATACAGGAAAAACGATTGATAGAACACCGGATGATTTATGGCTATTACCCCGAGATCGTTACTAAGCAAGGAGAAGAAGCCGAATTGTTGAAATTACTGGCTAACAGTTACCTTTACAAAGACTTACTGATGCTGGAACAGGTGAAAAAACCACTTCTTCTGGAAAAATTACTGAAAGCCCTCGCGCTACAGGTTGGAAGTGAAGTTAGCTATCACGAACTGGCTCAAACCACCGGCAGTGATAGCAAAACCATCGATAAATATATCGACTTGCTTGAGAAAACATATGTGGTGTTTCGCTTACCAGCCTTTAGCCGCAATGTTCGCAATGAAATCAAAAAAGGCAAAAAAGTTTATTTTTTTGATTGCGGCATTCGTAATGCCATCATTAATAATTTTAAGCCACTCTCTTCCAGAACCGATACCGGGGCATTGTGGGAAAACTACGTAATTGCCGAGCGTATGAAATTTTTGCGCTACCACAATCTGGATGTAGCACAATATTTCTGGCGCACCAATCAACAACAGGAAATTGACCTGATAGAAGATGATGGAGAGCAGTTGACAGCCTTTGAATTCAAGTGGTCTGCAAAAGGCAATATACGTTTCCCACAAACATTCACTGAAAATTATAAAGGATCAAAAACATTTGGCATTACACCTGATAACCTCGAAGATTTTTTATTGACCGCCCAATAATAAGGAATACTAAAAAAGGTGCCATGCCTAAGCATAACACCTTCAAAAAATCTTACTACTTGATACTAACTACTTGATACTATYCAATCTAAGCCGATATCGCGTTTATAATATCATACTGCGTAATAATCTCAATTTTACCGTCTTCGCTTTCAACCAGTACGGCAATGTTATCCTTATTGATCATACCCGAGATACGGTCGATAGAGGTATTCAGATCAACAAACGGGAATGGTGCAGTGGTAATATTTTTAACCGGCTGCGATTTGATGGATGGGTTCTCTAACAGTGAGTTCAGGATATCACTTTCGGTGATCTTGCCAATCACCATACCTTTTTGGGTAACCGGGATTTGCGAGATATTCAGCGATTTGATAGTATTGATAGCTTCCAGCACCGATTTTTCGCAGTCGATGGTGATAATTTCCTGTACATCTTTTTTGCTGATGATGTCGCGGGCGGTAAGTTTGCCATCTTTCAGGAAACCGCGGTCGCGCAGCCAGTCGTCGTTATACATTTTACCCAGGTAGCGGGTACCATGGTCGGGGAAAATGATCACCACTACATCGCCTCCTTTAAACATATCCTTCATCTGAATCACCCCGGCCACGGCCGATCCGGTGGAGTTACCTGCAAAGATGCCTTCTTTGCGGGCAACCTCGCGGGTCATCAGGGCGGCGTCTTTATCGGTTACTTTTTCAAAGTGGTCTATCAGGCTAAAATCAACGTTTTGCGGTAAAAAATCTTCGCCAATGCCTTCGGTGATGTAAGGGTAAATTTCGTTTTTGTCAAAATCACCGGTCTCCTTGTATTTTTTAAATACCGATCCGTAGGTATCAATGCCCAGCACCTTGATGTTGGGGTTCATTTCTTTAAGGTAACGCGCTGTGCCGGATATGGTACCTCCTGTGCCTACACCAGCCACCAGGTGCGTGATTTTGCCCTCGGTTTGCTCCCAAATTTCGGGGCCGGTTTGTTCGTAGTGCGCCTGCGAGTTGCTCAGGTTATCGTACTGGTTGGGCTTCCAGGAATTAGGCACCTCGCGCTCTAAACGGGACGATACCGAGTAGTACGATCGCGGATCTTCGGGCTCCACATTGGTTGGGCAAACAATCACCTCGGCGCCAAAGGCACGCAGGGCGTCAAATTTTTCTTTTGATTGTTTATCCGTGCTGGTAAAAATGCACTTGTAGCCTTTTATCACCGCCGCAATAGCCAGGCCCATACCTGTATTGCCCGATGTACCTTCAATGATGGTACCGCCGGGTTTAAGCTTGCCACTTTTTTCGGCATCCTCAATCATTTTAAGGGCCATACGGTCCTTAATGGAATTACCGGGATTGGTTGTTTCAATTTTGGCCAAAACCGTTGCAGGAATGTCCTTTGTTACTTTATTTAACCTCACCAGCGGCGTGTTGCCAATGGTATCTAATATATTATTATGCCACATAAATTTAATATCTACTAATCCGGTGTACTAAGCGGGATTACGCCTCAAAAATAGTTTTTATAAACTGAACTTTCTTTATGGAAAAGTAAATAGATGTGCATCTTGTGGGAGTAGTGAGTTTTGAGTTCTGAGTGGCGAGTTAAAAAAGTTAGTTTATTCACTTTAGACTTAGGACTCAATACTTCCGGCTTAAAACTTTAGACTTTAATTTCACCACTATGTTATCGCTTTATAAAAAAACCTTATTGCTTATCCTGATCACAGTTTTTTTTACAGGCCATTTATTTGCGCAAAAGCTGCTTACACCCAGCAGGCAAAGCAGTTTTTATACCTACATCTACAAAATTGCACCGGCCGATGTGCTGATGTTTTATAAATACCCGGATAAAGATCCCGATGAAAAAATATTGCAGCACCCGGTAGATTCGTTTAAAACCGACGACAACTGGAAAAATAACCTTCTGCCGGGTAACTATTTAAAGGTTTATGCCGAAAAAAATCAGCTAAAGTATAAGCTGATTGAAATGCATTCGGCTTATTTGAAGGTAATAAAAAACAACCAGGACCTAAGCTTCTCCCTTACCGATAAGCTTGGTAATGCAATCACTAACGCTGTTGTTAGCACGCATGGCAGTAGCATCAGCCTTGATCAAAAAACCAATCTTTATCATACTAAACTAAAAAATTCCGTTTTGATAAAAGCCGAATATGGCGACGTAACCAATTATTATCAGCTTAAACAAAACCGTAACAGTATTACTTTTTTAAGCAAGCGATGGTTTGATGCTAAGTGGTACAGGTTAAAAAKATGGCTTAAAAAAGATGAAAGCGACCGCGATTACAGGTTTGAGAACCGCTTTTACGAAAACAAAAAATATACCGGCTTTATAGCTTTTAATAAGCCGATGTATAAACCTTTGGATACCGTAAAACTAAAAGCATTTATAATCGACCGGAAATCAAGAGCTGCAATTGATGATAAGCGCCTGCTGGTACGAATACAAAAACATGCTGACGATAATGGTAAAATATTGGGCTATGTTGACTGCTACCGAAAAGGCGCCTTTGAATATAGTTTTGTTTTGAAAGATAGCCTGGACCTTAGCCTTGACCAGGAATATTACATAACCCTCGACGATCCATCAAGCGCCAAATACGACCTGGATAAATATGATGACGATGACGACCGCAAATTATGGGCAATGCGTAATACATTTATTGCGGGCAAGTTTAATTACGAGGAATACGAGCTAAAATCAACCACATTTAACATTCGTACAGATAAAAAAGAGCATGAACCGGGCAGCCCGGTTTCTGTTTACCTAAAGGCGACAGATGAAAACGACCTGCCCCTACCCGACGGGCGTGTGGCATTGACACTGGTAACCAACGGCGTAACACAATTTAAAGCAGGAAAAATATTTGTACCCGATACCCTTTGGACACACCAGGTAACGCTTGATGCCATTGGCGAAACAAAGGTAACCATACCCGATTCTATCTTCCAGAAGGCCGACATTAACTATACGATGCAGGCTGTGCTGTTAAACTCAGACAATGAGCGCCATTATGAAACAGAATATCTTTATTTTAAGTACAAAAACTATAAACTAAAATACGAGTATGTGAATGATTCGTTAAAGATAACGCCATTATTTAAGGGCAAAACAATCAGTTTGCCCGCCCGCATAAAGGCGATAAATTTTAATGGCGATACCATTTCGCGGTTGAATGTTACCTTACCGACAGCTGTTATTGTTAACCCAAACAACCGGAGCTACTTTGTTGAAGCCGATAGTGCCGCCATTGAAATAGGCGTGCAGCAGTTGCAAAGCGATGTTAGTTTCACAGGCTACCAAACCGCCGATTCGTTATTTGTAAAGGTGAGCAACCCGCACCATATTCACTTTTGGTATTGGCTGCTTAACAATAACAAGCAGGTTGATGCCGGCGATGCCTACAACCTTGTTTATAAAAAGAGATATACCAATAAAGACCCGGTAGTTTTTGTTTTAAGCTACATTTGGGGCGGCGAAAACCGGTACACCGGCCTGGCTATTCCTTACAAAGACAAATTGCTGGATATTAAAGTTAAACAGCCCATAACCGTATACCCCGGCCAGCAGGTAAAAACCGAGATTGAAGTTAAGGATGTATTGGGCAAAGCCGTGGCCGGCGTAGATATCACAGCGTGGGCGCTCACCCGCAAATTCCCTAACTATGCTGCGCCCTTTGTGCCTTACCTGGGCAAGGCTTATAAAAGCGCGGTTACCAAACCCTTTGCCAATTTGCAACTGATGGAGAAAGACGGTTTGTTACCCCTTAACTGGCAGCGCTGGAGTAAAGATATGGGGTTAGATAGTATTACCTATTTTCAGTTCACCCACCCCGCAACAACCTATAAAATTCAAGAGCCGGCGCCCGACAGCGTTACCCAAATAGCTCCGTTTGTAGTAAAAAACGGCGCTATAGTTCCTGTACATATCCTGTATATTGACGGCATCCCAGTTTATTTTAGCCAGGCACAACAACTACAGCGTTATAGCTTCGCGGTAATTCCGGGTAACCATACCCTACGGTTCCGGACGTTTGATAATGTGATCAGGCTTAGTGATGTTGTTGTTGGCAAAGGCAAAAAAATGATATTAAGCGTAAATGCCGATACCGTGATTAATAAAAACGCCGAGTTTGAAAAGGCCACGGATACCTTGTCGACCTACGAAGCCATGGTATTAAACAAGCACATGATAAGGGTGGTGAATAACTTTCAGCAAAAAATGGCAACCATTGAACAGGACGGCCAAATCATGCTGCTAAATCCATCCTTTAATAATACCGATGGTAACGAAATATTGGTAGGGCCTTTGGCAAACAATAACGCCAACTTTAAAATCAAGGACGAAATTACCCGCTCATTTATTGCCGAACCAGGTTACTCCTACCTTTTTGAGCCCGGCCTTTTAAAGCAAAAGAGTATCGGCACCAGGTACCCCTTTAATACGCAAACGTTTAAAGGCTTCACTACCGAAGATTACACACAATATGCCCTTACCAGGGCCGAAACCGAAAAACTCTGGTCGCGTTATCTTGATCTGCGGAGCCAAACCACGCGGCTTTTTAATAACGATGCGCCGGTTGGCGAAAAACAGGGTTTATTATTGATAAGCATTGCTCAAAAAAACAAGCTAATACCATTTATAAAAAACGTGATCATTTACAAAGATGGCGAACCCGATTTCATGAACGTTTATGAGGGCAACACAACCAATTTTGGACGATTGGCCTCCGGTAAGTACCGCATGTTTTTCCTCCTTGAAAAAAACACCTACTATATCAAAAGCAACATCGAAGTAAAGCCATACGGCCGTAACTTTTACCAGGTAGATATAGCTGCCCAAAAGCAAGATTCGGTAAGTATCCAGATCAACAATGTAATCAACAGCCGTACGGGAGCTTACAGTCGCAAAGATTATAGCATCGATAATGATGCTTTGAAGTTAAAGGAAGCATTTAACAGCAGGTATGTGGACGATAGCAATTTTAAAAATGTAATGTACGGACGGGTGATAGCCAAAGATGATGGCTTGCCGGTATTGGGTTGTTCTGTCAGAGTAAAAGGCATGCGAACAGGAGTACAAACTGATATTAATGGAAAGTTCATCATCAAAGTACCAAACACAGGTACATTATTGTTTAACTACATTGGCTATCAGCCTTTAGAAATGACCATACACCCGGCAACTGTTGTAGAGGCCGTATTGCTTACCAACAACTCGCAACTCAACGAGGTAGTGGTAATTGGCTATGGCACGCAACGCAGAGAAAGTGTTACAGGTTCGGTGTCTGTTGTATCCTCATCGGCTTTGCGCGAAATCAGTATCAGGGGCATCGCAACCGCAGATAATGGTAAACCATTAATTGTTATTGATGGTGTTATTGTTGATAACATGGATAATGTTGACCCTAACAGTATTGGGAACATGAGCGTATTAAAATCTGCTGCCGCCACAGCTATATATGGCGCGCGCGCAGCAAACGGCGTAATTGTAATAACCACCAAAAAGAAAACCGACAATGCCAACGCGGATGGTACGCAGCAAGCCGCGGAACAAACGCTGCGTAAAAACTTCTCCGACTACGCCTACTGGCAGCCCAAATTAACAACCGACGCGCAGGGCAAAGCGAGTTTTACCGCTACATTCCCGGATGATATTACCAGTTGGCGCACATTTGTTGTTGGTATAAACAACCAGCAGCAATCCGGCTATGCCGATGGTCAGATCAAATCATTCAAACCCATCAGCGCCAATTTCATTGCCCCGCAATTTGCTGTAGCCGGCGACGAGATGAAACTGATATGTAAAGTGATGAATTACAATACCGATGCTGTTAACCTTACCCGCACCTTTACTTATAACGGGCAACAGGTAAAACAGGATGCCATAACGGTTACCAACGCTAAAATAGATACGCTGGGCATAACTGCTTCAGCTACCGATAGCCTGAATTTTGAATACACCATTAAACGCAATAACGGTTATTTTGATGGCGAACGCCGCAAGGTGCCTGTTATAAAACAAGGGGTTGAAGAAACCAAAGGCGTATTTGAGGCACTGAACAGCGATACCACCGTAAACCTAAAATTCGACCCGGCCATGGGGCTGGTTACCTTCAGGGCCGAGGCATCGGTATTACCTACCCTTTCCGAGGAAACCCGCAAGCTGCGCGATTATAAGTATCTGTGCAATGAGCAGCTGGCCTCAAAACTAAAAGGTTTGTTAGCAGAAAAACGGATCAGAAAATTCCTGGGTGAAGATTTTAAATACGAGAAAAACATTAAAGATGTAATTAAAAAACTGCAGGAAAACCGCCGGGCAAATGGCACCTGGGGCTGGTGGAAAGATACCGATGAGGAACTTTGGATAAGCCTGCATGCGGTAGAGGCTTTGCTCGATGCCCAAAAGGAAGGCTATGTAATTCAGCTGGATAAGCAAAAACTAACCGACTACCTGGTTTATCAATTGGAAAGCTATCGCGGTGCGGATAAGCTCACCTGCCTGGAGCTGCTCCACAAGCTGGAAGCAAAAGCAGACTATCAAAAATATGTGGATGTTGTTGAAAAGGAAAACAAAGCTTTCAAGCTAAAAACCGGCTTCCCGCTATCTGCTTATGATAAATTAAGGCTGATGCTGGTGAAACAGGAAACTGGCTTACCTGTTAAACTGGATAGTTTGTATGCCCGCGAGCACCGCACTTTATTTGGCAATATTTACTGGGGCGATGACAGTTACCGTTTCTTCGATAATTCCATCCAGCTGAGTATACTGGCTTACCATATCATTAAAGCCGAGGGCAAACACCCCGAATTGCTGCGCAGGATACAAGGTTATTTTTTAGAACAGCGCAGCAACGGCGAATGGCGCAACACCTACGAATCGGCTTTGATACTGGAAACCATCCTTCCCGATCTTTTAGTTACTGATAAGCAGGTAAAACCTTCGGCCATCACTATAAAAGAAACAAGCACGCAAACAATTACGGCATTCCCCTACTCGGCCACGTTCAATCCGCAGGATATCAGCGTTAGCAAAACCGGCAGTTTACCTGTATACATTACCGGCTCGCAAAAATTCTGGAACAGCAAGCCCGAAAAGGTAAACAAGGAGTTTACTGTAGATACCTGGTTTGAGCGCCAGGAAAAGAAATTGACCAACCTGAGAGGCGGCGAAGTTGTACAATTAAAAGCCGAAGTTACCGCCCAGGGCGATGCCGATTTTGTAATGATAGAAATCCCCATCCCGGCAGGTTGCTCTTACGAAAGCAAGGACCAGCCCTGGAGCAATAATGAAGTTCACAGAGAATACTTTAAGGAGAAGGTGAGCGTATTTTGCCGCAAGCTTAAACAAGGCAAATATACTTTCACCGTAAACCTCATCCCCCGTTATGATGGTAAATACACGCTAAACCCGGCTAAAGCCGAGATGATGTATTTCCCGGTGTTTTATGGAAGGGAGGGGATGAAACAGGTAGTTGTGGGGTCATTGAATCATTAGGTCATTGTTGAACGATGACACAGCGACACCTATTTTCCCGCCATGTCATTGCGAGGTACGAAGCAATCTCGTCGCCAAAGCATAAACTATATGCAAAGCTACGAGGTTGCCGCGCTGCGCTCGCAATGACATGGGTTATTGGCACCAGACTTGGCCGCCGGAAAAGACCAATGAACTAATGAACAAGTGAACTAATGAACCAAATTAAAATTTTAGGTGCTTAACCGTTAACCCATTATTGATTAACTGCTTTAACGATTCGATACCAATTTTCAGATGCGTTTCTACGTATTGTTCGCTTACCACAGAATCGCTTTCGGCTGTTTTTACACCTTCGGGGATCATTGGTTGGTCTGATACCAGCAGCAGTGCTCCAGTAGGGATCTTGTTGGCAAAGCCGGTGGTAAAAATGGTGGCAGTTTCCATATCTACGGCCATGGCGCGTAAATCTTTCAAGTATTTTTTGAATACTTTATCGTGCTCCCAAACGCGTCGGTTGGTGGTGTAGCAGGTACCTGTCCAGTAATCGCGGCTAAAATCACGAATGGTGGTTGATATGGCTTTTTGCAGGGCAAATGATGGCAATGCAGGCACTTCGGCAGGCATATAGTCGTTAGATGTACCCTCGCCCCTGATTGCTGCTATGGGTAGTATAAGCTCGCCTACAGCGATCCTCTTTTTTAAACCTCCACACTTTCCTAAAAATATCACCGCTTTGGGGTGTATGGCTGTTAAAAGATCCATTACTGTTGCCGCTACCGAGCTGCCCATGCCAAAGTTAATAATGGTAATGCCATTGGCAGTAACACTTTGCATGGGTTTCTCAAGGCCCATTATCGGCGCATCATCGTTCCACTGGCTAAATAGTTGGATATATTTTGAGAAATTGGTAAGGATAATGTAATCACCAAAAGCCTCCAGCGGGCGACCGGTGTAACGTGGTAACCAGTTGGCCACAATGGCCTCCTTTGTCTTCAGTCCCGATTTTACGGGCGATTGCACTTCTTTCACTACCGGTGCATCGGTAGGGTTCTTTTTTGCATTTAATTCTTCGTTCATATTAAATAATTTTTTGTTTTAACCAGCAATGGCAGCCTGTTGGGGCTGCCTTATTAGTTTGCAGTTATCTGTTTGCAGTGGGCAGTTGCCTGTTTTCAGTTTTGAGTGTACAGTCCTTTTTTACTGCAAACTGCCGACTCAAAATTGCCAACTACCTGATACAACAAACCCCGGCGTTTCACCAGGGTCTGTGTTATTTAAGTAAAGATAGCTTCGGGGTTTTACCGGGAGGTTAAGCTACTTTTAATTTTTTCAGATCCGATTTTTCAAATTTCTCGTGGGCGTAATCCAGCGTGATATGCAGGCGTTTCACATCTTTTTTTGATGGGAACTCAAACATCGCATCTATCATAATCGCTTCACAAATTGAGCGCAAGCCCCTTGCCCCCAACTTAAATTCCATCGCCTTATCAACAATAAATTCCAGCACTTCATCTTCAAAGTCCAGCTTTACACCTTCGTATTCAAACAGTTTTTTGTACTGTTTTAATAACGAGTTTTTAGGCTCGGTGAGTATATTGCGCAAGGCTCCCCTGTCAAGCGGGTTCAGGTAAGTTAATATAGGCAAACGGCCAATTAATTCGGGTATCAAGCCAAATGATTTCAAATCTTGCGGGGTGATGTACTTGTACAGATTTTTCATATCTATCTCGCCATCATCGCGCTTTAATTTATAACCAACTGTTTGGGTACGCAGACGGTTGGCTATCTTCCGGTCTATACCGTCAAATGCGCCACCACATATAAACAGGATATTGCTTGTATTCACCGTAATCATTTTTTGATCAGGATGTTTACGCCCACCCTGGGGTGGTACGTTAACCATGGTACCTTCCAGTATCTTCAACAAGGCCTGCTGCACACCTTCGCCAGATACATCGCGGGTTATCGAAGCGTTATCGCTCTTACGGGCAATTTTATCAACCTCGTCAATGTATACAATGCCTTTTTCGGCAAGGGTTACATCATAATCGGCAGCCTGTAATAAACGGGTCAGAATGCTTTCCACATCCTCGCCCACGTAACCGGCTTCGGTTAGTACCGTAGCATCGCAAATACAAAACGGAACGTTTAATATTTTTGCCATGGTTTTAGCAAGCAATGTTTTACCTGTACCTGTTTCGCCAACCATAATGATGTTTGATTTTTCAATCTCAACCTCATCCTTATCGATACGCTGGTTAAGGCGTTTGTAATGGTTATATACGGCTACTGATAATATCTTTTTGGCATCATCCTGACCAATTACATATTGATCGAGGTGAGTTTTGATTTCGTACGGTTTAAGCAAGGCAGGCGCCAGCGGCGACGACTTTACTTTACGCACCTTTAACTCCTCAGCTAATATTTCATTAGCCTGGTTAACGCACTTATCACAGATATGAGCGTCGAGCCCCGCAATCAACATCAGGGAATCCTGTTTACCGGCACCACAAAATGAGCACCTGATTTCCTTACTGTTTTTATTCATCTGATTCGTTTACTTAATCAAAATTAGTTATTTAGAGCGAGATTTCAAAGTGATTGAAGTCTTGAGTCTGAAATCTTAAGTCCGAAGTCCTTATTTTAAATTACTTAGAACTCCCGACTTAAGACTTTTGACTTAGAACTTATTTCCCTTTATTTCCTCTTAAAATTTCATCTACCATACCAAATTCTTTGGCTTCTTCGGCAATCATCCAGTAATCACGGTCTGATGCATCCCAAACTTTTTCGAATGAGGCGCCGCTATGATCGGCAATTATCTGGTACAATTCTTTTTTCAGTTTAGTGATCTCATGGTAAGTGATCTCAATATCTGATTGCTGGCCCTGCGCACCACCAGATGGCTGGTGAATCATTACCCTTGCGTGTGGTAACGCTGCCCTTTTACCTTCGGTACCGGCTACTAATAATACAGCGCCCATTGAAGCGGCCATACCTGTACAAATAGTTGCTACATCATTTGAAATGAACTGCATGGTATCATAAATCCCTAGGCCAGCGTAAACCGAACCACCAGGTGAATTGATATAAATCTGGATATCGCGTTTAGCATCGGCCGATTGCAGGAATAGCAATTGAGCCTGAATAATGTTTGCAATATTTTCATAAATCGCATCGCCAAGGAAAATGATACGGTCCATCATCAAACGCGAGAATACGTCCATCTGGGCAACGTTAAGCTGGCGTTCTTCAATAATGTACGGCGTCATGCCGGTTGGTACCGTGGTAGCAATGCCCTGCGGCATGCGGCGGCTATCAAAATTTCCAAGATATTTATCTACAAAGAGGCTGTTAATACGGTGGTGTTTAACAGCGTATTTTCTGAATTCGTTTTTATCGATATTATTACTCATGGTGTTTGTGTATGTTTTATTTTTAGGATGCAGGCATTTTACCTGCGTATAAATATAGTTTTTAGTTGAATACAATTTCAGGAAGATAGTTTGTACAAAGTAAAAATTATTTAGCGGTGAAGGAGTCGGAAAAGTCCGGAAGACCAAAAGTATCGGGTTTTGTAGCACGCTTGCATTTATTCGCCCGCCGGATTTTGCTGATTTCCGGACTTTCCGACTTTACTGACTTCCGGACTTTTTAACTTCCAACCCTACCTATACAACAAAAGCAACCTTGTGAGTTGCTTTTGGTAAAATATATTTCAAAATTGTGTTCCTTATTTTTCAGAAACCAATTTGTTAAAATCAGTAAACAGGATGTCTTGTTTATCTAAAGTGATTACACTTTTAATATAATCAAACACCTTTAATGCTTTTACTTCTTCAAATATTTTGTTAGCATTCTCTTTATTTTGCAGGTATTGTACGGTGTATTGTGCCAACTGATCTTCAGGGATAGCCTGTGGGCTGTACATCCTGAATTGCTGATCTAACCTAACTTTTGCAAGCGCGAAAACCTCATCGTATTTGATTTCGATTTTGTTATCGGTAATTATTTTGTTCTCAATCAAAGTCCATTTAAGGTTTTGAGCAAAATCATTATAACCGCCTTCCAGCTCTTCTGTGGTCAGTTTTTCGTTGGTAGCTTTTAACCAACGTTTCAAGAAATCGTCAGGTAAATTAAAGTCAACTTTAGCAATGCTTGCTTTGTAGATATCGTCCTGCAATTTGCGTTCGCTATCCTGCACCATCATTGTTTCAAGCTCTTCGGTAATTTTAGCTGTAAATTCCGCTTCGGTTGTTACTACACCTTCACCAAATAATTTGTCAAAGAACTCCTGATTTAAATCGCCTTCTTCTAACCGGTTAACGTTTTTAACAGTTAGCTGAAAGTTTGATTGTAAATCGGCCGCTTCGTCTTCTTCTATCTTTAATAAGCCGGCAACCTTGGCTGCGTCGTTATCGTAAGCTTTTTGAATATCAAACGTCAATACATCGCCCTTTTTTAAACCAATTAATGAAGCTTTAATGGCTTCGTCTTTAATTTGGTCTAAACGTACAGATGCTGTATTGCTTATTCCACCCTCAAAAACACTACCATCCGGAGAAAGCTGGACTAATTCGCTGTAAAGAACGTCATCGTCTGCCGATACGTCAGGATTTGTCATTTTGCCATAGCTACGGCGAATATTTTTGATACGTGAAGCTAATGTTTCGTCATCAACTTTAATTACGTATTGGGTAACTTTATCTTTTGATGAAAAGTCAATATTGAATTCCGGAGCTAAACCCAGTTCATAATTAAACTCAAAATTATCGGCAAAATCCCAGTTGTACTCTTTTTCGTTATCAGTTTTTGGCAAAGGCTGGCCTAATACGCGCAGGTCCTGCTCTTCAATATATTTGGTTAAGGTATCCTGTAGCAGGTTATTGATCTCGTCAACCAA
The DNA here is from genome assembly GCF_056401935.1 of Mucilaginibacter sp. P4_D1. Lineage (NCBI taxonomy): Bacteria > Pseudomonadati > Bacteroidota > Sphingobacteriia > Sphingobacteriales > Sphingobacteriaceae > Mucilaginibacter > Mucilaginibacter sp. P4_D1. The sequence goes on from NZ_JBFUIJ010000032.1 coordinate 21,274, forward strand.
AATACTTTTGCCGTACATTTTTTTTATATGTGATGCTGGCACCATGCCCGGGCGAAAACCTGGTAATTTTGCTTTTTTCGCGTTTTCTTTTATCGCTTTATCAACACGTGGCTGATAATCGGCAGGATCGATATTGATCTTAACAACTGCATTCAGGGCATCTACTTTTTCCTGTGTAATATTCATCTTTTTACCGGGTATTTTAATTGATCCATTGAAATGTAGACCGAAAATAACTTGCGGACTATACAAATTTCGAGGCGCAAAAGTATGAATTTATTTTTAATTAAAACTCTTGCATACATAAAGCTTTTGTTCGCCACTAACGATTTTTCGTCTGCCTTATTTTATTTACCCGGACTACAATATACGTATACCACCGCACAAAAACCCGTACGTGGCAAGGCGTTTCAGCCTGAATCCGTTGCGCAACTTTACTTCTCATCTCCTCTTACTTCGCTACAAATTTCACAAACTGGTTTTTAACAGGTTTAATGGTTTTAACATAGGCATAAATAGCTTCCAGGTCGCTTGTTTTTAAGCCGGCGTATTTATACCATGGCATAATAGATTGGTATTCATGCAATTTAACACCCGCCGGCCCTTTGGTGGTGTCGGCATAAACCTTAAAGCGGTTTACAAATTGCGCTTTTGTCCAGCTGCCCAGCCCGGTTTCTTTATCGGATGTAATATTTGACGATTTTACGGCACCATAACCTGGTATTACAAATTCGCGGCCACCGGCATATTCCATACCCGGTATTATTTTACCTTTATCTACCTGGCTGTGGCATTCCATACAGGCAGCCGAGGTAACCAGGTATTCGCCGTACTTCAGCGTATCCTTTTCATCCGGGCGTGTGCCTAAACTTGCCTTTTTCGGCATGGTATGTACCAAAATATTCAACGGAAAATCGAGTGTACTTTTGGGGTAATCTGTTTTTATTGGCTTAAGCGAGCGGATATAGGCTATAATACTGTAAAGATCTTCACGATCCATTTTGGAGTAATATGGCCAGGGCATCAGCGGAAAAATGGCCGAACCATCTTTTTTTACGCCGGTGGTGATTGCCCGAAACAGTTCGCCATCCGTCCACCGGCCTAAATTATACGGGGTGATGTTGGGCACTTCTACATTGCCGGGAAAACCGTCCGCCGCCGTAAACTTTTCGCCGCCCTTACCCTCGGTGCCCTCCAGCATGGGGCCGGCAAATTTTGTCCAGTCGCGGGTAGAGTGACAATCCATACACAGGGTTACATGATTTGCCAGGTATTTACCACGTTCAATACGTTGTGGCGTGGCTTCTACTTTAATATCTTCGGGTTTACCCACATCAGGTAAAGCAAGCGTAATGTATGATACGCCTGCTACAATAATCAAGATAACAGCAATTACAACGTAAGCTGCATATTTTAAAAACTTTTTCATGATAAGATAGTGGTAGGTATTTCAATTTAACGTTGGTATCAATCAACTTTTTTTATGCTTGATGCGCCAGATTTATCGTTATTTACGGTTGCAGGCGAACCTTTATATTCAATTTCGGCTGCGCCGCTGGAGTGCACATTCAACGTTTTTAATACATTGATTTTGCAGTTGCTCACACCCGAAGTATTAATTTCATAATCGCCTACAACAAAATCAAATCCGTTAATCTTGGTGGCACCGCTTGATTCTACGTTATGCGATGCTGCTTGCCCTTTTAGGTTTAATTCGCTCATGCCGCTGCCCTCGGTTTTTACGTTGGCTGCATTCAGGTCAAGGTTAACCTTCGTGGCACCCGATAAGTCGAACTTAAAATCGCCGGCATTTATTTTTCCGTCTGATGATACTTCAACCGCGCCGGATGCGCCTATTTCTTTCAGGTTATGCACGCCAACGGTGATCTCGATATGATCGTCGCAAAAAGATTTTCTCGACTTGATGTGTAACTCGCCGTTTTCAACAGAGGTTGATACGTATTTAAGCAGGTTATCATCGCCGGTGATACTGATTTTTAGCGAACTATCCTGTTTTAAAATTACTTTAAAAGCGCCTGCAATATTCACCTTGGTAAATTCTTCGGCCTGGCGATTCTCGGTGGTCATGTTACCAGAACCACGTACGCAATGAAAGCGACATGAMGAAAATATACTTACAGATACAATAGCAATTAAAGCGGCAATATTCAGGTTAAATTTTTTCATAGTGTTTTGATTTTTTTGACGTTGGTTTCGATTGAGATGTTACATCAAAATTAAAAAAAGCTACCATATTTTAAATGATAGCTTTTCAGAATATATGATGGACTTTTGCAAAAGTTACTGATGCTTATATAATTACAAACCTGCCAGCTCGTTTTCGTTTTTGGCAGATGAGATACCTGTTAATTTATCGGTATAAGTACCGGCGATAAAATTATTATTATTAACGCTTGATTGCAGGTTGTGGTTAAGGGTATAAACCTGTGTTGTGCCTGCAAGTTCAATTTTAGCATTGTTGTTAACATTTACGTTGGTGTTGTAGGTATCCAAATCTAATTTAGCAGTAGCGTTGTTGCTTAGGGTAACATCCAGGTCGATGGCAGATAACTTGCCAAATGATTTTACTTCGGCGTTATCGTAGGCGCTGATGGCGCGCAGGTCATTTGCAGTAACCCAAACCACTAATTTTTCTTTCGTATATGATGCTATGCGCAATACACCTTTTGAGCTTTGTACCAATGCACCTGATGCATAGTATTTGTTGTAAACCTTAACCTGATCGGCAGTACCGGCAGATACATAAAGCTCAACATTTCCGCGAACTTCAATTTTATTGATGTTGCTTACATCGGTTAATACGGTAGCAACATTTTGGGTATTTTTTGTAGACGCAAAAGTTGTGTTTGATAAACCAGCTACTAAAACTAATGAAGCGGCGATGGTTAATAATGTAGTTTTCATGATATTAATATTTTGATTGTCAAGTAATTGTATTGTGTTATTTTTAAATACACCAATAAGACGCCCCCGTTTTTAAAACGTTACAGCAGTTTTGGCTGATTTAGATGTACACCCGGTTTTTATCGGCGAACGCTGTGAAATCATCGGTGAACGGAGGGTGCATGGTATCAAGTAGTAAGTATCAAGTAGTAAGATTTTTTGACTTTTGGATTAACCAGGGTTTGTAGCGGTCTTGATACTTAAGACTATTTTGCAGCGGTCTTATACTTGCTACTTGATACTTGAGACTATTCTACAGCGGTCTTGATACTTGATACTAACTACTTGAGACTATTTTGCAGCAGTCTTGATACTTACTACTAACTACTTGATACTATACTTCAATACACCAACACTACATACCCCGATCGTACCGCGCTGCCGTCTTTCAAATCAATAATATAATAATAGGTACCGGCAGGCAGGCGCTTGTTTTTATAGGTGCCATCCCATGGGCGGGCGTAGCCGGTGGATGTGAAAAGTTTTTGCCCGTAGCGGTTAAATATATTTACCGTACAGGTAGCAAACTGATCAAGGTGCTGAATATTCCACACGTCGTTTACACCATCATGATTGGGGCTGATAGCATTGGGGATCAGCACATCAAGCGGCAACACTTTTATAATAACGCTATCGGTAGCCGTGCAGGTGCTTTGGTTTTGCACAAGCAAGGTGTATTTGGTGGTTTGGGTTGGCGTGGCTATCGGCTTAAGTATGCCGGGGTTATCAAGCCCGGTAGCCGGGCTCCATTGCGTGCTCAATATATCGCCGCTTGCGGTGGCTTTTAACTGGGTGGCATCGCCCTGGTGAATGGTTACGTTGGGGCCTGCATCAACTACGGGTTGCGGTAACAGCGTTGCTGTAAGTGCATTGCTTGTTGCTGTGGGTATGGTAAGGCACAGGTTGTGTGGGGTTACCCGGCAGGTTACTATATCGCCGGTTGTAAGGCTCCTGGTAGTAAAGGTGAAGCTATCTGTACCTACATCGGCACCATTTAACTGCCATTGAAGTGTAGGCCCATTGCCCCCGTTAAGCACGCTTGCGGTAAATGTGACCGGATTACCCTGGCAAACGTTGCCGGTTAACTGGCTGATACTTATTGACGGCACCACCGGCGTAGTAAAGCTTACGTTGATGCTGCCACCGTTGCAACTGGCCACCCCATTAGTGGCCATAACGGTGTAAGTTGTTGGCTGCGATGGTGCAATGGTAATAGATGGCGCGGTTTCGCCTGTAGACCATTTTAGTGCGACAGGCGTTTTCTCCACGGTGGCGCCGATGATGAACAGGCGCTGGCCGTTACCGCCATGGTCATTCACTACAATACTATCTATCCGGGTTGGCGCGGGCATCTTGATACGCACATTATCAAGCCGGTTTTGCCCGTTGGGCGATAGCCAGGCGTTGGTTGTGGTGGTGTTATTAATTTGGTTGGTAAACTGGGCGGCGTTAAAGTCGCGGATGTCCTGGTCGCCTATCAGATCTTTTTTGTACACTTCGGCACCATTGGCCCAAAAGCTTACGCTTACGTACGACGACGGGCCGGGTACGCCGAAATAGGTATTGGCCAGCAGGTTGATAGCCACAGCACCATCCTCATTAACAGGGATAAACAGTTTACGCGGATCGGGGCCGGTAGCGTTGCTTGCATTCCAGCCGGTAAACATATCACTCCAGGGGTACAGGATATACGGAACACCGTTGAAAGTGACATTGCCGGTAGGGCAATTAACAAACTGATGCCCGAAAGTATTGGTTGAGATGTTGAAATTGAATTGGTTCGAAAAATCGACTGGTTTAAATTTGGCATAGGCTGCGCCGGAAACATCGGCCTGGAGCACCATAGTACTGCCCGGGCAAATAGCGGTATCATGCTGCACAATAGTGGGCGGCGACAGGATGGTCATGGTAAGCGCGTTACTATTGGTAGTACTAACGGTACCGTTTGGGCCGGGCGTAGTAACACGACATTGCACCACATCGCCATTAACAAGCGCGCTACTGGTAAATTTATTTTGGTTGGCACCCACGTTAACCCCATTTACCTGCCATTGGTAGGCCGGTGCCGCGCTCAGATTAGCTGCCACCGCGGTAAAGGCAATAGGCTGCCCAACGCAGCCGCTTGTTGGCTGCGAGCCGATGGTAACAAGTTGCGCGCTACTTTTTTGGGCAAACGCCAATTGGAATATACAAAATAAAACCAACCAAAGGCAATGCTTTGCACGTAACCGTTTAGCTAATAATAGGGTTGATAATAAAGGGCTCATTGTTGGCTGGCCGAAAGATACAGCATAGATATGAGATTTGGGATATGAGATTTGAGACGAAAGATTGCTTAGGAATTCCCGGGCTTTAAGAAAAATAAGCAAATAGGTTGCTTGGGCAGCAAGGTTGGGCAAAAAAAAGATCCAGCCAAATGACCGGATCTTTTCAAAATATCTAAAAAGTTGCAAGCTTATTTTGCTACCGTAAACTTATATAGCGACTGGGTTTTATACGTTTGGCCTGGTTTAAGCTCGGTTGACGGAAACTGCGGCTGGTTTGGCGAATCAGGGTAGTGCTGGGTTTCCATAGCAAATGAGGTACGGAATTCATCTTTAATGCCGCGTTTCATAGCGTTTTTAGCTTGCATAAAGTTGCCACTGTAAAACTGCATCGCTGGTTCTTCGGTGTAAACTTCCATTTTAATGCCGCTTTTATCACCAATTACAGTTGCAATCGGGGTGCTTAAATCATGTTTGTTAAGCACAAAGTTATGGTCATAACCTTTACCATTTTTTAGTTGCAGATTATCGTCGTTAATGCGTTTGCCAATGGTTTCTGGTTTGGTAAAATCAAACGGTGTACCTTTTACGGGCTCAATTTTACCTGTAGGGATTAAACCGGCATCAACAGGAGTATAATTATCAGCGTCAATTTGCATTAAATGATTAAGTATGGTGCCGCTGCCTTCGCCGTTCAGGTTAAAAAATGCGTGGTTGGTTAAGTTTACCACGGTTGTTTTATCGGTGTGGGCTTCATAAACGCATTTAAATTCGTTATTGTCGGTAAGGCTGTAAATCACCTTTACCGTAAGGTTGCCTGGGAAACCTTCTTCCATATCTTTTGACAGGTAGGTAAGCTCCAATGTGGTCGAATCAATTTGTTTGGCGTCCCAAACAACGCTTTGGTAACCGTTTTTACCACCATGCAGGGTATTTGGCGGATTGTTGATTGACGATTGGTAATCTTTACCATCAATTTTAAAATGCCCTTTGGCAATACGGTTACCAAAACGGCCGATAGTAGCGCCATAATAAGGCTCGGTTGATTTTTCGAAACCTTCTACACTTTCATAGCCTAAAACCACATCGGTAAGCTTACCATCCTTATTGGGCACCAGCAGGCTTACTATGCGGCCGCCATAATTGGTAAAAGTAGCGGTAATGCCGTTTTTGTTTTTAAGGGTGTAAAGATGAGTTTGTTTACCATTGATGGTTGATTCAAATGCAGCAGCGAATGATTTGGTGCTATCCGTTTTGGTGCTATCTGTCATACTGGTTTTCTGTTGGGTTGATGGTTGATTACAAGCCGCCAAAGATAGGCAGGCCGGTATCATAATTAATGATAGATTTTTAAATAAATGATTCATAAATAGGTTTATATTAGTTGGTTTAAAAGTAGCTTTTTTTACCTACCCTTTCACTTTATAGTGAATTTCGCTTAACCCACGCAGTTTTTCGGCTGCATATTCGGCCGTTATATCGCGTTGAGGGTTGGCCAGCATCTCGTACCCAACCATAAACTTTTTAACCGTTGCCGAGCGCAGCAGCGGCGGGTAAAAGTGCATGTGCCAGTGCCAGTAAGGGTGCTCGCCCATGTTAACGGGCGATTGGTGCATTCCTGCCGAGTACGGGAACGAGGTTTCGAACATATTATCGTATCTCACCGTAAGCCTTTTAATAGCATCGGCAAGGGCATCTTTTTCATCATCGGTAAAATACAAAATGCTGGTAACGTGCCTTTTGCTAATAATCATGGTTTCATAAGGCCAAACCGCCCAAAACGGTACCAATACCGCAAAATGATCGTTCTCGAAAATAACACGCTCACCGCGCTTAAGCTCAAGCGCCAGATAATCGCCAAGCAAACTGCGGCCTTTTTGCTCAAAGTGCGCTTTTTGCTGCTGGGTTTCTTTGGCTACCTCAACGGGAATACTATTTTGCGCCCATATCTGGCCATGTGGATGCGGGTTACTGCACCCCATAATATCGCCTTTATTTTCAAATATCTGTATGTGTTTTATCCACGGATATGATGCAAGGTTTTCAAATTCAGATTGCCAAACATCTACCACTTTACGAATTTCAGCGGTTTCCATTTGTGGCAAAGTAAGGTCATGCCGGGGCGAAAAGCTAATAACACGGCAAATACCCTTTTGGCTGTTGGCTACCAGCAGCTCATCGTCATTGAGGCCGCCGTCGGGCGTATTTAATAGCAACGACGAGTAATCATTGGTAAAAACGAAGCTGCCTTTATAATCGGGGTTCTCGCTGCCATCTGCCCGTTTGTTAGTTGGGCAAAGGTAACATTGCGGGTCGTAAGCCGGGCGGTCGTTTGCCTGAGTGGCTTCCACTTTACCTTGCCACGGCCGTTTGGTTCGGTGTGGCGATACCAGGATCCAATCGCCGGTTAAAATATTTAAACGACTGTGCGGATGCTCTTTAAGATCGAAATTATTAGTCTCCATTGTGTAATTTGAACAGGTTTTATTGGCTTATGGCAATTGGTAATTGCTTTTGTTTTTTCAAAAGTAGAAAAATAAATGTAAACCATACATTTAAAATAAAAAAGATTAACTGCCTATTACCCGGCTAACAAAAGGATAGGCTTTAAACCCGCCATTAAAACGTGTTACACAAAAAAAGCGATGACCTGTAAGGCGCATCGCTTTCAAACTAATATTAAAGAAATTATTTAGCTGCTACGGCTTTCTTCTTTACGGTTGTAGCTGCCTTTGCTGTTTTAGTTGCGGCTGTTTTTTTAGCGCTGGTAACGGCCTCGTTAGCTTTGGCAGTAATGTTTTTCGCTTTTGTTTCAGCCTTGGCTTTTACATCGGCAGCTTCTTTTTTGGCAACAGCGGTTTCAGTTTTTGCTTTGGCAGTAATGTTTTTTGCTTTTTCACTCGCCTGAGCTTTTACTTTGGCTACCACAGTCTTAGCCTTGTCGGCGGCTTCTGTAGCTTTTTTTGTTACAGCAGCTTTTGCTGCGACAGTCTTTTTAGTGGTGGTGACTTTTTTTGTGGCTACCTTTTCTTTAATATCTTCCAGTTTATCCGCTGCGGCTTCTTTTACGTCTTCGGCTGTATCTTTGGTACCTTCCCACAAATGTTCAATTGTTTCTTTAACCTTCTCAAAAAATCCCTTTTCTTCAGGTTCGGTTTTGTTAGTGCTCATGTTGTTTTTACAGTTAGATTGTTGATTAACATTAAAACAAATACTATTCCATCGTTAATCTATCTAAGCAACTGGCCTTATTTTAAGTTTATTGTACTTTTTTAAGGCCATCTTACAACATCATTTGACTATCTGTTTACCACCGTGCACATATAGTTGTTATTTAAAAAACTGATGACAGGCATGTTATCATTATTATAAACCGTATTTTTGCCGGCTATATTTAAAATATGAAGTTTCCGAAATTTGCCGACCTGATACTATTTGAAAACGACGATGTGATTGTGGTTAACAAACCTCCTTTTTTAAGCTCGCTTGATGAGCGCGAAGGCGGCGAGGTAAATTTACTACGACTGGCCAAAGGATATTGGGAAGATGCACAAATTTGCCATCGCCTGGATAAAGAAACTTCGGGGGCGCTTATTATTGCCAAAAACCCGGAAGCTTACCGGATGGTATCTATGCAGTTTGAAAAACGGCAGGTAAAAAAGGTGTACCACGCCATTATTGACGGCACCCATACTTTTGATAACTTACTGATTGACCTGCCGATATTAAATGTAGGCAAAGGGAACGTAACCATTAGCAGGCAGGAAGGCAAACGAGCCGAAACCTGGTTTCAGTCGTTAAAATACTTTAAGCATTATACTTTGGTTGAGTGCCGCCCTGTTACCGGTCGTATGCACCAGATAAGGATTCACCTGGCTACCCAAAGGGCCTCAATAGCCGGTGATGAAATGTACAAAGGCGAGCCAGTGTTTTTATCTAAAATAAAAAGAAAGTATCATTTAGGAAAAGACCAGGAGGAGCTGCCCATCATGAAGCGCTTCGCGTTACACGCTTACGAGGTTACCTTCAAAATAAACCTTGAGACAGAAGTCACTATACATGCCCCCTATCCCAAGGATTTTGAAACGCTGTTAAAACTGTTAGAAAAATTTGATAGTTAATTTCTCTGTTTTATCAGCGAACGACTTAGCCATTATTTCTTTTGAGTAGTAGTATCTTTGGCAGCAACTAACCTTTGTGTAGTTGTGTCTTTTTTACTGCTAATAGCCAATTCTTTTTTGGTTGTGCTTTTAGACGACACAGGAGCCGCGTTTTCTTTTTTACAGGAGAAATAGCCTGTGGCAACAATTACCAAACATAAAAACGTAATTTTTTTCATAATTTCAAAACAAGTGGACAATAATAGTCAAAATAAATATGCCGATCAAATAATTATACAAAACAGTATCACGTATGGCTGATCTTAATTCACCAGATTGCAATATTTCATTATAGTTAACCTAATAATCACCTCCCTCCTGATTTTAAGCGAAATACGTAACAATACTTGTTATTATATATTTCCTCATAAACAAATCATTATACGTTACCCCCCACACAAAGGTTTAAACATTACGATAAATTCATGATTATAACTCTTTTGATTGACTTACAAGTTTAATTTTATTTTTAGCAAGCGTATTTTTATCCTAAATTACCTGCACTTTGAAAACACTCCGCTTTACAATATTAATTTTATTGATGTGCTCATTAAAAGCGAGTTCCGCGCAAACCAGCGTAAAAAAGGATAGCCTGGTTGATTACGTTTTGCTAAAAGATCAGCAAAAGCGTGAAGACAAAGTAATCAGATATATCAAGGGATTTTTTCAGAATGCGCCATTAAGCCAGCTTGTTGCCAAAAAGAAGGCCATCACCGATACTTTTGTAAGGTATAATTTGGAACAGCGGGAGTCCATTTTATATTTCATGGAAAGCATATATCAAAGACGGCTTGAGAATCTCCAGGAGTCACAAAATGCCTTGGTGAAGGCTATTGACGAAGCGCACAAAAGCAGCGACCATTTGCTTCTTTTTGATTATTTCACCCATCTTGCGTTTGTACAAACCGACGAAGGAAACGCCATTGGAGCAGTATCCAGTTACGGATTAGCCAAAAACGAGGTGAAAAATTTAAACGATCCGTATTTAGAGGCGGTGCTAAATGTTAATATATCTGACATATATTATAAAAGCGGCTTATATAGCCAATCGCTATCTTACCTTAACCAGGCCCAGCGGCTAATGGATGATAATAAGATCAACCGTTTAAATATCTTAAGCTTGATTACGTATAATAAAGCCGAAAATTACTTCAGGACCCAAAACTACGATTCATTAAAGGTTTGCCACCAGAAACTCTTCGGCCCAAAAAACCGGACCTACAAGTTACACACTTTCCAAAAACGTACCGGGTATTATCTCACTTTATTAAAACATGACTACAAGGGCGCTATAAAGCAAATTAATGACCTGTTAAAAGATAGCCTTTATGTAAAAGGCGATCTGGAGGGGCAAATGCTTGCCGACGCCTATTTTAGCAACGGCCAAACTGACTCGGCCCGTTACATGCTTCAGAAACAACTTAACCTGCCATCTCAAAAAAACCACCCCGAAATACGATATCATCTATATGAAGTACTTGGAAAAATAGCGGAACGCAACAATGATGAAAAACTTGCTGCCGAAAATTTCAAACTGGCGCTGGGCGAGTTAAAACAAAACATTGATAATCTTTTGCAGGTAGGTGATAAATCATCGCAATTAAAAATAAACGAAGTACAAAGCTTGTACTACGTAAACTTATTAAAGTATGAACGCGAGCGTTTATGGATGATATTTGCCATAGCGCTTGCTGTTTTAGCCGTTATTGTTGTAGCTATTTTTTACCGTAGCAGCAGGCAAAAACGTCATTACGAACAGCTATTGTTTGCAGCCAAAAAGCAAGAACTGGCCACAATAAACTCGCACGAAGTACGCAAGCACTTATCGAACATATTGGGCCTGCTTGACCTGGTTAAGGACATTGAAACCAAAGAAGAACTACTTAAAATACGCAAACATTTACTGTACTCGGCCGAGGAATTGGATAAAAACGTAAAAAACGTTTCAGAAAAGCTAAGCGAAATGGATTGATCGTCCGAATGGGTTGACACAATTAAAGTTTTTTTAKTTATTTCTGTTTACAAACCTACTCTATTTTGCATTTTTATTAAAATACATTGTGGTTACGAGTTTAAAAATGCAAAATTATCAAAAACGCCACTGATTAGGTTAATTATTATGCATTTACAGTTAAAACAAGGTATTTGTTGAAAAAAATTATAAAATTTTCACAAAATCATGGTGTTTTTTGTAAAAATAATTTAAATTCGCCTTGTTAATTGGCGAGATTAATACAAAAACTATAAATAGAACCCCAACTTTACAAATTAATTAAAAAATGGCAACTAAACTCGAGTACATTTGGCTTGATGGGTACAAACCAACACAAAGCCTGCGTAGCAAAACAAAAATCGTTAAAGATTTCAGCGGTAAAGTAGAAGATCTGGATAACTGGAGCTTTGACGGCTCATCAACTGAACAAGCACCAGGTGGTTCATCAGATTGTATCTTAAAACCAGTTTTTGTATGCCCTGATCCGCAAAGAAAAGAAGCATTCCTGGTAATGTGCGAAGTTTTAGATTCAAAAGGTCAGCCTCACGAGTCAAACGGTCGTGCACTTATACAGGATGATGATAATGATTTCTGGTTTGGTTTTGAGCAGGAATACTTTTTATGGGATCCTAAAACCAACAAACCACTTGGCTTCCCGGCTGGCGGTTACCCAGGTCCACAAGGTCCATATTATTGCTCTGTAGGCGCAAACAATGCTTACGGTCGCGAAATTGTTGAAGAGCACTTAGACGTATGTTTAGATGCAGGTTTAAATGTTGAAGGTATCAATGCCGAAGTAGCAGCAGGTCAGTGGGAATTCCAGATCTTCGCCAAAGGCGCTAAAGAAGCTGGTGACCAAATCTGGGTTGCACGTTATTTATTAGAAAGAATTGGCGAGAGCTACGGTGTTGCAATCAACTGGCATTGTAAACCGCTTGGTCAGTTAGACTGGAACGGTTCTGGTATGCACGCTAACTTCTCAAACACTTTATTGCGTACTGCAAACAGCGAAGAGAAATTCAAAGCAGTTTGTGAAGCTTTCCGTCCGGCGGTTGCTGAGTGTATCGCTGTATACGGTGCTGATAACGATCAACGCTTAACCGGTAAACACGAAACGGCTTCAATCACCGATTTTAGCTATGGTGTATCAGATCGTGGTGCTTCCATCCGTATCCCTCTGTACGCTGTTGATCACAACTGGAGTGGTTACTTAGAAGATCGTCGTCCTAACTCGGCTGCTGATCCATACAAAGTAGCTGCGGTAATTATCAAAACTGTAAAAACAGCGAAAGTTTAATCCCCCGCATATTATAGTAAAGTCCCCTGGTTTGAAAAGATCAGGGGATTTTTTTTGCGTGCTTATTGTTTTTGAGGCCGATGTAGTACATATAGTCTCCACCTTGTACTTCTGGCAAATTATCGGTTGACCAGTTATAAATATACACCCAACAAACAACCGGGCCTTGTTCAGCATCAATTTCAATCAATTCGCGGGTATATTCATGTGGTTTTGGTTCGCGGGCACCTATACCCTCGTACTCATCAATTACCGATAGTATCTTTTCGGCATCATCCATCAGGTAAATACTGCCATAAACATACCGGCCCGCTGTGGTATCAATGGTAGCACCCGGATATTTGCCAATATCGTAAAGTTTGCCGCCAAATTTGCCCCCTCCTATTAATGTGCAATGCAGCTGCAGGTATTGCGCGTATGTATTGCCTTGCTCAAGCAATGTACCATAAACAAAAAGGTATTGGTTAATTGTAATCATTATATAAACTACCGTAAACAAAGGTAACAGCAAAAACGTATGAATACTTGTAAACACCAATCGCATTTTTTTATGTTTACATCGTAATGGCTATCTTGCTTAATTTGAAACCAGCCTTATACTTACACCATGAATACCGAACAGATAAAAACCTACATAGAAGAAAATAACATCCAGAAAATAAAATTTGCCTTTGCCGATATTGATGGCGTTTTGCGCGGGAAGGTAATTCACCCAAAAAAATTCATTGAAGGCTTGCAAAGCGGCTACGGTTTTTGCGATGTGGTTTTTGGATGGGATAGTAATGATGTTTGTTATGATAATGTGAAACTTACAGGCTGGCATACCGGTTACCCCGATAAGCTTTGCCGTATTGATTTGAATACCTTGCGTAACGTACCCTGGCAAGATAACATCCCCTTCTTTTTGGCCGATTATAGCGACCCAAATGGTACAGCCCTGCCTGCCTGCCCACGCAGCCTTTTAAAAAAAATAGTTAAAGAATGCCAGGACATGGGCTATCACGCCGAGTTTGCCCAGGAATTTGAATGGTTCAATTTCAGGGAAACACCTCAATCTATTAATGATAAAGGCTTTACCAATATCAATACCCTAACACCGGGAATGTTTGGGTACTCCATACTCCGTACATCGCAAAACAGCGATTTTTATTACGACCTGTTTAACTTACTTACCCAATTTAATATACCCATAGAAGGCCTACATACCGAAACCGGCCCCGGCGTATACGAAGCCGCCATAGCTCATGACGAAGTTTTGGCTGCCGCTGATAAAGCTGTATTATTTAAAACAGCCGTTAAAGAAATTGCTTACAAACACGGTATTATGGCTTCATTTATGGCCAAGTGGAACCAGGACCTGCCCGGTTGCAGCGGCCATATCCACCAAAGCTTATGGAGCAAGGATAAAAGTGATAACCTGTTTTACAGCGGCGATGATGTTAACAAAATGAGCGATTTGCATAAGCATTACCTAGCGGGGCAATTGCACTGCATGCCACACCTGTTACCAATGTATGCCCCCACTATTAACAGCTATAAACGCCTTGTTGAAGGGGCCTGGGCGCCAACTACCATAACCTGGGGCCTTGATAACCGCACCACGGCCCTCCGCGTCATCAATACCACACCGGGCTACACCCGGTTAGAAACCCGCATACCAGGTTCAGACACCAACCCATATTTGGCCATAGCGGCGGCATTGGCTTCGGGTTTATACGGTATTAAACACAAATTGCCATTAACTATAGCACCCACGGCTGGTAACGGTTACGAAGATAAACGCAACGGTATACTGGCCAAAAACTTGTTTGACGCCGCTACCGATATGCAAAACTCGCCACTGGCCAAAGAGCTTTTTGGCGAAGGCTTTGTTGAGCATTTTACCCAAACCCGCCTATGGGAGCATCGTCAGTATGCTAAACATGTTACCGATTGGGAGTTGAATAGGTATTTTGAGGTGATATAGGTGCTTTCTGAACCGGAATTAAACGAATTTATAGAATTAACAGAATGGCAGGGTACTTTTCAGAATTCTGTTAATTCTTCAATTCCACAAATTCCGGTTCAGACAAAGAACCTGTTTATTCCATGACCGATAAAACATTATGCAAATCATATTTCTTATTCCATTTTATTGTCTAATCTTTGTAGCCTAAATTATGTAAATGGACTTTTCTTTAATTGTTAAAAAAGCATGGGAAGGGTACGACGCGTCCAAAACGATTAAACTTATCGAGGACATTAGCGCCATGGTATCTACCAACCATGTGTACCGTATTACTTTTGATGACGACGATATCATTATAGCCAAGCTATCCTATTTCGGTAAGTTTGAGCATTTTAAAGAGGATCACCGCATCATCCAAACCTTAGCCAATAACCTGCTTTACCCTTTTGAAAATTTGCTTGCGCGCTCGCTACTTAAAAATAACAGGGTATATATTTATCATTATAAACATGGCAAAACAGATGCATGGGTAGTATTTTATAACCCAACGCGCATATTAAACCGCCTGCCCCGTCGCCTGGAAGACAGCCATATTAAAAAACTTGGCCAGCAAGTGGGTAAGTTTCATAAAGCATGTTCAAGGGTTAAAAATGTACTCCCAAAATCGTCAAAAACATTGCGTACCGATATTTCGTCGTTGATGCACCAGCTGGAAACTAACGAAAAACAGTTCGGCACCGCTATGCAGGCCGATTTTTTGAAATACCATTGCGAAACCTTTATGAAAAACCGGTCGAAATACAACATGAGCTCTTTCGAGATCATCCCGGTTTTTATCGATTGGAACATCGGCAACTTTTCGGTAACGCCAAGCCTTGAATTATATTCCCGCTGGGATTATGATTGGTTCAGGATGAGTTATCGCGTGCTTGATTTTTACTTTTTCAGCCGCGTAGTATCGGACATTGGCGACCGTACGGTATTTAGCTATGTGATTAACACCATGATGGAGGATAGATTTATCTTATTCCTGAAAGAATATCATAAAGTTAACCCGCTTACCGCCGACGAAATAAGGTTTATGAAAGAAGCATACCGCTTTTTTATCCTGAACTATGTAATTAAGGATGGTAAGTACTTTTTTAGCGAACAATATGCGCAAAAATTGCAAACCGAGGCATTCAATGTTTATTTACCATCGGTAGACAGGGATTTTGATGCCGAAAAAATCATAGAGGCACTTAAATTAAAATAGGCTTTGAGTTAATATTTGAGCATATTGCAGCTTAATTAAAGCAAACGCAGGCATGAACAGGATAGACAACTTTAAATCTATAATAGACAGGTACAAAGTTGTTTTTTTTGACGCTTTTGGGGTTCTGAAAAATTATAAAGGGCTGCTGCCGGGCATCGAAAACACGTTTGCCTACCTGGATCAGCAAAAAAAGGATTACTATATTGTTACCAACGATGCATCGCGCAGCCCGGCACAACTGGCGGAATCATATAATAACAAAGGCCTGCTTGCCATAACACCGGATAAGATCATTTCATCGGGCATGCTTACCAAAGAGTACCTTGACCTGAAAGTGAATGATGGTATTGTGGCTTACCTGGGTACGCCAGATTCTGCGCATTATATCGATAGTTCGGGGCTGCACACCCTGCCGGTAAGCCAGATAGATGCCTCGAATATTGATAAAGTAAATGCCCTGGTGTTTTTGGATGATGAAGGTTTTGATTGGTTTGAGGATTTGAATAAAGCCGTAAATATACTGCGCAAACGCACCATCCCTGCAATTGTTGCCAATACAGATCATGCTTATCCACTTAGCAAACACGATGTATCAATAGCCATTGGCGGGATTGCCCACATGATTGAAAAAATTGTGGGCAAGGAGTTTATCCGCTTTGGCAAGCCCGATTCGCAGATGTTTATGTTTGCTTATGATTTGCTGCGCGATCAGGGGCCAATCAGCAAAAAAGATATTGTAATGGTCGGTGATACCCTGCAAACCGACATTTTGGGCGGCAATAAGTTTGGCCTTGATACTGTACTGGTATTATCCGGCAACACCCAGGCAGTTGATGCCGAAAACCGTATAAACGCAACAGGTATTGTTCCCACCTACGTTTGCGATTCGGCAGTTATCGAGCATGGAGAATTAGCATTTTAAGTTTCACTTCCCTTTGCCAAGCACAGGCAGCAAAAAAAATTCGAGATATTACCAATCAACAAGGTGTCCCTTTGGATATTACAGGATGTGGCCCGATGCTCCTGTAATTAATAAAATGAGCTGTCGCTATCAATAGCCCCCCGGCAGGCACAATAATGCCTTCCATTCGTCCGCTTAAAAAAACATGCCCGAGTATAATGATTGCAAAGCCTGTTACCAATAAAATTACCGGCATTGGCCGCCTGTGAACGCGCAGGTAGGATAAACCTATCGAGTATAAGCCTATCATCAGCGCAAAAACAATCATCCCCCACTCCACCAGTGGTAACGCTAAAAAGCCCAGGCCAATAAGCGGCAGGCTTGTAAATATAAGCGGTACCACCGCGCAATGAACGGCGCATAACGTAGATGCTGTAATACCAATCCTATCTATCCGTGCCGTAGTTTTATGATGACCCATGTTGCAAATATAAAATTAACGCAACAATATTGCATTTAAATTTATATTATATTTGGCAATAACTTTAACATTGGTGTAACATATTATTAATAACCGCGTCAATAATTACCTTTGCAAATCATTTCCCTGATAAAATTTTGACCCAGATTACCCTATATAGAATAAAACTTAACTGGCAAACCGCGTTTAATACAAACTTAAAKCGGGTAAGGCTCATTATTGGCACCATGCTTATTGTGGCGATAATTAATACAATGCCTTCTTTTTTTAAAGCTATTGAACAAAGGCATGGGGTAGTACTGCATGATTGGGTACTGGCAAATTTGCCGGCGGTTGACGTATCAATACCAATTTTTGCAATAATATGGGGAATGGGTATCCTCATGATAATCAGGACACTTTACAAGCCAGATTTGGGCATAACCTACCTTTGGACTATCATTTTTGTATGTATAGCCCGCTTTATAACACTAACGTTGGTAAAACTTGATCCACCGGCCGGGCTTGTACCCTTGATTGACCCGCTTACCGGGTACTTTTACGGGCATGCTTCAATCACTAAAGACCTTTTCTTTTCGGGCCACACATCAACCCTCTTTTTAATTTACTTAAACCTCGAACGTAAAAACGATAAACGCATTGCCCTCGCCGCCACTATCATTTTAATGTTCCTGCTGCTCATTCAGCATATCCACTACACTATGGATGTACTGGCAGCTCCGGTTATTGTTTATTGCTGCCATCGTTTTACAAAAGCATTGGGTTTTAAATAACAGTGTGATCATTTCAATTTCATTTTATCAGAAAACACTATTGCAACTTTAATGCTTTACGTTTAATTTTTTAGATTCCCAGGTTATTAAACAGGTGCATGGTATCCTTTAAATCGAGGTAAAGCTTTTTAAAAACAACGAAGGATTTGTTATACAATTCATGATTTTGCTGGTTATAAGCAATAACGGTTTCACCGTTTACATGGGTTAGCTCCTCATAGCTTGCGGGATGCATTACCTGCATGGCAAGATAAACAGCACCCACAGCAGATGCGTCTTCGGGTTGCAGCACTACCAGTTTTTTGCCGGTAATATCGGCCAGTATCTGCGTCCAGGTGCCGGAACTTACAAAACCACCACTTATATTAACCTGTGTAATAGCAACCGAGGCATCCTCTACCGTTTTTAGCACATTATACAAAGCAAAACAAACCCCTTCAAGCGCAGCCCTTAAAAAATGGGCCTGGGTATGGGTCGGTTTAATATTTAAATAAGCACCGCTGGTTTTTGTATCCCAAAGCGGCGCACGCTCGCCGTATAAATAGGGTAAAAATAAAAGGCCGTCGCTGCCCGCTGGTACGGTTTCAATGGTGTTGAATAAAGCGTCATAATCGGAACCGGTAAGATTCTCCTTTTGTAAAAAATTTTTCAGCAGCCAGTTTATGGCAATCCCGCCGTTATTTACAGCTCCACCGCATACATAAGTATTTTGGTTAAGCAGGTAGTTAAAGGTCATACCCTGGTAATTATAAACCGGTACAGGGCTGGTAATACGTACCGCCCCGCTTGTACCAATAGTAAGCGCGGCAACACCTGGCCCTGTAGTATGGCTGCCCAGGTTTGCACAGCAGCCATCGCTTGCACCTATAATAAATTTGGCATCAGAGGCTATGCCCAGCAGGTTTGCCGTAGCAGCGTGAAGGCTATCCCTATAATAAGTGGTATTTACAGGTTCTGATAATCTATCGGCAGTTATACCGGCAAGCTGGCAGGCATCATTGCTCCATTGCAATTTTAAAATATCAAAAAGCCCTGTGGCCGAGGCGATAGAATAATCAATTTGGAAAATATTAAACAGTTTAAACCACATAAACTCTTTTATCGATATAAACATATCTGCCTGCGCAAACAGGCCGGGCTTATTTGCTTTTAGCCAAATGAGCTTGCATAAAGGCGACATCGCATGGATCGGTGTTCCTGTTATTCGGTATATCTCCTCCCCTTTTGGCGAATTCCTTAAATCCTGGGCGATATTTTCGGCACGGGCATCGGCCCAGGTAATCATGGGCGCTAATGGCGTACCTGTTTTATCAACAGGGATAATACTGTGCATAGCACTGCTAAAGCTAAGTGCCTGCGGCGCATAGCCTATCTTTACAATTATTTCCTGCACGCATTTTACAAAAGCATCCCAAATAATTAACGGGTTCTGTTCGCTATAACCGGGTTGGGGAATATCAATACCGTAATGCTGCTGGGTTACACCCAAAGCCTTGCCGGTTAAACCAACAGCTACAGCCTTTGTGCTGCCGGTACCAATATCAATACCTAATATATATTCCTGCATCATGTATCAGCCAAAATAGGATTTATCTTTGGGATGGCGGAAATAAAATGCAGGCTACCATATTTCTCATAAATTTGCCCTAATTTTCTACCGAAAAATGAATTACAATCCACCACAACTCCGCACCATTAAGGTGATCCGCTATGTTACGCCATTGCGCGAAGGCGGATCGCTGCCGGCTATTGCCGAAGGCGACGACGAGTTTTTATATGTACTTAAGTTCCGCGGGGCCGGCCAGGGCGTAAAGGCGCTGATAGCCGAGCTTATTGGCGGCGAATTAGCCCGCCTGCTGGGCCTTAAAGTGCCCGAACTGGTGTTTGCTAATCTTGATGAAGCCTTCGGCCGTTCTGAGGCCGACGAGGAGATACAGGACCTGCTCAAATTCAGCGTCGGGCTTAATCTTGCATTGCATTATTTGTCGGGTGCAATAACGTACGACCCGGTTGTTAATACTTTGGATGCTAAACTGGCATCCAAAATAGTTTGGCTTGATTGCCTGCTAACCAACGTTGACCGTACCCCCCGCAACACCAACATGCTGATGTGGCACAAAGAGCTGTGGCTCATTGACCATGGCGCAGCCTTGTATTTTCACCACTCGTGGCATAACTGGCAGGAATCGGCAAAACGGCCCTTTGTGCAGGTAAAAGACCATGTCCTGCTTCCGCAGGCATCTGAATTGGATGAGGTGGATGCCGAATTTAAATCCATTTTAACCTCCGAACACATTTATAACATTGTGAATTTAATCCCGGATGATTGGCTTACCGATGAATCAGGAAACGGAACACCGGCAGAGCGCAGGGAAGTTTACGCGCAATTTTTATTAACCCGTATTGCATCATCGGCAATATTTGTAACCGAAGCTAAAAATGCCCGATCAGCTGTTTGAGTACGCCGTAGTACGCGTTGTACCCAGGGTAGAGCGCGAGGAGTTTGTAAATATTGGCGTGATACTTTATTGCCCGAAACAGAAGTTTTTAAAAGCAATTGTATCGATAGATGAAGCCAGGATAGCGGCTTTTGCACCCGGCCTGGATATAGATTGCCTTAAAGACAACGTTAAATCGTTTGAAAAAATAGCCCATGGCGCTCCCGATGCCGGCCCCATAGCCAAACTGGATATAGCTTCGCGCTTTAGATGGCTTACTGCTACACGTAGTACCGTGGTGCAATCATCAAAGGTGCATCCGGGTTTGTGCAAAGATGCAGAATTGACTTTAAGGCGGTTATTTATCCAGTTAGTTGGGTAATAATAATCATAACGCAGAGAGCAAAACATTGCCCTCTGCGCACGTTAAAATTATTTAGCCGCAACCTTATCTTTCACCACAACCCAGGGATAGTTAAAAGTATAATCGCCTGATCCTAATTGTACTGTTGTACCGTTTACATCGCCACTGGCACCCGTTAGCGGTTTACCATCCTGTTTTACATCTTCGGCATGTGCCTGTGGCAGTGTTAGTCCTGCTGTGGTATTGGCCGGGATTTTAACATGTATGCGCATAGTGCCATCTTTAACCTCCCACTCAGAAAGCAGCTGGCCATACATGGTTTCAAAAGTTGCTTTGGCAAAGGTAAACTGGCGGCCGGGCTCGGGTTTCAATACTATATTTTTATAGCCCGGTTTACCAATTTGCAGGCCGGCAACATGTTGGTACATCCAATCGCCCACGGCACCGTACGAGTAGTGGTTAAAGGAGTTCATGCCTTTATCCTGGAAAGTACTGTCGGTTTTAATACCATCCCAACGCTCCCAAATGGTGGTAGCGCCCATTTTTACAGGGTATAGCCATGATGGATACGTTTTTTGCAATAACAGGTCATAAGCCACATTGGTATACCCATTTTGCGATAACACCTGGCACAGGTAAGGCGTACCTAAAAACCCGGTTGAAAGGTGGTTGTTCCGGCTGCGTACATCCTCAACAAGGTAAGCCGCTGCCCTGCTTTTTAAACTATCGGGTACCAGGTTAAATTTCAATGCCAGTACATAGCCTGTTTGCGAGTCTGCGAAAATCCGACCTGTAGGGGTCATATAATTATGAATGAATGCCTTTTTTACCCCCTCAAACACGTCATTGTATTTCTTCTCGTCGGCGGTGTTGCCTATAGCGCCCGCGGCCTGGCTAAGCAGTTTTGCCGAATATGCATAAAAAGCGGTAGCAATCATATCGGGATTGGTATAACCATTCGGCTCCGAAAAGTCATAGATGCCCGGACGGTAAAACAACCAATCGCCAAAAACACTGCCCCCGCGCCAAATGTAGCTATCCCCTGCCTTGTTGATGATTTTATCAACGTAAGCTTTCATGCTGGGATATTGGGTTTGTAAAATGCGCTTATCGGCATAAACCTGGTACATCGTCCACGGAACAATAACAGCTACATCGCCCCAGCCTGCCGATGTGGCGCGGTTGGTTTGTAAAACATCGGGCACCACAAAAGGCACCCCGCCATCCGGAAACTGGTCGGCTGCTACATCCTTCATCCATTTGGCAAAAAACGGACCTACGTTCATGTTAAATGCCGCCGTGCGCGAAAAAACCTGCGCGTCGCCTGTCCAGCCCAATCGTTCATCGCGCTGCGGGCAATCTGTAGGAATATCTAAAAAATTACCTTTTTGCCCCCACTGAATATTGTGTTGTAGCTTGTTAATCATGGTATCTGAACAGGTAAACTGCCCGGTAACCGCCATATCCGAGTGTATTACAACAGCCGTAAAATCCCCAGGCTTAATCTCGCCCGGGAAACCCTCTACAGCAATATACCTGAAACCCATAAAAGTAAAGTGCGGCTCAAATGTTTCCACGCCATCGCCCTTCAGGGTATAATTAATGGTTGCGGTGGCATTGCGCAGGTTGGCTGTGTAAAACTCACCAAATTTATCCAACACTTCGGCATGCCTTATGGTAACGGTTTTTCCGGCCTGCCCACTCACTTTCATTCTTATCCAGCCCGTCATGTCCTGTCCAAAATCAATAATTTGGGTTCCTTTGGGGCTTTTAAAAATCGCTATGGGCTTCAGTTCGGCAATTTGGTGTACCGGCACACTTTGTACCCCAACCAATGTGTTTTTTGTGATGTTGTTGGCTACATCAACCGGCAACCAGGCAACATCATCAAACCCTTTCTTATTCCAGCCGGTTATTTCTTTACGGGCATCATAATTTTCACCATCGTAAATGCCGTTAAGCGTTACCGGACCGTTTTGGGTACCTTTCCATGAGCCATCTGAGTTTACGTTTTCGATAGTGCCATCGGCATAAGTTATTTGTAGCTGGCATAACAGGGCAAGGTTTTTACCCCAGAAACCCCAGTTGTTCATATAAGCCAGTGTGCCTTTAAACCAGCCGTCGCCAATCATGGCGCCAATTACGTTATCGCCGGGTTGTAGCATAGCGGTAACATCATAAACCTGGTATTGCAGGCGTTTTTTATACTCCGTCCAACCGGGTGTAAGCACCTGGTTACCTATTTTGCCGCCGTTGAGGTATAGCTCATACACGCCATGGGCGGTAGCATAAACCCGGGCCGATACCACTTTTTTAGTTGCCGAAAATTGTTTGCGTAACATTACTGCAGGCATTTTGCGCGAGCTGTCCTGTTTGGGTTGTACCCAACTGGCCGTCCAGTCGGCGGTGTTGAACAGCCCCGTTTCAAAATAAGCAGGTTTGCTCCAGGCAGATGCATTGCCATGGTTATCCCATACTTTTACCCGCCAATAGTAGCGTGTTGCCGATTTTAGCGCAACGCCATTATAAGTAACAAACACAGATGAATCGGACGCTACCTTACCTGTATTCCAAACGGTTTTGGACGACGAAAGGGAAGCATCAGTAGCAACAACAATAGTATAGGCTTGCTGTAAAGTATTCCTTTGCGTGGTACTAATTTTCCAGCTCAGGCGGGGATGGCTAATATCAATACCAACCGGGTTGGTTAAGTATTCGGCCGTCAGGCTTTCGGCAACTGGTTTTTGCGCCATGCAAATTGCCGGCAAAACAGCAAATAAAAAAAGTAAAATATGTTTCATGGTTTAAGATTGGATACCAATGTTATTGATTGCTGGCTACAGCGGCAACCCTATCTGTCTTTTGCCTATAAACCATACCACCCAAACACGCCTGTTAATTTATCCGCTTAACAGCATCAAGCGCGTCCTGAAAGGTAAGCACTTCTATTTCGTCGGGGTGTTGCTTTAGGTAAAGCAATAATTGCTTGTGCGCGGCTGCAGGTGTAGTTATATAATCGCCTCCTATGCCATGAAACATAAACACGCCCAACCCGCCGCTTTGCTGTGTCTTTTTTACAAAAGCAATCAATTCATCGCCGGTAACGCCGCCGTGTACGCCCCAGGCCGGAACCTGCATGGGGTCAATCTTTTTAAAATCGGTTATAACCGCATCGGGGCCGCCGCCAATGCGCGCGTACTTGATAATACCGGCTGCGCTCAGCGAATCGGCGTATTTTACACCACCAACAGCTATCTCGGTGCAAGGGTAAGCGTAAGTACGTGTGCCGGTTTTTCCGTCGACGGCATACAGCAGGTTATTCATTTCGGCAACTTCACGCTTGATCATAAATACCGAATAGTTGGCCGAATTATTTGCAGGATTGGCTTTTACCGAACTGGTTAAACAGGGATGATAAAGCGAATGATTAGCTAATTCGTGTCCCTTTAAAGCAACCTGTCGCCAGCGCGGAATAGTTACATGGGTTATATATCCCGTCAGAAAAAACGTACCCTTAAACCCCAAAGAATCCAGTTGCGGCAGCGCCACATCCAACTGCGATGGCAAGGCATCATCATAGGTAAGTACGATAATCGCTTTTTTATGCGACTGGGCGAACGCGGTAAAATTAAGAAGCAATAAGAGTAAGGTTATTTTTTTCATAAACGCAGGTTTAAAGCCTGTACTAATATAGACTAACGCCGGATTTTTTGGCGATGGCAAACGAATAAAATAAATTAAACTTTATTAAATGCTGTTGACATAGGGCTGTCACAAGCGGGTTGTTACTTTGAATTATAAATCAAAAACAAAAACGCTATGAATATTATCCCAATGTTTTTAAAGGAGTTGGAACAGGAAGCCCAAACCACCCGCAAAATGCTCGAGATTGTACCAACCGACAAATTTAAATGGCAGCCGCACCCAAAAAGCATGACCATTGCAGACCTTACCGTGCACATTGTTGATTTGCCAAACTGGCTTGCGCTGGCCGTGTACACCGATGGATTAAATTTTGCCACCGAACCTTATAATCCCCCAACAGCCGAAAGCGCCCAAGGCTTATTAGATTTGCTGGAACAATCAGTTGCCAAGGGCAAAGAAGCCCTGCAACACATCAGCGAAGAAGACCTGCTGAAACCCTGGACACTAAGCAATGGCGATGTTATATTACAGAACTATAACAAGGCCGAAGTAATCAGGGTTGCCTTTTGCCAGCTTGTACATCATCGCGCCCAGTTAGGTGTTTACCTGCGCCTGCTAAACATCCCGATACCCGGCAGCTACGGCCCCAGCGCCGATGAACTGAGCGGAGAATATCAACGCGAAGTAGAATTTAGTATCAAGTAGTTAGTATCAAGACTGCTGTAGTCTGGTATCAAGTAGTTAGTATCAAGTATCAAGACTGCTGCGGTCTGGTATCAAGTAGCGAGTATCAAGTATCAAGACAGCTGCAAAAATTGGTTAGTCTGAAAGTCAAAAAATCTTGATACTTGATACTAACTACTTGATACTAAAAGACGATTGTCCTTTATTTAGAACAATCGTCTTTTACATGTCTTGCTGTGTGGATACTAATTTCTATACTTTGATAATTTCCCTTCGTTTATTTCTTCAAGGAAACCATTCTCGTTAATTGCGTACCGGGCATAGGTTGTATCGGTGTCAATTTTATATTTTGTAACAGAATTTGATTTTTTGCGTGTTTTAGAGCGCAAAATGAACATAACAACTGTGAAACAGATTACAGCAAGCAGTGCAGCGATTTGGAAAAATATAAAAGGCATAACGTTGAAAATAAATTGTTTAATACGCACATCTAAAACTGTGATAAAAACTTAAGCAGTATTTAATTTTAGCTGTAATCGTTACCGGTATATAGCTAAATATGTGCCAATAATTTATGAACGCTTATACCTAAGGGAATGTTACAATATGAGGACAAAAAAAGGCGTTTTACGCCTGTGCACAGGAACTTACAAAGTTTTGGAAACTTCGTAAGTTTATTAAGAAGGGGGCGAAAAATCAACCGGGTAAACGCATCTAACACTTAGCGGCTATGATCTGTCATTTAATAATAACTGGCGGAACAAAGCTTATAGGCATCAAACGATACCTTGTGTTTACTTCACAACCTTGTAAAAAGATCCAGGGCGCTTAGGCACCTGCTTTTGCTAAAAACAGGCGCAAATATTGGGATGCGCTTAAATTGCACAAGCATGTGTTCAGTGTTAACCATGATTATTTACAAAACATTAATAATCAAATATTTATAATATTTTTTCTCAAAATATGTTAAGTTATGTTAACCCAGTTTAGTTGAGTTTTCACTGAAAAAATCAGTCCGGATATTGATATCACCCTTACAAGCTATAAAACGAAATAGCGTTGCCTCCCCAAAATTGTTCCTGCTCGGTGGCAGATAACTTAGCAACATAGTTTTGCGTTACCTGCATGGTACCCTCGTAACCGCCTGCCAGCAGGCAAACCGGCCAATCCGATCCAAACATGACACGGGCCGGCCCAAATGCGTTGAATATTATATCGAGGTATGGGGTAAAATCATCAACCTTCCAGTTGCCCCAATCAGCTTCGGTTAGCATTCCCGAAATTTTACAGGATACATTTTCATGTTTGGCCAGCACCTCAATATCTTTTTGCCAGCCGCTTATTTTTTTATCCCTGATGTGTGGCTTGGCCAAATGATCGACCACAAATTGCTGATTGGGAAAATTGCCAACCAGTTGATTAGCAAAAGGCAGATGCTGAGGAAATATCAGGATATCATAGGTATAGCCATACTTCCCGAGCGTGGCTATACCTTTTTGAAATGCTGGTTGCAGCATGTATTCATCATCAGGCTCTGATTGCAAAACATGCCGGAAACCTTTTAGCTTATCGTGATTTTCATATTGCACCAATTGGTTTTCAAGGTCATCAGCTTGCAGGTTTACCCAGCCTACTACCCCCTTAACAAACGGGTTTGCAGCAGCATGATCCAGCAAAAACATGGTTTCATCATCGGTTTGACTTGCCTGTACAGATACACAACCATCTATGCCGTGTTGTTGTAAAACGGGCAACAAATCAACCGGCGGGAAATCACGTTTTATAGCCAGCATTTGGTCGTTAATCCAACTATCCCTCACAGGGTCGAAGATCCAGAAATGCTGGTGCGAATCTATTTTAAGCATATGCTACTACATTTTGTTTTTGTTCGCCAAGGCCATCAATACCCAATTCAATAACATCGCCGGGTTTAAGGTAAACAGGCGGTTTCATACCCAGGCCAACACCCGCCGGGGTACCTGTTGATATAATATCGCCCGGTAACAAGGTCATGAACTGGCTGGTATAAGATATAACCTGCGGCAGGGTAAATATAAAGTTTGATGTGGTACCGTACTGCATAATTTCGCCATTCACTTTTAACCAAAGGTGCAGGTTGTGCGGATCTTCAATCTCATCGGCAGTTGCCAAAAACGGACCAAGCGGCGCAAAGGTATCACAGCCTTTACCCTTATCCCAGGTGCCGTTACGCTCCAGCTGAAACTCCCGTTCAGATACGTCATTGTGCAAAACATAACCGGCAACATAATCCATCGCGTCGGCCTCATCAACATAGGATGCTTTTTTGCCGATAACTACGGCAAGCTCAACCTCCCAATCGGTTTTTACCGAATTTTTAGGCACCACAACATTATCATTTGGGCCTACAATAGCCGATGTAGCTTTCATAAAAATTACCGGCTCGGGCGGCAGCGGTGCATTGGTTTCATGCGCATGGTCGGCATAATTTAGGCCGATGCAGATGATTTTTGACGGGCGCGCAAAGGGGCTGCCCAAACGTACATCATCGGCAACCTGGGGCAATTCAGCATCTTTTACAAAGGCGGCTAAACGTGCAAGGCCGTCGGTTTCAAAAAACTGCTCGGTATAATCTTCGCCAAAAGCCGAAGTATCGTATTTTTTATTGTTAAGGATAATACCTGTTTTTTCTTTGCCGGGTTCGCCAAATCTAATAAGCTTCATTGTATCTTGTTGTTATGGTTTTGTTTAATTATTAAGGGTGATAAAGCCGCCATCGATAGGGTAATCGGTACCTGTGATAAACCCGGCCTCGTCTGAACATAAATAGAGCGCCAATGCTGCCACTTCTTCTGATTTGCCCATCCGGCCAATCGGCTGGCTTTTGGAGAGCTTTTCAAAAATCTCGGCTTCCTGCCCCGCATAATTTTTGGCGATAAAGCCATCCACAAAGGGTGTATGGATGCGTGCCGGCGAAATGCAGTTACAGCGGATGTTATCGTGAAGATAATCGCGCGCTACAGACAGTGTCATGGCGTGTATAGCACCTTTGCTCATGGAGTAAGCAAACCTATCGGTAATACCAACGCTGGCCGCTATCGAAGCTGTATTGAGGATAACCCCGCCCCCGTTTGCCTTTAGCATAGGTATAACGGCGTACAGGCAATTATAAGCACCTTTTACATTTACGTTAAATACTTTTTCAAAATCGGCAGTGCTGGTGGTATCAGCGCGGCCAATGTGGGCAATGCCTGCGTTATTTATCAAAATATCAATAACACCAATACTTGTAAAAGTATCCACTACTTGTTGCTGGTTACTTACATCGCAGGCATAGCCTTTGGCTTTGCCGCCGGCCGCTTCTATTTCGGCAACGGTATCGGCCGCCGCTTGATCATTTAATTCGATGATGTGCACAGCAGCGCCTTGCTGCGCAAAAAGTATCGACATTGCCCTGCCTATCCCGCTGCCACCGCCGGTTATTACTGCTGATTTATTGGTTAATTTGAACATATTGCCCCCTCTAAATCTCCCCCTGAAGGGGGAGACTTTTTGTTTTATCTTATTTTTAATTATTGTTTACCAAAATTGAAACTATTAGCCTATCCTTCTCTCCTTTAAAGTATTCTTTTTAAAGTCTCCCCCTTCAGGGGGAGATTTAGAGGGGGCTTTGGGCTCTTTACAACGACACTCCCCTTTTCCACGGTATAAAATCGTCCTGGCCAAGCTTTACCGATTTTGGTTCAACTTCGCCATTGGCTACCTGTATCACATAGTTCAGGATTCGCTCGCCGGCCTGCCGGATAGTTTCGTCGCCCTCGATGATAGTGCCGCAGTTAATATCGATAATATCGGGCATACGCTCAAACATTACCGTATTGGTTGATAGTTTAATCACCGGGGTAATGGGGTTACCTGTAGGCGTACCCAAACCCGTAGTAAACAATACAATATTTGCGCCCGATCCAACTTCGGCCGTAGTACTTTCCACATCGCTGCCGGGAGTGCACAGCAGGTTTAAGCCTGGCCTGGTTACCTTTTCGGGATAATCCAACACGGCTGTTACCGGCGATGTGCCGCCTTTTTTGGCTGCGCCGGCCGATTTAATAGCATCAGTGATTAAACCGTCGCGGATATTGCCTGGCGATGGATTGGCGTAAAAGCCCGACCCATCGGCCTCGGCACGGGCGTTGTAGGTGGTCATTAACTGCATAAAGCGGTTGGCAGTTTCCACGTCGGCACAACGATCACTCAATTCCTGTTCTACCCCGCAAAGCTCCGGAAATTCGGCCAGGATTACCGAGCCGCCCATGGTCACCAGCAAATCTGATACATAACCCAAAGCCGGGTTTGCCGAAATGCCCGAGAAACCATCAGAGCCACCACACTCCATACCGATGCACAGCTTTGATAGCGGTGCAGGCTGGCGTTGAGTTTGGTTAGCCTGTACCAGGCCGGCAAAAGTTTGTTTTAGGGCTTGTTTCAGCAATTCGCTTTCGGTGCCCACTTTTTGCTGCTCTAATACCACCATTGGTTTATTAAAAGCCGGATCGCGTTTGACAATCTCGGCCTGCAAAATACTTACCTGTGCATGCTGGCAGCCCAGGCTCAACACCGTGGCACCGGCAACGTTTGGATGGGTAATATAGCCGGCAATCAATCCGCACAAAGCGTCCGAATCATCTTTGGTACCACCGCAGCCCATACTATGGTTAAGGAACTTGATACCATCAATATTTTTAAACAAACGTTTTGAATTGGGTTTATCAGCACTTAACTGAATATCAGCATTCAAAATCTCTTCAACAGATTTACCGGCCTGGTAAAGCTCCATGAGCTGCTCTACATCGCCCTCGTAGCTTTTGGCTTTTTTATAGCCAAGCTTATCAACCAAAGCCTCTTTTAAAACCTGGATATTCCGGTTTTCGCAAAATACCAGTGGTACTACTATCCAGTAATTTGCAGTACCTACCGATCCATCGGCACGGTGATAACCGTTAAATGTTTTGCCTGCAAAATTTGAGGTATCCGGCTGGTGCCAGCTCAGCTTGCGCTCGCCTAAGTGAAAGCCCTCCGATGCGTGGTGCACATTGGCCGTAGTAAGCAAGCCACCTTTTGGTATAGTTACCGTAGCCTTACCTACCAATACGCCATACATATAAATTTCGGCGCCCTGCACCAATTCATTAATCGCAAATTTGTGTTTGGCCGCCACACGGTCAACCAACGGGAAGCTCTCGCCCTCAAAATTAATTAGGGTACCCAACTCCAGGTTTTGCAGCGCAACCAACACATTATCATGCAGGTGTATTCTTAAAAATGTTTCTTTTTGCGACATTATATCGTATTTGTATTTTTATAAGATCAGACGATGGTCTATGGACCATGGACTAACCAATGCTAATTAAGCGATAACTCAATAACTGGTATCTCATACGGCGGTTTAGCCGGCATGGTAACCTCCAGATCATCAGATCCTGATGTTTTATATAACAACTCCGAGTGATCGTTTAAAAACTGTGCGTATTTAATCTTTCCGGCGTAACCAGGCAGTATCAGCTTGCCCTTGGGGTAATCAAACAATTGCACATATAGTTTTTTAGTAGCCTTATTGTAAGTAAGCTTTGATCCCTCGGGTATTTTATAAGTATCGGGAGCATAGGTACAATTGTAAATTGATTTATCGTTAGCATGCATCCAGTGTGCCAAACTATCCAGCGCGTTTGTGGCGCGGTAATCAAATTCGCCACGGGCGGTGGGGCCTACGTTAAGGATAAGGTTACCACCATTACTTACTGATGTTATCAGCAAATCCAGTAACTGGCGGTGGGTTTTCCATGTATTTTCATCGCGATAATATCCCCATGAACCCGAAAATGTTTGGCAGGTTTCCCAGGTTTTACCACGGTATTTGGCCAGTTCGGCTGTGCCTACCTGTTCCGGCGTTTCAAAGTCGGCACCATCTTTATATTCTTCCAGGTTAAGGCGGTTATCTACAATGATACCCGGCTGTAATTTCCTGATTAGTTTTAACAGCTCAACAGATCCCCACTCGTCTTTACCCTTGCCATGTCCATCGCCGCGGGGAAAAGAAAAATCGAGCCAAAGGATATCAATTTTACCATAGTTAGTTAGCAACTCGGTTATCTGGTTGCGCATGTACTGACGGTATTTGGCCATATCGCGGTTTTTATTCAGCCTGGCATAGCTGGCGTCGCTTTTATCTTTTGGCGATTGCGGATGAATTTCATCAATCGTGTAATCAGGGTGGTGCCAGTCTAACAATGAATAGTAAAAACCTACTTTAAGCCCCTGCCCACGGAAAGCGTTTACATACTCGCGTACCAAATCGCGTTTGGCCTGGGTGTTAGGCGCTTTATAATCGGTATATTTTGAATCAAAGAGGCAAAAACCTTCATGGTGTTTAGTGGTGAGTACCGCGTACTTCATACCGGCAGCCTTCGCCTGTTTGGCCCACTTCTGCGGATCAAAATAATCGGGGTTAAACTGTTCGAAATATTTCTGGTAGCCGGCGTTGTCAATTTTCTCGTTATGCTTTACCCACTCGTGCCTTGCCGCACCTGAGTATAATCCCCAGTGAATAAACATACCAAAGCGGCTGTCTTTCCACCATTCCATACGTTTTTCTTTTTGGGCATCGGTTTCGGCGCCAATTGTTTTTTGTTGTGCCGATGCCGATAAAACGGCTACCAGCATCACCAGCATAGATAATTGAAGTTTTTTGAACATGAGGTTTATAATTTAGTTGACAGGTTATTTATAGCTGAAATATTTTATCCATTAAAACCCATTTCTCGCCTTTTTGGGCCCCTTTAACAGCCTGCTGATACTTCCACATCAGGTTTTCCCATTCCTGCACTTTTGGATTGGCGACATCGGCGGCCGACTTTTTTTCAAAACTGAAAGTATCATCGGTTTCTATGATCATAAACAGGCGCACATCAAAACGATAAATTTCCATGTTGGTGATACCATACTCGGTAATACTTTTGTGAATCTCGGGCCAGATAGCCTGGTGGTATTTTTCGTATTCGGCAATCAGCTTGGCATCGTCAACTAAATCAAGCGTTAAACAATATCGGTGGGCCATAAATAGATTTAAAAAGTAGTATATCGGTTATACAAAGAAATAAAGTTTACAGGTAAATAGTTGGCATAAAATGGTTAAAACATTCAGCTTTTTTGGCATAAGAAAGTGGCACCTTTCCATATTTCTCAGGCAGGGAGAAATAAAAAAATAGCTAATGAAAGCATCATCAACCGCAGGAGATTACTCGCGGTTTGACTGTTTTTGGCACTCATGAATCTGCGTTGTTCAGCGGCAGCTTACGAATTCTTAATAAACTCCTTCTGGTACATCAGCGGGCTTTTGCCGGTTACCAGCTTAAAATGTTTGTGAAACGTTGAAAAGTTATTAAACCCGCTATCGTAACATAGCTGTTTAATGTTCAGCTTATCTTCTATCAGTAATTTACAGGCGTGGCCAACTTTTATTTCGATAATAAACTGCGAGAAGGTTTTGCGGGTTTTTGATTTAAAGTACCGGCAAAAGGAGTTGGAGCTTACACCGGCTATGTCGGCAATCTCGTCCAGGTAAATCTTTTTCCTGAAATTTTGCATCGAGTATTCATAAATGCCGTTCAACCTGTCATTTTCCGAATCGTTATGATCATATTTAAAACCAATGGAGGCCATGTAACCTGAGAGGGCGCTGGTGGCAATAGCATTTAACGCCTTCAGCAGCATAATAATGCGCTCGGCACCGTCTGTACTTAACATCGCGGCCATCTGTACGGCCACTTTTTCTTTTGTGCCACCGGTAACCTGCAACCCGCGTTTTGATTTCTCGAGCAGCACTTTTATTAATTTATTTTCGGGCAGTTGTAAAAATTGATCGCCCCAAAAGTTTTCACAAAAGTGTACTACAAAAACCTCCACTCCGTTATTTTCACCGGAATTAAAATACAAATCGTCAAAACGCCAGTAATGCGGCAGGTTGGGGCCAACCAGTACCATATCGCCCGCTTTGAATTGCTTTATACTATCGCCTATAAACTGGGTACCGCTTCCCTTTTTCAGGTAAATGAGTTCCAATTCGGGGTGGCAATGCCAGCGGTTGTTGATATCGGGCAATACATCGTGCCGCACACTAAATGAGTGTGCAGGGCCCGAAGAAACTTTTAGTAACTGCGGTTTCATTCAGCTTATTTTACAATTGATGCGATAAATATAGCCAATAATTGTAAAAATAGCTGATTGTCKCATTTTTTTTACGCCACTAAAAAAACGACACGTCACATTTTCTTTTAAGTGATATATTTTTATATCTTGCTGCCAGATTAAATCCAATTATTCCCTAATGAAACCTTATTACAAACTCCTGCTTCCGGCATTATTATTGCCTTTATTTTCTGTAGCGCAAAGTAATTACAAACCAGGTTATGTTGTTACCCTTAAAGGCGATACTTTACGTGGCTTCATCAACATTAAAGAATGGGCTGTTAACCCCAAAAAGATCAGTTTTAAGACAACAGCGGATAATAAAAACAGCCGCGAACTTGGTGTAAACGACATTACATTTTTCTCTGCAACTAACCTGGAGGCCTATCAGCGTTATGCCGGATTGCTGAACAACGACCCAACAAATATCTCAAATCTGCCTACCGGCCGCGATGCAAGCACCATTACCGATACTGTGTTCCTGAAAATCATTCAAAAGGGCGCTAAAATCACCTTGTTTGAATACGCCGACAGCAAAAAAGATCATTTTTTTGTTACCGAAACCAAAGACAACCAACCTGTAGAACTGGTTTACCGGATTTATAACAACGATGGCAAAACCGTAAACGAAAATGGCTATATGCAGCAGCTATATCTGTTATCCGAGAAATTTAACGGTAGCCAAAACCTCAAAATAAGGATAGAAAAAGCAGATTATAATTATAACGACCTGGTAGAAGTATCAAGAATGATCAATCATAGTACCGCTAAAGATGATGAAGTTGTTACAGGTAAAAAGAAAGGAACCTTCTTTTTTGCATCAGCAGGGGTTAATATCAGTAAAATATCATCTGATAAAGCTTTTGCTGATTTTGATCCATCTGTAAGCACCGCCGGGACGACAGGAAAAAGCGCAAAGCCGACCTCCTTTTTCCCAAGGATTGCTGCCGGGGTAAACGTATTGGCCAATCCGAATACAGGGAAGCTTGTTTTCAGGGCCGAAATAGCTTATACCTCAAATAAATATACGGGGAGCGCCGTAAACAGCGGTTCATCTGAAAACTACTCGCTTAATCAAAATACGTTTTCCTTAATCCCTCAGATTCTGTACAACTTTTATAATACCGACGATCTTAAATTTTACGGCGCTGTAGGTGCATCATTAAATATATCGAGCTATAAAAGCAAAATAGTTTATAACAGTAGCGGTACAATTACGCAAAATGCCAACCCCTACGGATTACTATCCAAGTGGACTTCATTCCCATTTCATGTCGGCGCGATAATCAATAAAAAGTTTGATGTATCTGTGGCTTATATCCCTAATGCAACTTTTACCAACACCGATGCCTACTATATACAAGTAAGTGCTGTTCAAATAGGACTAAATTATACTTTTAACTAAACAATATTTCAACTAATCCTTATCTCATGAAACACCTACACAAACTCATTTTGGCAGCGTTTATGCTTCCTGCCGTAGCCATGGCGCAAAGCAATTATAAGCCAGGCTATGTTGTTACCCTTAAAGGCGACACCTTACGTGGCGAAATAAACCAGAAAGAATGGTTTGGCAATCCCAAAAGCGTAGAATTTAAAAGCGCGGCAGGAGTTAAAACCTATACGGTAGATGATATAAGCTATTTTGAATTAATTAATTCGTCTATTTATCAAAGATACTCCGGGGAGATCAGCATGGATGAAACCAACACTTCAAAATTACAAACAGGAGTTGATTCGACCCAAAAGCAGGATGTGGTATTTTTAAGGGTAGAGCAAAATGGCCCTAATGTAACCTTGTATTCATACATTGATGCCAAAAAGACGAGGTTTTTTATTGGCGATAACAAGACCGGACAGGTTAAGGAACTTGTTTACCGAATTTATTATTTGCCAGAGCATGGCGTACAAACCCGAATAGAAAATATTTATATCCCACAACTGTATGACCTGGCCATTAAATACAACCCAACATCTGAGAAATTAAAAAGCGAAATAGAAAACGCCACCTACAGTTTCCCCGATTTGAAAAGCATTTCGCAAAAGCTTAATAACATTACGGTTGATAAAAAAAACTACGGTAGTAAATCGGCATGGAAATTCTTTGCGGGCGTGGGAGTTAATGCTACACTCTTTACAACCAGCCTGGCTGCCGGCCAGGGCAACAGGTTTTATGATGCAAAAAACACAACATCGGTATACCCGGCGCTATCGGCGGGTGTAAACTTATATCCCAACCCCAGCGTTGGTAAACTTATTGTACGTGGCGAAGTAATGGTAACGGGCGCGGCTTATAAAAACTCTGTTGAGCTTTACTTTAACCAACCCGATATACCAAGATCTGATTTTAATGTGAAGGAATTTTTGGTTATTCTTAATCCGCAGGTCATTTACAACATTTATAACACCAACGCTTTTAAGTTTTTTATTGATGCGGGTATATCATACGCCTTTGTAAAAACCACGGGCAACTACATATACAATAGCCATCTTCAAACAACTATCTCTAATTACCTGTCCCTTTCATCGGGCTTAATAAGCTTTCCTATTAAACTGGGCATAACTGTGGCTAAAAAGGTTGACATATACGTTTCCTACTCTACCCCTGCGGCAATTACCAATAGCAGGGACTATACCATAAATGCAAACAGCATAAAAGCAGGCATCAATTACGAGTTTTAACATAAAAAAGCGTCCCGGTATCTCACCCCCGGGACGCTCTGTTATTGCTTAAACCAATAACATCAACTAAATCCAGATCAACCTCGCGTATGATCATTGCTTGCCATCTTTCTCAGGGATGGCCAGATTTTAAATATCTTTTCAGGCTTTATCCCTCATTAAAACGGGCCACCGCCAGGGCCGCCACCCGGAGGCGGGCCTCCAGGGCCAGGTCCGCCGGGACCACCGGGACCCATTGTTGGTTTTTTACCTGCAAATTTCTGTAACTTAAGGGTAAAGCTTAACAAATAATACCTGCCCAGCCTGTTGCTGCTGGTTTGGGTTACATAGCTGCCGCTTTGTGTGCTGGTGTAACCCGTGTTTTGGTTAAACACATCCATTGCCGATAGGCGGATGGTACCCGCGTTTCCTTTTAAAAATCTGCGCTCAACATAGGTATTTAATATATTGGGGTTGGTTGCACCTTTGTAACCATAGTAAAACATCTTGGAGTAATCATAACTCAGGGTCCAGTCCTTCCACAAATAATTTTTACCGTTGATACCCAGGTTAAGCGAGCTGAAATTATTATTGATATTGGCCGTAGTGATCGAATTATTCGATTTATTAACCGCATAGGTTGTGCTGGCCTCGGCATCTACAACATCAGTAATACTCAGCCTGAATTTTACGCCTTGCGATAGCACCAGGTTTTTAGCTATATTTTTCTCGGTTGTCATGGCATAACTTGTCGAATCGACATTAGTTATATAAGAGATGTTATTATTGTATGCAACGTTGCCTATAAAGAATAAAT
Organism: Mucilaginibacter sp. P4_D1; assembly: GCF_056401935.1. Lineage (NCBI taxonomy): Bacteria > Pseudomonadati > Bacteroidota > Sphingobacteriia > Sphingobacteriales > Sphingobacteriaceae > Mucilaginibacter > Mucilaginibacter sp. P4_D1. The sequence continues at coordinate 58,139 of NZ_JBFUIJ010000032.1, forward strand.
TATATTTTCTTTTATCCCATGGTTTGGCAAATACATAAAAACCTTGTGCCGAGTAAAACCCATCGGCATTTAAATACTGCGTTAAAATGCTCCCGGCCAATTTACTGTTCGGCGTGTACGTTTTAGGATAATTGATGGTGTTAGCTACTATCTTATTATCGGTTGTGGTGAAAGATAAATTACTAAAAAACACGTTACCACTCTCGAAATTAAACTTGTTGTACCGGATGGACAGGTTGTTATTAAACTCCGGCTTTAAATCGGGGTTACCTTGTACCGGGTACGATGCATTGCTAAAATCGGTAACAGGCTGCAGTTCGGTATAAGTTGGCTGATTGCTGGCACCGTTATAATTTAAGCTCAACGACTGATTGCGCGAGAAGTTGTAAATGAACCTGGCATTAGGGGCTAAGTTAAATGTATGGCTATCTGTTGGCGAAGCACCGTTGGTTAATGATTGCCCGCGCAGTATGGTTGGCTGTGCTACTAAACCCAATGTGTAGTTATACTTTTTATCGATAAAGCGATAGTTTAAGCCAAAACGATTGGTAATAAACGTGGAATTGTAATTATTGCTCAGCAAACTATAATAATCTTTGGTTACGCCATCAATATTTAGCGTATCTGTTAATTTATCGGCTGTGGTATAGGCGTAATGATAGGCGTAGGTTAGTTCAAGATAGCCTTTTTTACTTACCGGCTCTAAAAACGATACGCTTGTGCCCACACTATCGGTGCGGCTGTCGGTATTAATAAATTGGTTTAGCGGCGCGTTTGCAGCCCCATCCAGGTAAGTGTAAACCGGGTTTTGGTATTTATTGATCTTGTATGACCCAGCCCCCACATTCAGGCTAAAATTGCGGCCTTTGCGGGCAAAACGGTGGTTAAATAACACATTGGCACCATAGTTTGGTTCGGTTTGATTACTGTAGGTATCAAAATTATAGTTAGATAAAGTTTGGGCCTTATCAACCAGCAAGCTGCTGCCAATTTGAGTGGTAGTTACCCGTGCATAAGCAAACGATGGTGTAATTTTAATATAGTTAACTGTATCCGGTTTAATTTCGATATTGAAGTTGAAACGATGGTTAAGCTTCTCGTCGTTTTGGGTATTGTTATTGGTATTGGTGCTTGGGTTTGATGTAGATAAGTTATTTTGAATAGTTTTGTTAAGCGTATATACCGAATTATCGGCAAAGCTATAGCTGCCATACGCAGTAACTTTTTTGCCCCAGCTATCGCGGTAGTTAAGCCCAAATGAGCGGGCTGTGGTAATACCATTGGTATTGCTATTGTTGCCCCCCGGCGGGCCGCCCGGACCACCGCCCCTTGGACCGCCGCCGTTAAACGTAAACAAGTTGGTATTGGTATTATTCAGGTTACCTAAAAAAGCCAGTTGCTGATCGCCGTTGAATTTGAAAAAATTTGCCGATGCTACATACCGGTTACTTTCCTGGCTGTTTGCTATACCGGGTATGGCATCCCTGCCCCCGCCCAGACTGGCCTGGCCAAAGTAGCCGTAGTTTTTACTTTGCTTTATGGTAATGTTCAGAATTTTCTCGGGCTCGCCGCTTTTTACGCCTGTAAGATTTGCCTGATCGCCATAATCATCTATAATTTGGATATTTTGCACAATATCGGCCGGCAGGTTTTTGGTAGCCGATTTTAAATCGCCGCCAAAAAACTCTTTCCCGTTTACCCTTACCTTGGTTACGCTTTTACCCTGGGCGGTAATATTGCCATCTTTATCAACATCAACGCCGGGTAGTTTTTTGATGACATCCTCTACAGGCGCATTATCACGTACCGGGTAAGCTGCGGCGTTAAATTCAATTGTATCTTCCTTAAGTTTCACCGGGTTAACATCCGATATGGTTACGGTGTTAAGCATATAGGTGTCGTTTTTAAGAATGATGGGCTTTAAAAATACAGGGGTATTGGCATTATCCAACACAAAACGGCGGCGCAGTCCCTGGTAACCTATCGAGTTTAAAACCAGGCTAAACTGGTTAACTTTTACATCATCAAAAGTAAAAGCGCCTTTACTATCGGTAATTACTTTGGTACTATCGGTGCCGGTTAACAGTTTAACAGTTGTGCCCGGCAAGGTTACCCCTGTTGAGTCTGTTACGGTGCCCTTAACCCGCCTGCCCGTTTGAGCAAAGGTTGTAAGGCTAAACAGCAATGCTGCAATTATCAGGTATGTAAATTTAAGTTTCATTGTGTTGTGGCTTATTTGCAACACAAAGCAATAACATCAGCACCACCCCAAAAAACGCAATAGACAGCGGCATAGTAAATGTAGACGAAGGCATGTTTTTTGCCTATAGAATCATGTATTTGGAGTATTAAACTCCAATTACAGTATTCAACGGTTAATTTTAGCCATTTGTCGGCAAGTTGTGCCTGTTAGGCGATTATGGTTGCCTGATAACCAAATGGTTTAGTAATATTGAACGATTATTAAACCGTAATCGAAAATCTCAGGTCAAGATTTTCTGTCGAAAAAATAAAAAACATTAATAGTCCTGATTCTCGTATCTTGACTCCTGATTCAAATCAAAAATGAGCCTTAAATCAAAAAGCAGTACCATTACTATCCTTATTCATGTGTTAACATGGGTAGTGCTGGGCTTCGCGTTATTTTTATATCAACCCCTTACGTGGGATATTGTATTGCCTTACCAGTTCTGGATAAAACAGGCATTGTTTATCATTATGCTGGTAACTGCATTTTACATCAACGCTATTGTGTTTGTGCCTGTGTACCTGTTAAAAAACCGGACAGGCATGTACTTCATATTTATAATTACCCTGGTAGCAGTTATATATATATTAAACATTTTCATTGACCGTTCATTGAACATGCACCTGTTAATGGATAATGCTATCCATAAACATGGCCCGCCAAGACACGGCGAACGGAACCGTATCTTCGACTATGCGGTAATCTTTATTATGGCATTGGTTTTAGGCATCAGCACCAGCATCACCGCCATCCAAAAGTGGCAGGCCGATATCAGGCTGCGCGAAACTTTAGAGCAGGACAAAATCAGTTCGGAGTTATCCTTCCTGAAAGCGCAGATCAACCCGCATTTCTTTTTCAATACCTTGAATAACATTTACGCGCTTACACATATCAATGCCGAAACATCGCGCAAAGCCATTCACCAGCTCTCGCGGATGATGCGGTACGTGTTGTATGATACTCAACACGGCACAGCATTGTTAAGCCAGGAAATAGCCTTTATAAAAGACTACATCAGCCTGATGGAACTGCGGCTTACCGATAAGGTGAAGGTTACATTTAATTCGCCCGCCACGGTTAACGATATGACCGTTGCCCCCATGATATTTTTACCTTTTGTGGAGAATGCTTTTAAACATGGCATAAGCGCGACGCTGCCCAGCGACATCCTGATTAGTGTTGAACAAAATGCAGAGCTACTGGAATTGCGGGTAGAAAATTCGATTTATAAAGACGCCAACCCCAACCTGGAAGAAAACAAAGGCATTGGCCTTACCAATACCCTGCGCCGTTTAGATTTGTTGTATGCCCAAAAATACACATTGGATATAAACGAAGATCCTGGTGCCAATACTTATAAAGTTTACTTAACACTCAACCTGTCATGATATTAAACTGTATTGCCGTTGATGATGAACCCCTGGCCCTTGGCCTGGTTTGCGCATTTATTGAGCAAACACCATTTTTAAAACTTACAGGCCGCTACAGCAGCGCGGTTGAAGCGCTGGTTGGTTTACAGGACCAAAAAGTTGACCTTATTTTTTTGGATATACAGATGCCTAACCTTAACGGCATCGAACTGGCCCGTGTGCTGGATAGCCGGGGCGCCAACAAGCCACGCATTATTTTCACCACGGCTTACAACCAGTTTGCGTTGGAAGGCTATAAGGTTGACGCACTGGATTACCTGCTGAAGCCTTTTAATTATGAAGAGTTTTTGCATGCTGCCAACAAAGCATTAAGCTATGCCGAGCTGTTACAACGCTCAACCAACCCTGCTCCCGCAGCAACAGCTGTTCCCGAAGAGCACCGCATTGAGGACGATTACCTGTTTTTAAAGATAGAGTACCAACTGGTACGTATAGCGCTTAAAGATATCCTGTACATAGAGGGCCTGAAAGATTACGTTAAAATATACCTGCAAGGCACCGAGAAAGCCCTGCTATCGCTCACCAGTTTAAAGTCGCTGGAAGAAAAACTGCCATCAAAACGTTTTATGCGGGTGCACCGCTCGTTCATTGTATCGTTAGATAAAATAAACTCCATTACCCGCAACGCCCTGCAAATTGGCAAAATAAACATCACCGTTGGCGATCAATATAAAGATGCTTTCGGGGTATTTTTGAGTAAGTGGGTGTAGAGCCTCACCCTGCCCTCTCCAAAGGAGAGGGTTCTAAAAATCACGTTAAATATAATCGAACCTTTCCTACATGCTAATCAAAAGTCCTCTCCTTTGGAGAGGATTTAGGTGAGGCTCCTTTTATTGCAATTTTTTCTCTCCCATTCCCGCGCATTAAATAATAATCCCTAATTTTATTTTATGCAAGAGGTAACCGTATCCTGGCTTAAATCGCTCGAAGCTTTAGAGCATGTCCCGGATGATCAGCTGCAGTGGCTGATAGATAATAGCGAATACAATACATTTGAAGATGGCACCATGCTCAATGAGCCAGGCAAGCCAATGACCGGCCCACATATTATTGTTGAAGGCAGCATGCGTTTTTATATGCTGCAAAGCCGCGGCCGCCGCGATTTTGTTGCCGTGGGGCCGGGAAATATAACAGGATACCTTCCGTTTTCACGCGGATTGGTTTCTAAAGGCTTTGCCGAAGCTATCGGCGAATTGCGGGTATTGAGCTTCCCCACCGAACGGATCACCGAAATGATAAAAAATCATTTTGAGCTTACCCAGGCACTGGTACATATCATGACCAACCGCGTTCGCGATTTTACAGCCTTGCAGCAGCAAAACGAAAAAATGATGGCGCTTGGCAAACTATCGGCCGGACTGGCTCACGAGTTGAATAACCCTGCATCGGCCATAGTGCGCGATTCTACTTCTCTAAGCAAACACCTGCAACTGGTTCCTGAGGCCATAAAAGGTATGTTTGCCATAAAAATGGACTCGGACCAGGTTGATGGCGTAACCAATGAAATGTTTAAAGTGCTTACTGCCAAAGATGAAGGCCGCCTGAGCCTGAAGCAACGTACGCACCGGGAAGATGAAATTGGCGAATGGCTGGATGAGAACGAAATAGAAAACAGCTACGAAATTGCCGAAAGCTTTGTTGACTTCAACTTCAAGGTTGAAAACCTCGACGCCTTAAAAAGCTATATCCCGAAGCAATTTTTATCCACAATTTTTAACTGGATGAGCAATAAGCTGGTGGCCGAAAAAATGATCCAGGATATACAGGAATCATCCAAACGGATAGCCGAACTGGTAAGTTCTGTTAAAACTTTTACACATATGGACCGTGGGCAGGATAAGCAATATGCCGATATCCATATTGGTATTACCAATACGCTTACCATGCTGGGGTACAAAATTCGTAAAGGAAATATTACTGTTGTTGAAGATTTTGACCGAACTTTGCCCGAAGTAAAAGCACTGATTGGCGAACTTAACCAGGTTTGGACCAACCTTATTGATAATGCCCTTGATGCCATGCAACCGGCAGAAAAAGGCATCCTGACCATTAAGACCCGGCGCGACCGCGAGTTTGTGGAAGTTTTTATTATCGACGATGGCCCCGGTATTCCGGAAGATATCCAAAGTCAGATCTTCGATCCGTTTTTTACAACCAAAGAGATGGGCAAAGGCACCGGGATGGGACTGGAAGTAGTACAACGGATTGTAAAACAACACCGAGGATCGATCAAAGTAAAATCGACACCCGGTTGTACCGTATTTAGTGTTTGCTTCCTGATTGACGGGTAGTAAAACATTTTTTTATTTAAAGTATTAAATATCAAGTCAAGATATAAGAATCAAGATAAGCGAAAACATAAGAGTTAATATTCTGCCGGCCGTTTCTTTATTGAAAAAAAGTTTAGATTAGGTTATCATTGCATTCTCTCTTGATTCTTGAATCTAACGTCTTGATTCTTTTTAATTATTACCTGTAGCGAACCCTATGAATCGACCTATTATATTTTCAATTGATGATGATCAGCAGGTACTACGGTCTATTAGCCGCGACCTGCGATCTCAGTACAGCAAAGAGTACAAAATATTAAGTACAACATCGGCCCAGGAAGCATTGGAAACGCTTACCGAACTCAAAAATGGTTCGGATGTGGTAGCCTTGTTTCTTTGTGACCAGCGCATGCCCGAAATGGAAGGCGTTAAATTTTTAGAAAAAGCAAAAAAAGTATTTCCTGATGCCAAACGGGTATTACTTACGGCATACAGCGATACCGAGGCGGCTATTAAAGCCATTAACGACGTACAGCTGGATTATTACCTTATGAAACCATGGGATCCGCCGGAAGAAAAACTTTACCCGGTTATAAATGATTTGCTTGCAGACTGGCATAACAGTTATATTCCTGAATTTGTAGGCATTAAACTGGTTGGATACCAGTTTTCGCCGCAATCACACGTGATAAAAGATTACCTGGCCGGCAACCTTATCCCCTATCGCTGGCTTGATATCGAAAAAAATGTGGATGCAGGAACGCTGCTGGCTTTAAACAACCTATCTACCGATTGTCTGCCCATGGTGTTTTTTGAGGACGGCAGCTATCTGCAAAAACCATCGATACAAGGCATAGCCGCCAAGCTTGAAAAAAACACCCAAACATTAACCGATGTTTATGATGTGGTAATCATAGGCGCTGGCCCCGCCGGTCTTGCAGCCGCAGTTTATGGCGCATCCGAAGGTTTAAAAACCTTGTTAATTGAGCGTAAAGCCCCGGGCGGACAGGCAGGCACCAGCTCAAGGATTGAAAACTACCTGGGTTTCCCGGCCGGCTTAAGCGGCGCCGACCTTACCCGCCGCGCCATTACACAGGCCATGCGTTTGGGTGCCGAATTTTTATCGCCGCAATCGGTTAGTGATATCAAACAAAAAGATGGCTACAAAACCATTATTTTAGATGACGGCCCCGAAATTATAAGCCGTACTGTAGTGATAACTACCGGCGTTGATTACCGTAAACTGGAAGTTAAAGGCGTTGAAAACTTTACCGGCGCGGGCATTTATTATGGCGCAGCCACTACAGAGGCATCGGCTTGTACAGGCAAAGATGTTTACGTAATTGGCGGTGGCAACTCTGCCGGGCAGGCGGCCATGCACCTTTCAAAATATGCCACCAAAGTGCATATCGTGATCAGGCGCGAGGATTTGGTGGCAACCATGTCGGCCTATTTGATTACACAAATCAGCGAAACGCCCAACATTGAGGTGCTGGGTAATACCGAGATTCTAGAAGCGCACGGCGGTAACTGCCTGGAAAAATTAACTTTAAAAAACTGCATAACGCAAGAAACATTTACCAATAAGGCCGCTGCCTTGTACATTTTTATTGGCGCCAAACCTTATACCGACTGGATTAAGCTTGACATTATAAAAAATAACAAGGATTTTATAGAAACCGGCCGCGAGCTGCGCAGCTACGAAAGTTTTAACAAAGTATGGAAACTTAAGCGCGATCCGTTTTTGCTGGAAACCAGCTGCTCGGGTATTTTTGCCGCCGGCGATGTACGCGCCGGGGCCATGAACAGGGTGGCATCTGCCGTGGGCGAAGGCTCAATGGCCATTAGTTTTGTTCACAAATATTTAGCTGAAGTTTAATAACACAACATGCAAAACGACGACGAAATATGCCAGCATCTGGCGGCAATTACCGATATTAAACAACCGCAGGATTACCTGTGCGAAGAGTGCATTAAAACACATTCATCATGGATGCACCTGCGCACCTGCCAAATCTGCGGTGTTACGCTATGCTGCGATAGCTCGCCCAATACCCATATGACCAAACATTTTGAAGCCACCGGCCACCCGGTAGTAATATCGGCCGAGCCCGGCGAAAGATGGCTATGGTGCTATGTGGATGAAGCAGTGACGGGTTATTAGATGTGCGGATTTCAGATGTGCAAATGAAGCTTCACATTCCGTGTGGCAAATCTCAAATGCGCAACTCAAATCATCTGAAATCTGCACATTTGAAATCTGCACATCTAAAAACTATCCTTCCAGGTACCTATCCAACGAAATTGGGCCGGAGCCTAAAATGGTGAACATTACCAGGAGGATTAATGCGGTTACAGATGGCCATTCCAGTGTGTTTATGGGTTCCTTGAAAATGCCTGTTAAAAACACCGCGCCTAATACAATAGGGATCTGGAAAATAGATGCCAGCCGGGTAAATATCCCAAGTGTTATCAGGATGCCGCCTATCATATGAGCAAAGGTTACGTAATAAACCAAAACCATCAATACGCCGGGCGAAAGATCAACAACATCCTGGCTTTCGATCAGATCGCGTAGATAAGTCGTATTTTCCATAAAGGCTACGCCTTTCAGCAATAAAAATACCCCAAGCGCAATGCGTACAAGATCAAGGAATTTAGGGTGATGTGTATCGCCCCAATGTTCAATTTTATGAACTACGTTCATGACAGCCTCCTTATTTTTAAAGGTATAATTGGTTTTAGTAACCAGGTGGCTTGCAGGGAGAATAATGCGACTTGGTTACGCTATATAAATATAGTAACAAACTTGTGGTAATTGCAAATTGTTTTTATTCGGAATTCAAGGCAAATGCAAAGAGATTGGGTTAACATAACTTAACACATTTCAGGTTTAAAATGTTATAAAATACTAATAATCAACATTTTATATTTTATTCATGGTTAACACTAAAAATGATATTTTACGTAATGTAAACGCATCTAAATTTTGGTGCCTGATCCTGGTTGAAACAGGTATCGAAGCGACCTGTTTCAACCAGGATCAGGCAATAAACAGAGGTCATCGTTTGATGCTAATATCTTCCTGGCATAATTGGCTTACTCCGTTGTTTATAGTTATAATTCTCAACAAAATCTATCTTTCTATACCTACCCTGTCATTCAAAGCAGCATCGCCGGTTTTAAATGCAGTTTCAAATGGCACTAATAGTTCATCCAGGCGGCCGGCATCTAACAATTGTTTCTGCAGCTTTACAAAATCTGTTACATCCTCAATTTTCCTGATTTGATGTTTGCCAAAATCTTCCAGCATTTTCCCTTTTAAACCCAATTGAATAGCGCGGCGTTGCAGCTTATTCCCGTAAGGGTCATGATCGGGGTCCCATTGCAGGCGCACTTCCTTTTGATCCAGGTCGGCCCTCCATTGTGCGTGGCTTTCGTAATATTTAGGACTAAATGAAGATATGGCTGCTTCACCCAGGATTTTCTCTAAATCTGTCTTTTGAATCCACAGCGCAAGTACCCTTTCCTGGCTTTTTTTTTCGGCCCAGCCGCAGCGGTACATCATCCATAAAAAGTTAGGCTTTATCCACGACATCCGGCTATAACTATAATGGTTGCCGCCGAGGAATTGATTTTCTACGGCAAAATCGGCAATGTGATGATTATAAGCCTGGTAAACAACAATAAGATCTTCGGTTTGGTGGCCTAACAAGTGCTGGCCGTTTTTGGGTAGGCGTTGGATACTATCCTGGTATAATTCGGTTATGATGTGTAGTGGATTGTTTTTTGTTAAATTGGTATTCATTAATGTATTGTATATTCTTATTTTGATCTTTTACAGATCATATTCCTTTAGCCATCCTCTTAGGGTGGCCAGGTCTTTTTTCACAGCAGTTGTAAACGCTTCCCTGCTTATCGTTAATTGTTTGGCGCCATCCTGCGCGCCGCCAAGCTCGTATTCGCAGTGCAGGCTCATGGGGCCGTTTATTTTTTGTTCCTTTAATATACGAAAATATTTTGGAAAATCCACCATACCCTCGCCCAAAGGCACACTTTTCACCTGCCATTTGCCATCTTTTTTGTCCCAGTAAAAATCTTTTACATTGGTGGTTTTAATGCGCGGTATAAGTGTTTGGATAGATGTTGGCCAGGTGTCGGCTCCTTCGGTAGTGGCATGCCTTACGTCGTACTGGCAGCCAATAAAATCAGGATTGGTTCCCTCCATCCCCAGCCAAAGATCCCAAACCGAAGCGCCAAATAACTCGCCCGAATGATTTTGATAAGCACCGTGCATGTTATATTGCCTGTTAAGGGCCTCAAGCGCCTTAAACTGCTTGTTTATCGCCTTCAGGTTATCGGGAATGCTGATGCTTTTATCATAATCCAACCAGGCCATCCGGTAGTACTTAATTCCCAATGCCGATGCAGCCTTTAAAATATCATGGGTGTATTTTTCATCGGGCGATTTGATGTTGGTTACAATGGTATAAACTTTTAAACCCGCGCGCTCAACCGCTGCAACAGCTTTTGGCAGATCAGTAGCCACATGCTCCGGCGATACGTGCCCGTCGGGCCTTACCGTCAGGTCTACTCCATCAAAGCCCATATCAGCCGCCAATGAGGCCATATCCGCGTATTTGAGCCAATGCAAATGCTTGGAGAAAATGCTTACTTTAATTTTTCCGGGGGAAGATTGAGCGAGATCGCCACTATTTAAGCTTCCGGGTAGCGATAGTCCTTTGGCGTTTAAACCTAATGCCATACCGGCGGTTGCCATTGTAGCTGCAGCTATAAACTTTTTGCGGCTGATATTTTCCATAAGCTTTATAAATTGGTATTGCAATATACCAAAAGCCGGATGGAATTTTCAGATAGCTTAAATCGAAATGCCTTTATCAATCAAAGCCTACATACTCTTTTTGTTTAACCTCTACGTAGCCGGCGGTATTATCGCGGCTGATATACATCACGATATGAAAAAAATCGTTATCAAACTGGTAAATGTTGTTTATCGTATCGGCCCCCTGGAATTTCATGGGCAGGCCCTGGCTTTTTGCCTGTGAAATCAAATGGAAAATTTGTTCAGTGCGAGATGTTTTATAGGTTACGGTACGTAATATGGCTCCGCTGCTTAATTTCAAAGCTACCCCAATATCTACCGATTCTTGTTTTTTTTCGGCATCTGTTTTACTCAAATGCTCAATGGTATTACCATCAAGTTCCTGGGTATAGGCCTTTTTAAAGCCTTTTGCTAAAACCAGGTATTTGTGCGCATCGGCGTTTGTTAGGTTGGTTAAATTGGTAAGGTCATTAACTGTTATGCTTTGCCCAAACAGGTTGGCACCGCAAAAACATAATAAAGCCACAAACAGGAACTTTTTCATTTTTGTTATTGTATCCAAATATACTTTTTTCTGCAACTAAATTAACTGCCCGGATGATAGCTTTTACTTACGTGTTTCAGCACATCTTCGCGGTAAAATAACACATCTTTAAACTTACCCTCAATAATACCCCGCGCCTGGTCGGTAAAGTTTTTTGATGCGGCATCAAATGACTGCCCGCCGGTCATGATACTTTTAGCCTTTATCTTCGGGCCAAATTCAACTGCGGCTACAAAACTATTGCCCGAGTAACCATACCTTTTCAAAGTATTTACCGTACGGCTCTGGAACGACGGCAATTGCCCAAACCCCGAGCCGGTTAAACCCACCGGGATACTCGGCAGCTTATCATCAAAGGTTGTGCCATCGGCGGGCCGCTGGTAGCGGTTCATATCGCCCCAATTTACCTGCCAAGTCCCAAAACGGCTTTGCAGGTTTTTCATAACAGCGCTTAAAAGCTCCAGTTGCTGCTTGCCCGGGGTTGCATCGGCCAGTGTTTTAATGCGGCGTGTGATAAAAGCACTTTCCTGGTCGGTTTTAGGCGGAGGGAGTAATTTAAGCATGGCCGTACCCCATTCAATAGCCAGTGAGCTTGCTACCGAATTGGCCGCCGTGCGCTTATCCCACTGCTTCAATATTAATATAGCATCTGATATTGAATGCTTTAATGAATCAGGAGCTTCATCATAAGCCTTGAATAGTGCGGGCAGTAAATCGTCAAAGGCAGCCAGGTAGTGGTCATATCCTTTTGCTATAAGGCCATCCAGTGTAAGGCCGTTAGCATTCTTTAATATGTTAATGGCCGTAACCGCACGGTAATTTTCGCCGTCGGGTGCCATATAAGCCGGGTATTTACTTTTATCCGGACTGCTTGCACCGGCATCAGTAAATGGCGTCGAATTACAATTTTGAATCCAGCCGGTAGCGGGGTTTGTGGTGGTTACTATTTCGTTTAAGCGATGAACACCTTGCCATTCAGTAGCGGAAGTAGTACCGTCAACGGGTAAACTCCAGTCATATTTGGGGTCGCGTTTGGGGATATAATTGCCATACCAAAAAATGGTGTTGCCCTTATCATCGGCATAAACAGTGGCGTTGGTGGCGTTGGATACCAGGTCCATGGCTTTTTTGTACTCGGCCAGGTTGTTGGCCTTCGTTATCTGCCATGATTCAACCAGCGCGTTATATGAGCGATTATTGGCCCTTAGCGCCAGCCATTTGCCGTCGCGGCTGCCTACTACCGGGCCATGATGGGTATAGTAGCCGGTTATTGTTTTTGGTTCAAGCTTATCGCCTTTTTTGATATTGATAACCAATTTACGTTCGGTAACGGGTTTAAGGGTGCCGTTGTACTCGTACAACCACGTGCCGTCTTTTTTTACCATTTTTTCGGCATACAGGTCGGCTACATCGGCGTAGCTGCTGGTGTGCATCCAGCCGCAGTGTTCGTTAAAACCCTGGTATATAAAAAACTGGCCCCAGGTTACTGCGCCGTAGGCGTGCAAACCTTCTTCGCTAACCAGTTCCACCTCGCTGCGGAAATAAAAGGGCACATGCGGATTAATATACAACAAAGCATGCCCCGAAGCCGACCTCGAAGGAGAGATAGCAAACCCGTTCGATCCTGTTTCGCGTTCATTCACAAATTCATAAACTTTGACCGGGCCATTTGGAACGTAACCCAGTTTGTCGCCGCCATTTATATAAAACTCTTTTGTTTCATCCAGCTTAATGCCCCCTGTTTCGGTGGCGGCTACGCTTCCATCGGTAAACATCAGCGCGTACCAGGGCTCAAAATGCTTAAATACTTTGGGTTTTACTTCGGGATGTTTGTACAGGTAATAATTTATACCATCGGCAAAAGCATCCAATAGTTTCCTGAAAGCCGGGGCGCTTGTTTTATAATCATTGATAGCATCTGCGCTATCGGCAATTAATTGTAACTGAATATCGGTAGCCAGGCTATTTTCACCATCCACTTCGGTTTGTTTGCCAAACTGGTAAAGGTAATTGCGTTCAATCCCCTTAAAATTATCTTCGCACTGCGCATACATCAACCCAAAAACTGCGCTGGCGTCGGTTTTTCCATAAATATGCGGTACGCCGTAATTATCGCGGATGATAGTTACCGTATTAGCCAAATTTTCAGCCCGTTTAATTTCTCTCAGGTTAATTTTTTGAGCAGATACAAACAACGAAGAAAATAATAAAATAAAGATTAAATTCAATTTCATGGTAACAAATATTTTACCTGGGCATCTAAGTAAATAAAGTAACGTTAGATAGACATTTATTAATAATATGCGGTAAATTTGAACGTTTAAACGCAATATTTATATTGTATCTTCGTTTGCTTTAAATTATTCGCAATTTATTGGCGCAAGGTTAAATATAAAGCTGTTTAAAAGCTGCTGACACAATATAATAAAAAAATTGTTTATCGGTTATTACATCGGTAAATATATAAGAGCTTAGATAATCATCTTGCATGAGATCTGAGGTTTAGTTGATACAATATCACGTGAGAAATGATATTGCCGTGCGTTCCGGGGTGAGATACGG